>NZ_FSRT01000001.1:348838-697676 GCF_900143015.1 Fibrobacter sp. UWB11 | reverse complement strand
CAAACGGAGCCATCGCAGTTCCGATTACTGCAGGCGCCGAAGGTTTTGACATTCCATCAAGCGGTTCACTATTTGGTGGTCTCGACTTGCAGCGCAAAATCGAGAGCGATGCATACAACGTCGGCGGAAAAAATTACGCAGCACCTGCACAAACAATAAAGAGTTTCCTCGCCCACCAAGAAGACAAATCACTCCCGAAATCCACATACCCCTGCGGACTTGTCCAAAGCAATTTGTGGGATTGGATGGACAAGACCATTTGCAAGAGCCTTGCCGAAGGATTCCAAAACTTCGACCGCAAAATTCCAGGATTTATAGATCAAGGGCTAATTGTCGCACCAGAAACGCGCACCAGTTCACCACTCCGCATTCCGCGCAATAACGAAACACTCGAAAGCGTGAATACCAAGGGTTTATTCGTCCTTGGCGAAGGAGCCGGATACGCTGGCGGAATCGTCACTAGCGCCGCCGACGGTGTGCGCCTTGCTCATTACGCCAGGAGATGCAAGTAATGAAAAACGGACTATGTCGTTCCCGCCTCCGAGCGGGAATCTCCAATCTTAATAACGGGAGATGCCCGACTAAATCGGGCATGACAGACATTGCTTCGATTCTAGTAACTACTAACTATTAACTAGTAACAAAAAAAATGATTACACGAACAATTGATCGCAACTTTGCCAACATGCGCCTTGACCGTTTTCTCCGCAAGGCATTCCCCGAAGAATCCCTCTCGGTGTTCTTCGCCGTCATCCGCAAAAAGAAAGTCCGTGTAAATGGTGTTGTCGGCAAGGCAAACCAGATGCTCGTCGAAGGCGACGTGGTGAACATTTACGAAAATTTCAAAAGCGTTAGTGAAGACGATAAAAAGGGGGAAAGCCTTCCCCTCGCTTCCGCCGCCGAAGCGGCTCCCGCTACCCCTTCGAACGGGGACACCCAGCAACACCCCGACGCAAAAAGCGCAACAGGTTTCGCCAAGAAAAAAAGCACTTGGGGTCAAGCACGCACTGGCGCAGAAAAACAAGCGCATTGGGGCGCTCACGAGCTCGACCTTATCGTGCAAACCGAAGATTACGTTGTAGTCAACAAGCCCTCGGGACTCGCAAGCCAGCCAGGAAGCGGCACGCGCCCTGGAGAAAGCCTTGTAGAATATCTTTGGGAATGGGGCAAAAACGAAGGTCTCGACTTTAAGCCAACGATTGCCCACCGCCTTGACCAAGAAACTTCGGGTATGATTATTGCGGCCCTCCATGGTGATACACTCCGCGACTTCACGCGCATGATTCGCGAACACGTCGTAGACAAATTCTACTTTGCGCTTGTCAAAGGCAACCTCAAGAAAGACCGCGGTACCATCAACGAATCGCTTTTGCGCACCGATAGCGCCAAGGGCAGCAAGATGCTCGTCGGTCAAGATGACGATAACGCACAAAAGGCAATCACGCATTACCGTGTCAAGCAACATTACGAAGGCTACGATCTTGTAAAAATCAAACTCGAAACAGGCCGCATGCACCAAATCCGTGCGCACTTTGCAAGCATCGGACATCCGCTTTTGGGCGACACGCGCTACGGCGATTTTGCGCTCAACCGCGAAGTAAAAAAGCAATTCGGTCTGAACCGTTTATTCTTGCATAGTTGCCGTTTGGAATTCGATTGGAAAGGTGAGCACAAAGTATTCGATTGTCCGCTGCCCAAAGAACTTCGAGACGTCATCAAGCAGTTAAAACCGATTCACTACGAGCGCCCCGAGAACAATTTTCAAAAAAGTCGCAGACGTTAAGCCCGTACTAACGGAATGACACGCAAACCGAGTGTCGCGACAGAACATTTATGTTCTGTCATGACCGAGGTGCAGCAGTCAAGCCACGAAGTGGAAAATCGAACTGTATGCTGCGCGGGGTTGCAAACTTGTCAAACGCAATCTCGTAGCAGAAGTTCTTTTCGTCCACAACGCGAATTGTACCCACGCCAAAAATCTTGTGCACAACACGATCGCCAACTTCAAAAGTTGCCGAAGGCGCTTTCTTGACTAGTCCCAAGCTCTCGTCATTCAGGAAATCTCGTTCCTGATCGACATTTGATATGTGTGCCTTCGCGGCCTCGAGCAAATCTTCCGAAAATCCACGAGCAATATCAAGCCCGCCCATATCCATTTCAAGCAAAAACCTTGACGGGTAACGCGTTCCGCTCTCCCCCGCCACACCATCTTCGGCATCGCTTATACAAAGCACATTTTCAGCACGCGTAAACGCCACATACGCAAGCCTGCGTTCTTCTTCTAGCTGAACCTTATTCTGCACGCGCTTTACTGGGAAAAAGCCTTCATTTAAGCCACACACAAAAACGTACGGGAACTCCAAACCTTTGGCGTTATGAATCGTCATGAGTTGTACGCGGTCTTTTTCTTCGGCATCTTCATCAACATTCGTGAACAGCACGATATTCTGCAAATACTCATCTAGCGAAGCATCTTCTTCGTAGTAATTCTCGAATTCCAGAATTCCCTGTTTGAGTTCTGCGAGATTGTCCAAGCGATCTTCGTCGCCATCCAGGCGCAACATTTCTTCGTACTTCGTCTCTCGCAAAATCTTCGCTAAAATTTCAGAAACGCTCATGTCCCTATAGCACGAACGATACTTTTCAATCAATTTCACATACTCAACGACATTGCTCCGCGCCAAAAATCCCTTGCAGTCAAAATCAATCTTATTGCGTTCATTGCCTACAGATGACAATTCCGCCTGCGACGAAATATCACAAGCCACATCATTCAACATTCCCGCTTCCGATACAATTTCCAAAAGCGCCTCGTAAAGTCCAACGCCTCGCGCATCTGCAAAAGCCTGCAATATGGAAACCTTACGCGGTCCGAACTGGCGCTTGGGCGTATTCACAGTCCGCAAAAAAGACAAATCATCGGCATACACGAGCATGCGCAAATAACAAATCACGTCCTTAATTTCTTTGCGCTGATAAAATCCGACACCACTATAAACCTTGTACGGAATATTTTCGGCCATCAAAGCTTCTTCGACAGAACGCGACTGCGAATGCATTCGATAAAGCACCGCAATATCTTTGTAGCGCATACCGCCCGCGCCATTTTTCACAGAGTTCTGCACTGCATTCTGGATACGTTCTACAATCCATTTCGCCTCTTCGCGCGTATTCTTTGCATGGTAAAAGACAGGCGTTTTTCCGCCAACACGCACAGGCCTCAAGACCTTCTCAATTCTAAACTTGTTGTTCTTGATAACCGCATCTGGCACCTTCAAAATGCTCGGCGTAGAACGATAATTATTCTGCAATAAAATCGTTTTTGTTCCCTGATGAGTTTTGTCAAATTCAAGAATACGATTGATATCGGCACCTCGCCATCCATAAATCGTCTGGTCCGGGTCCCCTACCACAAATAAATTTTTGTGATAGCTCGAAAGCAAGTCCGCAAGCATGAACTGTTGACCGTCAATGTCCTGATACTCATCGACCATCACGTACATCATGCGTTTGCGCCACTTGTCCAACTGTTCCGGAAAACTTTGAAGAATGTACAAAGTCACCAAAATCAAATCGTCAAAATCTAGAGCATAATTTTTCTTTTGCTCGTATAGGTAGCGGTAATAAACCTTCATCCACTTGTCATCAGCTTCATCCGACAACTCCAGCAAATGGTCTTTGGACACTTCATCGACATCATTTTCCGAAGGCAGTTCTGCAAAGAGTGAAACGTAATCCAAATCATTTGCCTTGCGGCCCCCGATAAAATCAAGGACACTGCTGATTTTCAAATCCTTGAGCGAAAAACCGAGATCCGCATACGCCTTGCGCAACAGCGATTTTTGGTCATCCTCGTCCAGAATCATAAATTCTTTCGGGTATTTCAACACGTGGATTTCTTCACGCAAGAAACGCACGCAGAAACCATGGAACGTCGAAATATAACCGCTATCGTCACCGCCTAGAATCGAGCGAATGCGCTTTTTCATTTCGTTCGCAGCCTTATTCGTGAACGTCACGCAAAGAATGTTCGACGGCGAAATTCCCATTTCCTTCACGAGATACAAATAGCGATGCGTAAGCGTTTTCGTCTTGCCCGAACCAGCCCCCGCCACAACGCGCACGTAGCCCTCGGTCGTTTCTACCGCATCAAGCTGTTCCTTGTCCAAGCGAGAGCGTTCCCCCTCAAGGGAATCTATAACCTGAGCATTAATTTCTTGGGAGAGAGCCATCCGCGCCTCGCAGTATAGTGAACATTTGTTTTACTGCTCAAAAAGTAGTCTTTTAAACATAAACCGTCAAGTAAAATTTCAATCCGCCCCAAATTCCTTCAACCTCAGTTCATTGATCATTGTTTCCAGGCTACACGCCGGCTCCTCGCCACGAATTTCACCACCAGGGCGGCACGACCGCGAAAATTTCCCTTCAGCATTTTTTTTCACACATTCGGCCTCGGCAAGCGTCCACTTAGCAATGATATCCTTTATGACCTTCTCGGTGTTTTCTGCAAGTTTTGTGAGCATGGTCCCCATATAATCCCCAAAACTACGGCTCCGTATACCATGCAGAACCTCTTTGCACTTGGGACAAGCCGCAGCCGCGACAGACGCCCCCGAAAGCGGAGAACCCGAAAAGTAACGGATTACAGCCGTGCCGCCGCACTTACAGCCCACCCTGAATGTATCGGTATCCCAAAGTTCCAGAAGCGCCCCCAGCTTGAGATTAATGTTGACGAGCGTCCCTGCAAAACTGTAGCGCCTTGATGTGGAAATCGGCCCGATATAACAACCGCCTCCCCCAAGCGCGTAATGCGCATCGATGTTTGCATAACGCGGTGTAGAGAGGATTTCATCCCTGTGACGCATAATCAGGTCGATATTCTCGAAAAACAACTTGTACTTGCGCTCATAGCTCATTTTCCTTAGCTTCGCCATTTCCTCCTGTTCTTTGCGGTCCTGTTCCATTTCGTCGCTTACAAGCTTTAGACCGGTCGCCTGACGCTTGCATAGCGAAGCAAACGACTCTGGATGAGATTCCGGCTTCTTGAGATAATCGTTAATGGACTTCGAATCATCGAATATGATTGCCATAGGAAACTCCTTTTTTTTGACTTTTTACAGCAAATATGCCTTTTTTCATCCAATTAATGCATATATACAAATACATGCATTAATTACAAAATTCAATATACAATTTCCTCATGTCAAATACTGTCATAGTCAAAACTTTATTCCTCAAGAAAATTTTACCAAAGCCCAATTGCCTTTTTTTCATAAAAAACGGCATTTTTTACGGGTTCATTCTCAATTGGAGTATTTTCGTAACATTTTTCTAAGATTTCTAAAAACTTTTGGGTATATTCAATGACGGAGCATTGATAAAACCACATTTTCAGCCAAGGAGTGTATTATGCTTACTAAGCTCTCCAAAATTGTGGCTATCGCGATTATTATGTGCAGTTCAATGCTGTTTGCGCAAATCGACGCAACACCATTGGACGCACAAACAACCAAGGCTACTGAAAAGAAGCCCATGAGGACAACCAAAAGCCTTCAAAGCATGAATTTTTATCTGCCCATCGAATCTGAAACATGGAAGATAAAAGCCATAAACTTCGACTGGAGTTCAGTGAGCTACCAATTCGGCTGGACCCGCTATAGAACAGACGCAAATGGCTATTCGTCCATATTCGGTTTAGGTATCGGCTTTTTGAACGGTTCCCTCAAAGATGAAATCACCCGTAAAAAAACAGATTTAAAGGGACTCGACTTCAATTTAAAGCTAGGCATAGGCATGGCGCCGATTTCAAACGAATTGATTGTCGCAGTGCATTTTCTTTGCGGGCTCGACATGAAATTAATCGAAGGCGACGTCAGGACAGATACACGTAAATACAACCCAGGTGCCATATACGTTGACGCTGTTATCGGTGGCGATTTAGTCGTGGGCTACCACGTATTCGATTCAATCGGTGTAATCGGCGGTATTGACATCACTACAAACGCTTATGGAATCGGTGCTTATTACAATGATCCTGGCCGATTGTCAAAAACAAGCAGACTTTCTTACCTATTCACTGGAGTAAACGTTACCCCACACATCGGTATGTTCTTCGTTTTCTAATTCATCAATTCTCTCCTCCTCAAATCCCCCAAGGCCCCTGCACATCAAGTGCAGGGGTTTTTGCGATATTCTCTTATTTGCAATTTTTTATATATTGTAATAAACAACTATTTTGAGGGTAACAATGATAATCGTCAACACAGACTACATTAGCGGCAAGGAACTCGAAACGATTCAGCTCGTCAAAGGGAGTATCGTTTTTTCAAAGAATGTCGTGCACGACATTTTCGCAGGACTCAAGACCATCATCGGTGGCGAAATCGCAGGATACAGCGAAATGATGAACGAGGCCCGTCAAAAAGCTACCGCGCGCATGATAAATGAGGCAACAATGATAGGCGCAGATGCAATCGTAAATGTACGTTTCGCCACAAGCAGCCTGATGGCAAGTGCCTCTGAAATTATCGTTTACGGCACTGCAGTCCGCTTCAAGAAATAACTAAAATAATACGCCGTAGTTTCGGGCGACAAAAAAAGCAAGTACGGTAGCAAGAGACAAGTACGCAAATACAAACAATGCGGCTTTTTTCCGGCTACCTTCAAAACGGATCTCTGGCAGGGTTTTCACAAAACAAATCTGCCAAAGATCAAACAAGACCCAAGCAAAGTTAACCAGAGCAATACAGAGGCCAACATGGGATGGAGCAATAAGGGCTACTAAAGTCAAATAGATTTTAATGCTCCCCGAAACACTGTTCGCGAGCATAAAATTATGGACACCCACAAAGCCCCCCAGACATGCCACTATAGCCATCTTGGTTCGATTCTTTGGCTTTAATTCTTCAAAATCCATTTTGATCTCCCATATACACCGAGGCCAAAAGTAAAAACATTCTCCCTTTTGAAAAATTTTATAGTTCTTACTTTTTTAGCATGGTGACTACAATCACAAATCTTTCTATTTTTTTATTATGGCAAAAACATTACACTTCGGTAAATTCGCAGCAGTCCTCCCCGCTGGCGGGCTTGGCAAGCGCATGGGCGGCAACATTCCCAAGCAGTTGATGCAACTGGGCAGTAAACCCGTCTACCAGTATTCTCTCGAAACATTCCTCAAGATGGACGAGATTGCAGAAGTCGTCATGGCGGTTCCTGCAGACTGGAAAGATTTCTTCGAAAAAGAAATTGAGACCTGGTTTTCTACAAGCAATTTTCCCGAGAATATTAGAACAAAGTTAAAAATCGTTCTGGGCGGAAAAGAACGCTGGCAGTCCGTAGAAAACGGAGTGAATGCGCTCACCAGTAGCGCCGAATACGTTCTCGTACACGATGTCGCACGCCCGTTTATAAGCGAAAAAATCATTCGCGATGTCTGCGAAACACTCGTCAATCAAGGGAGCTGTCTCGTTGCAAAGCCTGCAATCGATACCATCAAGATTGCAAGCGATGGCCGCATCGAAAGTACGATTGACCGCAACAAGGTCTGGCTCGCCCAGACTCCGCAAGCAGCCCGCATCGATTTGCTCAAGCAGCTCTATACGCGCATCGCAAAAGAACCGCTCGACTTTACGCCGACCGACGAAGCCAGCATTCTCGAATTTTTTGGCGAGCCCGTCTATATCGTGAAAGGCGAATCTGCAAACGACAAACTTACCACGCCCGAAGATTTCGAGATCTTCACGAACAGGGCAAAACACATTTAATTTTTACGAGGTAAAATGAAATATTTCAGACTCCTTGGCATTCTAAGCGCCTGCGTTCTTATGACTTCATGCGCACAATCCCTTTCTGTATCCAAGAAAGAGACTTTCGAGCAAAAATCAGGCGTCATCGGCGTGTTCCGCCAACCTGTTGGTTTCTGTAGCGGCGGATACCAGCAGCAAATCAAACTCGGCGGTGAAAAAATCATCGTCAAGCCCACTTGGACTAGCGAACAGGACAATCTCTTTTCGGCATATATCCAACCGGGAAAAGCAGATTTAGAGTCTTATAGATACTCTTGTGGCTTTACGGAAACAACACTTACCCTTGCTGAAAAACACGGCGTTGTCGTTCCGCAAAACGGTTTCTGCAAAATCGTCATTTCATTCCTCAATAACGATGAATTGTTCTCGAAAAACGAAGTCCTGCTATTCAACCAATTCAAAAAAGAAGAAGTAGCGGCTGAGTTCGACGATATTCCTTATTGCGAAACATATTAAGCAATTTATCAAGCTAATATTTTCTACATTTACGCCGAAAAATTAAGCAGGCATGGATTTTGCGGACCATCTAGGCAAAACGCCGGGACTTACGCAAGTTTCGTGCCACAAAGGGTAATAAAATGAAAGTTTCTTTGAATTGGCTTAGACGTCACGTTGACCTTCCGGAATCTGCGGAAGATGTCGCAAAGGCGCTCACCTCCATCGGTCTCGAAGTTGAAGGCATGGAAGAACCGGGCAAGGTCTATGACAAGTTGCTCGTTGCAAAGGTTCTCACTTGCGATCCGCACCCGGATAGCGATCACTTGCACATCACTACCGTGAACGACGGCACGAACACCATCCAGGTTGTTTGCGGAGCCCCGAACGTCGCTGCAGGCCAGACGGTTGTGCTCGCCCCGATTGGCGCAGAACTCCCGCTCCCCGATGGCACCAAGCTCAAGATGAAGAAATCCAAGATTCGCGGCGTCGAAAGCTTCGGCATGATTTGCGCCGAAGACGAAATCGGCCTTTCTGACGACCACGGTGGAATCATGGTTCTCGACGATTCCATCCCGGCAGGTACCCCGTTCGTAAGCCTCGGCATGTACGATGTCTGCTACGAATTGAACGTCACTCCAAACCGCCCGGATGCACTCAGCCACCGCGGTGTCGCCCGCGAACTCGCTGCCAAGTTCAACCGCCCGCTCAAGCCGCTCGCTTACAACTTCAAGGAAGATTCCGAAGATGCAAGCGCCGCTATCAGCCTCGAAGTCGTTCCGGGCTGCGGTTGCTCCCGCTATGTGGGTCGCGTCATCAAGGACGTGAAGGTTGAAAAGTCTCCGGCATGGCTTGCTAAACTCTTGCACGCTGTCGGCATGAACAGCATCAACAACGTCGTCGACATCACGAACTTCATCTTGATGGACGTCGGTCAGCCGCTCCACAGCTTTGATATGGACCAGCTCCACGGAAACAAGATCAAGGTCCGTCGCGCCGTCAAGGGCGAGCATATTGAAACGATCGACCACACCGCACACGAACTCATCGAAAACGACCTCGTGATTTGCGACGGTGACCGTCCGGCTTGCGTCGCAGGCGTTATGGGCGGTGTCGAATCCGAAATCGTCGACGCTACGACGAACGTGTTCCTCGAAAGCGCCTGGTTCAACCCGACCGTTATCCGCAAGCAGGCCAAGCGCCTCTGCATTTCTACGGACTCCAGCTACCGCTTCGAACGCGAAATTGACTTTGCTACGCAGGACGAATACAGCAAGTACGCTTGCGCCATGATCCAGGAAGTCGCTGGTGGCCGCATCCTCAAGGGTTCCGTCGAATACACCGGCGAAGACCACAAGAAAGAAAACAACCAAGTCACGCTCCGCGTCGCTCGCGCAGCCAAGGTCATCGGCATGGAAGTTTCCGCCGAACAGATTGAAAAGTTCCTCACGGGTATCGCTCTCGAAGTCGTGAAGAAGGACGCCGAATCTCTCACGTTCAAGATCCCGAGCTTCCGCCCGGACCTCGAACGCGAAGTCGACCTCATCGAAGAAATTGCACGCCTCATCGGCTTCGACAACATTCCGTACAGCTTGCCGAAGTTCACGATGCAGCCGAACGAACTCCCTGCTATCGAAGTTTTGAACCGCAAGATCCGCAAGACGCTTTCTGCCATGGGCCTCCACGAATGCTTGAGCCTCCGCTTCACGAGCAAGGCCCGCACCGAAGCCCTCTTTGGCCCCGAAAGTGACGACCGTCGTAGCAAGCCGGCTCTCCTCTTGAACCCGCTTTCCGAAGAACTCGGTGCTGTGCCGACGAGCCTCCTCCCGAACTTGCTCAAGGCCGTTGCCGAAAACGAAAAGAACCGTCCGGGTTCTGTTCGTCTGTTCGAAGTAGCCAAGGGCCAGTTCAAGCGCGCTCGCAAGGACGAACGCGATCCGGGCTTTGACGAATCCAACCTCGTCGCCCTCACCATCGCCGGTAACTTTGATACCGATCCGCTCAACGACAAGCCGAAGCAGATTGACTTTGCCGCCTTCAAGGGCTTTGTCCAGAGCTTCTTCAAGCGTCTCGGTCTCGTCGTGGAATTCCGCGCCGCAGCAAAGCCGGAAC
Source organism: Fibrobacter sp. UWB11 (assembly GCF_900143015.1). Classification (NCBI taxonomy): domain Bacteria; kingdom Pseudomonadati; phylum Fibrobacterota; class Fibrobacteria; order Fibrobacterales; family Fibrobacteraceae; genus Fibrobacter; species Fibrobacter sp. UWB11. The sequence goes on along the minus strand of NZ_FSRT01000001.1, from coordinate 687,321 downwards.
TTTTCCTCCACCCGGGCAAGCAGGCCGAAATCGTCTGCAACGGCACGGTGCTTGGCACAATGGGCGAACTCCACCCGAACTGCCTCAAGGCTAACGAAATCAGCTACGAGACCTACGTGATGGAAGCCGACATGGACAAGATGGAACACGAAAGCCACAAGAAGATTGTGTTCCAGGCCTTCAGCCGCCAGGTGCCTTCGACCCGCGACATCTCTATCGAAGTTGCAAAGTCGATGACTCACGAAGACGTGCTCGCCCGCATCAAGGCTCTCAACCCGAAGAACCTCGCAAAGATTACTCTCAAGAGCATCTACGAAGGTGAAAAGATTGAAGCCGGCAAGAAGAACATGGTTTACAGCCTCACCTACCAGGCTATGGACCGCACGCTCACGGACGACGAAGTCAACAAGGCTCACAACAAGCTTCGCGACAAGCTCGTTGCCAACGGCGACATCGTGCTTCGCTAATGCGGCATAGCCGCAGTAACTAGTTATTCGCTACTAGAAAAGTAAAAGGCCCGCGTTTAAGCGCGGGTCTTTTTGTTACAAATAAATAAAATTAATACCCACAAAGCCGAGTATCACCGCCCCCGCTCAAGATAAAAGTGGCAATCGAGGCATAGCAAAGGCCCTTCCCGACTTTTTCCATTTTGTCATCAATGTTCTTCCGGCTTTCTGGGCTAACGACTAACGTTGGATTATGGAACCCTGCCGGAATTGTTTTCGCCTGTTCCGGAGTTTCATCGCGGAACTCATTTTCAGCAGGTTTAAAAATCAAGTACTGATCTTCAATTGTAGGGACATTATCCGTTTCAACTGCAGGTTTTAATGCAAGTTGCGCAGCGCAATATACGCTCCCAACAAGCACAGAAACTACGATGATTTTTAATGAATGAACCACAAACACACTCCCCCCAGTTTGGACTTAATTCAGTCCAAGCTGCTCACGTACATTCTTGATAAATTCATATTCTTCGGGCGACATGTTGCTCTCATTGTCATCTTCGCGAGATGCGTTCGCAATACGGACCATGCAGTTCGTCACCTGAATTTTAAAATCGTTTGAAGCCGACTGAAGCGCCTTGACGCAAGCCTTAGTGCGGTCACTTGCCGACTTGTAACCTGCATAAAGGTTGTTGAATTCGTCCCAACTGGCGTTCGGAGTCACTTCGTCATGAATCTTGTCGAGTTCGGCACTTTCCGCTTCCGTTGCCGAAGTCGCCCCCGGCAAAAGCTGTTCATTCTCGTGGTTATGCGAAAGGCAGGCTGTTTGCCAGCACAAAATCAAAAGTGCCATATCAAAATTCATAAGAACCTCTGTTTGCATAGTCATCCGCTTAAAAAGCGATATGACAAATTTTAAATATTTACGTTTTAAAAATACGAAAAAAAGTGATTAGTAAACAGTGGTTAGTAAACAGGATTGCAGAAAAAATCGCTTTGGCTATTAGTCAATAGTTATTGTTTAGATGTCGCCCTGGAGGGAGTGCAACGACCGATAGGGTCCATTATTTCGAGCATGGATCCTTCCTACTGTCTACTGCCTACTTTCTACTATAATCCCCCATACCCCCAAAACGCAACATTTCTCATTCTCTCGTCTTTGCACATGTGCTAAATGCTAGGCTCAATTATGTCAAAAAACAAGTTTTTTGCCGCAATATTCGCCTTACGCATTTATCGTCTCTCGTCTAAATACTATATTCCCAGCCATGGCATACATCGCAATGGCGCGTAAGTGGCGCCCGCAATCATTCAGCGATATGGTCGGTCAGGAACATATCGCAAAGACTCTTGAGAACGCCATTCAGGGCGGTCGTCTCCATCATGCATTCCTTTTTACCGGCACCCGTGGTGTGGGCAAGACGACTAGCGCCCGCATCCTCGCCCGCACGCTCAACTGCAAGGGCTCAGACCCGCTACACCCGTGTGGCGAGTGCGACAGCTGCAAGGATATCGCCGGCGGAAACCCGATGGACGTCTATGAAATAGATGCGGCTTCCAACACCAGCGTCGATAACATCCGCGATGTGATCGATCGAGTGCAGTACCCGCCTGTCATCGGCAAGTACAAAATTTTCATTATCGACGAAGTCCACATGCTCTCGACAGGCGCCTTCAACGCTCTCCTCAAGACGCTCGAAGAACCGCCCGCCCACGTGATTTTCATTTTTGCAACGACCGAAGTCAACAAGGTCCCGCAGACGATTTTGAGCCGCGTGCAGCGTTTTGACTTCAAGCGCCTGACCGTAGACCAGATCCGCAGCCGCCTCCGCTACATTTGCGAACAGGAAGGCATCAAGGCCACCGACGAAGCCCTCGACATCTTTGCCGAAAAGGCCGACGGTTCCATGCGTGACGGTCTCACCTACTTTGACCAGGCATACGCATTTACCGGGAACGAGATGACCGCGGAATCCGTCCGCTCTGTCCTTGGCATCCCGCCTGTAGAACTTTTCTTCTCGCTCATCCAGTCTATCGAAAACCACGACATCAAGGGTTGCTTCCGCATGGTGGATGACGCTGTGAAAATCGGTATCGAGTTCATCCCGCTGCTCGACGGCTTTGGCAAGTTCCTCCGCAATTTGCTTTACGCCCGCCTCGATGCATTCACGCCAGATGCACTCAACATCACCGAAGAACTTTACACCAAGTACAAGAGCTGCGCACAAAGTCTTACGAACGGCGACATTCTCCGCATAAGCAAGATGCTTATCGACTTGCAGGGTACGCTCCGCTACAGCACGAACCCTCGCCTCCTCGTCGAGACGACTTTCGCCCGAATGGCTTGGCTCGACCGACTGGTCGATTTGCGAAAAGCTCTTGCAGCGATTAACGATCCTAAAAGCGCCGAAAACGACGCGGTAAAAAAAAAAGTAACTGAAGTCAGCGCCATGATAGACGCCCAGGAAGAAGTCCAGGCGTCTTATGACGATCCGTTCGCCGGATACGATCAGGGTGGCGTTCAGGCGTTTTCACGTTACGAGATTTCTGCCGCTTGGCCGTCCATACTTTCGAACATCGCCAATGACGGTGACTACGTATTTTCAGCAGCCATCGCCAATACGACTCTCGAAACGGGCGACCCCGAAATGAACCCGTTCCCGATTGCGCTTACTTACGCGGGCACCACAGAAAACGCAGACAACTGGGGCTACCGCCAGATGATGGAACGCCAAGACTACGTCGAACGCGTCACACGTATTTTGGAAGACCGCCTGCAAACAAAAATTGCGCTTTCGATCCGCACTCGAGCCTTTACCGAAACAGAACTTGCCGAACAACGCGCCGCCAAGATGAGCCCCTACGAACTCGACTTGGAAAAGGAACCGGGGCTAGCAAGGCTCAAGCAAATGTTTGCCGCCGAACTCGTCTTTACCAAGAAAATCAAGAAAGCTGCCTTGGTTGCACAATGCGATGACGAGGATTGCGACGCGTAGAAATTAAGAATGAAAAAATTAAAAATGAAAAATGGTAGTTAATTTTTAATTCTTCATTTTTCATTTGCCACTGTATACTAAACACATTCTACCCCCCATACCTCATCGTTGCAAAAAATTCTATAATTACGAACGATAAACGACTTTAGTGTTTCCTCTGGAGCACAAAAACAACCTTTAATACACTCAAAAAGCGAGGATATATTCATGGATATGAGCAAAATGCTTAAGGACCTTCAGAAAATGCAGAGCAAGATGCTTAAGGCCCAAAACGACCTCAAGGCACAGAGCTTTGATGCCGAAGCCGGAGGCGGAATGGTGAAGGTCGCCATGAACGGGAAAGGCGTGCTCACGATGGTGAAAATCAATCCGGACGCAGTCGATAAAGACGATGTCGAAGCTCTCGAAGACCTCATCATGGCTGCAGTCAACTCCGCCGTCAAGAAGAAAGATGACGCCACCCAGTCTAGCATTTCCGACATCACTGGTGGCATGAAAATCCCCGGTTTGATGTAATTTTCATCAAATTTCGCAAATTTTGCTGCATTTCATCCCCAAAATTTGCGCTTCATCAAATTCAAAAAAAAGCACCCTTATAAATAGGGCGCTTTTTTTTTACATTTGGCCCGTTAATTATATTCAGGAGAACGAATGTCAAGGAAATTTTTAGTCCTTTCTGCCCTCGCACTAGGGCTGATTGTACCAGCCTCGGCAAAAACCTACACCCGAGATGAAGCGGTCCAGACCGCCATTGAAAACTCTCCGGAAGTCAAAACTGCTGAAGAAGACCTCATCAAGGCATCTTCTCAAGTTGATGCTGGCTACGGTAACGCATACCCCTCTATTGACCTTAGCGCCAATGTCACCCGTATTTTTGGACTGGACGATGTAAAAAAAGCATCCGTTTTTACGGATGCCGCAAAAGACATGGCTAGCAAAAAAGACGATGCTGGCTACCCCAAAGCAAACGCTTTTGACCAAAACGTTATTGGTCCAGGCATGGACGGGCTTATTTACGGCATGAAATCTCAAGGTTACCGTTGGCAGTCCAGCGTGGGCCTCACTGTAACCCAGATTCTCTACGCTGCAGGCAAGGTCGGTACCGCCATCGATATCGCCAAGGCCTACAAGCACATGGAAGAAGTCAATCTCGAAGACAAGAAGTCTAGCATCCGCTACGCCGTTGATAGCCTTTTCAACAGTTTGATCCTCCTGGATTCAAATATCGCCATCACAGAAGAAGGCATCAAGCAGACTGAAGAAAATCTGAATATCGCCACGCAGAAATTCCAAAGCGGATCTGGTAAAGAAATCGATGTGATTCGCGCACAACTTGAGTTGGAAAGCCAGCGTTCCAATCTCGAAAAGACAAAGAAATTGCGTATCCTCGCCAAGAACGCTCTTCTCAACAAGATGGGACTGGATTGGGATTCCGAAGTGCAGTTCGTCGGTGAACTTCGCATGCCCGAAGCAAACCTCCCTTACCCGGATACAGCTATGGCAAACGTGAAAAAGCGCCGTAGGGAATTGGCGATGCTCGAAGCCACCGAAAAAATGAGAGAAAAGAATATCGAAATCGAAGAAGGCGGCTACAAGCCGACAATCGCCTTGCTCGGAGGTCTCAAATACGCCAATAACCAGAACAAGATTACCGAATGGGATGCCCCGAAGTGGGACAAACTCAACAAGTACGTTTCTTTAAATTTGTCGATGAACCTTTTCAACGGCATGCAGACCAAGGAAGCCGTAGTTCAAGCAAAATCAGAACTTCGCAGCACACAACTCATGAAAGAAACTGCAGAACGCGGATTCCGCCTGCAAATAGAGGCGTGCGTCAACAACTTGGAAGACGCACAGAATCAAATCGAAATTTCAAAACGCCAGGTAGACTTGGCAAATCGCGGATACGAAATCTCCGAAGCAGCCTACCAAATCGGTGCGGAAACACAAATCAACCTTCTTGACGTAAGCCAGAAGCTTCGCTTGGCCAAGCTTGGCTACATGAAGGCTGTTCTTGACTGGAACAATGCCTACAACGCATTGCTCAAGGCCACTGGTGAATACTAAGATTTAAGAGGAAGACAATCATGAAGACCATTACAAAAACACTCATTACTATTTCTGCCATGTCGCTCCTCCTCGCTGGATGCGGCGACGCCAAGAAAGCTGACAAGACCGCTGAAAAGCCGACAACTATTGAAGAAATCCAGAAAGTCAATGGCAAGCCCGCTCGCGTTGTGAAGGCAGGCGTTGTCAAGCTTACCGACGTCCGCGCCTTTAGCGGCACCATCGAAGGTAGCCAGCAGACAAAAGCAACCGCAAAACTCAGCGACCCGATTTCCAAAGTCAATGTCCGCGTCGGTTCCAAGGTCAAGAAAGACCAAGTCCTTGCTGAATTCGTCTTTACAGGCGACAACACAGGCTACCAAGAAGCTAAAGCAGGCATTGAAATGCAAGAAAAGACCCTCACCCGCTTGAAAGAAGTACAGGCCAAGGGTGGCGTTTCTCAGCAAGACGTAGACAAGCTCGAAACCGAAATTAACGTTGCCAAGATGAAGATGGAAACCGCACGCCGTGCAACGCTCGTGCTCGCTCCGTCCTCCGGCACCATTACCGAAGTCAAGTTCAAGGTCGGTGAAGTTCCGGGTGTCGGTGGTGCCATGTTCACCATCGCAAACCTCGACAAAGTAATCCTCAAGCTCAACGTCACAAGTTCCGAAATCGGATTCTTCAAGAAGGGCGCCAAGGCAACAATCGAACTCAACGGCGAAAAGCTCCAGGGCGAAGTGAGCCTCATTCCGCTCGCCGCAGACCCGGCAACACGTTTCTTCCCGGTTGAAGTCACATTCAAGAACAAGGGTCAAAAGCTCCTCCCGGGCATGTACCTCACCACAAAGATTGACGCCCGTGAAGTTACAGGCGTTACCGTCCCTGTCGAAGCCATTGTCTATAGCAATGGCGTGAACTCGGTCTGGATTGTCGATAACGAAGGCAAGGCCAAGCGCAAAATTGTGCAACTCGGTGTGCAGACCAAAACAGACATCCAGATTAAGGATGGCCTTAGCGAAGGCGATGTCGTGATGGTCGAAGGCCAGAACCGCATGAACGACGGCGACAAGGTGCTGATCGTCGAATAATCGACACTGGAGTATAGTCAATGATTAAAGCCAGTATTTACAAACCAATCACCATGCTCATGGTCATCTTGACCGTGGTGGTGTTCGGTCTTTATACCTATTCTATGATGGTGGTGGACTTGATGCCGAAATTCGAAGTCCCCGTGGTTACGGCCACCATCATTTACAAGGGCGCAAACCCTGAAGAAATCGAAACCACAATTATCAAGCCGATTGAAGAACAAGTGGAACTCGTGGACGGTATCGACTACGTGCAGTCCATCTGCTTGGAAAACTACGGCATTATCGTCGCCATGTTCAACATGGGCGTGAACGTGGACGTTGCCGCAAATGACGTGCGTTCCAAGGTGGACCTCGCCTCTGCGGACTTCCCGGATGCCGTGCAGGCTCCGATTATTTCAAAGGTCGATATTAACGGAGCCGCCATCATGGCAATTTCGTTTACCGGCCCTCTGAACTCTACGGAACTCCGCCAGAAAGTCGAAGACGAAATTGAACCGCTCTTCACCTCTGTTTCCGGTGTCGCAAGCGTCGATATCTTCGGTGGTACAACCCGCCAGATCGCCATCGAAGTCGACAAGGAAAAGATGATGGACCGTGGTGTCGATATCGGCACCATGATGGGCCTTTACGGCATGTCCAACGTTAACCTCCCGATTGGTGAAGTTATCGGCAAGCACAAGAACACGTCTGTGCGTACCGCAGGTAAGTTCAAGAACCTCGATGAAATGCGCAACATGGAAATTCCGACGGAAAAGGGAGTCGTCAAGCTCTCTGAAATTGCCGTCGTGAAAGATACCATCGAAACAATTACATCGACTTCCCGCTTTAACGGCATCAACTCAGTCGCACTCGATATCAAGAAGCGCTCCGACGCAAACGTCGTGGAAGTTTCCAGAGGCGTGCTCAAGCGTTTGGAAGAAGTCAACAAGACTCTCCCGGAAGGCTTCAAGCTCACGCTCATTTACGACAAGTCCGAAGCTGTGAACGAATCTATCGATAACGTTATTCAAAACATCATTATCGCCATCGTGCTTACCGCCGCCCTCTTGCTCTTGTTCCTCGGCAAGTTCTCTACGATGATTATCGCAGCCCTCACGATGCCGATTTCTGTGATTGGCGCTTTCACGCTCATGTACTTTGCAGGTTTTGGTATCAACATGATGTCCCTCATGGCTCTATCGAGTTCCGTGGGTCTGCTGGTGACGAACTCCATCGTCGTGCTTGAAAACATCAACAGCAAGTTGAACCAAGGCCTTGACCCGAAGGAAGCCGCCTACAAGGGCACTTCTGAAATCATGATTGCCATCATGGCTTCGACGCTCACCAACGTCTGCGTGTTCGTGCCTATCGCATTCATGAAGTCCATCGTAGGTATCTTCTTTAGAACATTCGGTATGACCATGGTGTTTGCAACATTCGTGTCGCTCCTCGTGACATTTACGCTTACACCGCTTATGGCCGCCTACTTGTTCAAGGGTAAAAAGAAAGACGAAAACGGAAACATCATCGAAGAAAAGCCGGGCTTTATCGGAAGTTTGTTGGGACTTTTCCCCAAGGCCTTGAACGGTGTTCGTTTTGTCTACTTGAAGATGCTTGGATTCTGCCTTTCTATTCCAGGCGTGATTGTCCAGGTTTTGGCTCTTATAGGAACATGTGCTATCGTGTACCTTATGGCTACGCAGTACTTGACAGTTGAACTTACCCCGAGACAGGACCAAGGCATGATGAGCATCAAGCTCGAAATGCCCGTAGGTACGAATATCGAAACGACCGACAGCGTGGCTCATATTATCGAATCCCGCGTCAAGGATATTCCTGAAATTGTTCACTACAGCATGAACGTGGGTGGTTCCAACGGCTTTACGACCGTAAACCAGGCTACCATGCGTGTAAGGCTCTTGAAGGACTGGGAAAAGAAGAAAATGAAAGACTGGAAGGGCAGACACCGCAGCACCGACGAAATCGTCGACTCCATCCGCCCGTACCTCGCCAACATTCCTGACGCCTACATTTCCGTGAAATCCACCTCCGCCTCTGAAATGCAGAACAACTCCGCCGGTGACGTGGTGCTCGAAGTGAGCGGTCTCCATGCAGACTCCGTGATTAAGGCTTCTCAAATCGTCCTTGACCGCGTCAAGGAAAAGATTGACGGTATCGTGGATATCAAGACAAGTTACGAAGCTGGTAAGCCGGAAATCCGCTTGATTCCGAATCGTGCAGCACTTGCCGACTACGGTGTAACGCTAGAAACCATCGCAAACTACAACTACATCGCAGTGAACGGTTTCGAAGCAGGCCAGTACACCGAAGACGGTGAAGAATACGACGTTTACGTACGCTTGATGGAAAAGGATAGACAGAGCCATGCCGACATCGAAGACCTGCCAGTCAAGACTCCTAAAGGTTACGTGAGTGCAAGTGAACTCTTCCACATCGAAGATGGTGCTGGTCCGACGCGTATTGACCGTAAGCGCAAGATGAGACGTGTAGACGTTTCGATGAACTTGCTCCCTGGCCACACGACCGGTGAAATCATGGGCAAACTCACGGAACTTACAAACAGCATGAAGGACGAACTCCCAGAAGGAATCTCGTTCAGCTTCGGTGGTAACGCCGACATGCAGAACGACATGCAGAAGGAATTCATGACGGCAATCGTGATGGCAATTATCCTTACCTATATCTTGCTCATCGCACTCCTCGAAAGCTTTGCCCAGCCGTTCATTATCATGACGACCATCCCGATGGGTGCTATCGGTGTGCTCCTCGCCCTTATCTTTACCGGCAAGGCGCTCTCCATGATTGCCCTCATGGCTATCGTTATGTTGATTGGTGTGGTGGTGAACAACGCCATTCTTTTGCTGGACGAAGCAAACCGCCTGTTGCGTAGTGGAAGCATGGGCCGCCGCTCGGCAGTGCTTACGGCCGCAAAAGCCAAGTTCCAGCCGATTATGCTTGCAACGCTTGCCTCCGTGATTGCACAGCTCCCGCTCGCATTCGCACTCGGTGGTAACGTCGCCGCCATGACGCAGCCGATGGGTATCGCCTCTGTGGGTGGCTTGATCGTGTCAGCCGTGCTTACCATGTTCCTTGTGCCGACATTCTTCTGGCTCCCGAACGCCCTCTTTAGCAAGGCCAAGAAAGGCGCTAGCAAGGTCAAGGCAAAAATGAGCAAGGCTTAATCGAGTTTCATTAGACAACTCCGCAAAGTCCCCCACCCGGGGGACTTTTTTGCATTTATAGCCATTGGCTATTAGTCAATAGTATTTAGCCATTGTTTTTTATAATCGCGGCTTCGCCGCCAAACTTTAACAAACAACTAATGACCATCGACCATTGACTACTTTGCAAACCATAGGTTGCAAAATTTGCATGAAAGTGATTTTTTGAATTTTTTGATTGTATTTTACGGGGATGAATACAAAAATTTTATCCAAAAAATGGTGCCAGAAAAACGGGATTGCAGTAATGGCGGAAGCCGAGTGCTGCGGAGAATGTGTCATGGAAAGCGATGAAAAAAGCGCCGCGCCCCTGAAAGTCGCAGTTCCAAATGCAAGCGACGAACTTTTACTTGAAAAAATCCGTTTTATCACGCAGCAACAAATCATTCCCGAAGAACATTCCCCTGCCGAAATTCGGCTAATGCACAGCCACGCAGAATCTATCGATGATGAAGATTTGTTCAAAGACATCAAGCAACTTGATGCATCGCGCAACACATCCTGGGAATCAGCGCCCATTATAAATCTCGTCGATAGCCTTATCGTCAAGGCATTGCAGAAAAAAGCAACCGACATTCACCTTGAACCGATGGCTGATGCTCTCCGCGTACGTTTCCGCATTGACGGACTTTTAACTGAATACCGCACATTTCCGCAATGGCTCGCTGAGCCTGTATTGATACGCCTCAAGGTCATGGCAAATGTCGATATCACAGAGCGCCGTTTGCCGCACGACGGGAGTTTTGCATTTGAGGATTTTCACGAGAAAGTGAACGTGCGCTTAAGTACAATCCCGATTAGCAATGGCGAAAAATGCGTTTTGCGACTGCTCCCCGCAAATGATTCCGCACAAACGCTCGCTAGTCTCGAGTTTAGCGAAAAAACGCTCCAAGCACTCCGATGCATTTTCAGCGCACCGCAAGGGGTATTCCTTGTAACAGGCCCCACCGGGAGCGGCAAAACAACAACGCTTTATGCAGGACTCCGCGAAATCATCCAGCAAAAAATCAACGTCACGACCATCGAAGATCCGGTAGAATACGAACTCCGCGGAGCCAATCAAGTTCCCGTAAACGAGAAATGCGGATTCACGTTTGCGGTCGCATTGCGTTCCATTTTGCGCCAAGACCCAGACGTGATTCTCGTTGGAGAAATTCGCGATGCAGAAACTGCACAAATTGCAATTCGAGCCGCACAAACAGGGCATTTCGTCTTGAGCACGTTGCACACGAACAGCGCCAAATCCGCAACATCTCGCTTAATTGATCTCGGCATTTCTCAAAGTATTTTAAACGAAACCTTGCTCGGAGTTTTCGCACAACGCCTCGTAAGAAAGCTAGACAAAAACGAGTCTTGCAAGTCCACCCATCATTACAAAGGCAGAACCGTTGTCTGTGAATTACTCTTACCCAATAACACCTACGCCGACGGCACCATGCAAGAATATGCGCAAAAACTTGTTGCAGAAGGAATTACAGATGAGGAGGAAATAACAAGAGTGCTAGGGATATGAGCCGAAGGCTCATCACTTCTTCCCACCAAACCAATCGTTGATGTCTTCGCCTTCTTTCATTGACAATTTACCGAACTGATCGACACCATCGCCAAGCACAACCGTGCGGATGTTCGCGTTTGCAAAAACCGTCTGCAAATACTCCGTGCCACTACGGCCCGCCTCATCCTTGTCCAAACAAAGTACAACACTCTTATTTTTAAAGAGCGGAAGCCATTCCGTCTTGAACGAACGCACTCCAGGAATTCCAATGGCAGCAATGCGTTGACCCAAAAACGTAAGCGTATCGACCACGCCTTCGCAAAGGTAAACCCACCCAGGCCTTCCATCAAGAGCCGAAACGTTGTAGGGGAACGGAACCGTTCCGCGCAAGTTCAGTTCCTTCGGAACAACCGTGCTATCGATGGCTCGCGCCTGAAAATAAAACGAACGGCGTTTGGCGTCGAGATACGGGAAAAACAGCGGATGCTTGTAATACCTCAAGTTACCTTTTTCACTAAAAAGTCCCACGTACTTGAGGACTTCCAAATCGTAAGTTTCCTTGAGCTTGTTGTTGAGTGCGCCATAATCCATTATCGTACGCAAAAGCATTTTGTCCCAAATAGGCTTGTAAATGCGGCGCCGAGCAAGGTATGATGCAGCCGGAGTCTTATCGACCGGGCTCAACATTTTAAGGAACGAAAGAATAATCTTCTTGCGTTCATCTTCTGAGACAAGTTCTTTTGCAGGCTCTGGTGAGGTATATTCAAGAGCCGCTTCGCGCACCGCCACTTTTGCCACAAACGAGGCGTTTTGCGCTGTCGTATGAACCTGCGCCGAAGCAACTGCGGGCGAAATATTCGGTGCAGCCGCATAATTTTGCACCGGAGATTTTGCCCCAGGCACCAAGAATCCATACGTTTCCTTGAGCCAGTTCAAAGCTTCTAAAAAGGAACAATTCTTGACAATCTGGACAAGCGAAATCACATCGCCACGGACATCATCGCAGACCCAGCATCGGAAAGTTCCACGTTCTTCCGAGAACGAAACAGAAGGCGTTCTATCGCCGTGTGAATGACGAGTCGGAAAAAAGCAACGGCAACGACCACGCACCACAGGCACACCTAGCGCAGTCGCTACTGCAGTAATCGAGAGCGCCGCCTTAAATTGTTTGAGTTCCTCTTCTGTCATTGCACAAAGAATATATATATTTTCGTCATGATTATTCTTGAAAATGTACCGATGTGCGAGCACACGTCCTTTAAAGTAGGCGGTCCCGCAAAATATTTTATCAAAACAGAATCTGTTGACGATATCAAAGAAGCAATCGCATTTGCAAATGAGCACACGCTCCCGAGCTACATACTCGGCAAAGGCACAAACTTGCTCGTTTCAGACCGCGGTTACAACGGCGTCATCATCCAGCTCGGTAAGTTTTTCTCGGAAATCACGAATCTCGGCAACGGGAAAATTTGCGTCAAAGGCGCCACGCCACTTGCTCGCCTCGCCCGCTATACCATTAACGAAGGGCTTGCCGGCATCCACAAACTCGCAGGCATCCCCGGGAGCCTCGGCGGTGCGATTTTTATGAACGCAGGCGCTTATGGACAAGATGTTTCGCAAACTTGCGTTGAAGTCGAAAGCATCAATTCTGCCGGCAATTTGCACACGCGAGCCGCAGCAGATTGCAAATTTGCCTACCGCCACAGCATTTTTCAAGAACTCGCGGCATCCGTAACTTCTGCAGAAAGCGCCGAAACAATCCTTTCTGCCACATTCCAGCTCACGCCTGCCATAGAACTCGGCAAAACAGTCAAGGATATCGAAAACGAAATGCAAGAATGCATGACAAAGCGCCGCAATTCGCAACCGCTTTCCATGCCCAATGCAGGCAGCACCTTCAAGCGTCTCGATGCCGGCGCCGCCGAAACGCCAACACAAATCGCACCAGGTTACTACATCGAACAAGCTGGCTTAAAAGGCTACCGCATAGGCGGCGCCGAAGTAAGCCGCGTCCATGCAAATTTCATCGTAAACGTAGGCGGAGCAACCGCAGCAGACATCAAGACGCTTAGCGAATACGTACAAAATGCCGTTGCCCAAAAATTCGGCATCCAACTAAAACGCGAAATTATATTGCTTGGGAAATTTTAATATTTTATACGCAAAAATTTCAAGGAACGCTCAATGATTTGCAAAAAATGCGGAAAGGAATACGAAGACGACATGCCATGTTGCCTTTGGTGCGATGCTCCTAACGAAGAGCATCCGAACTTTAAAAACAATCCACATCATGACAGTACAAAAACGCACGAAGCAAGCATCGTTTCCGCCCCGCAAGAAAACAGCGTCGAAGATGACCGCAAACCGGCCGGTTTATTCATGTGGAGTTCATTCATCTTTGGACTAGCTGCATTCGGTTATATTTATGTAGCTATTATCCAAACATTGCTTCATCATAAAGTTTTGCGCGAGACTAAATCTTCATTAAGTTTCTTTTTCAAAATATTTGTTGCCAATCTTGCTTTATTTTTCCTCACCCTTCCATTCGCCAACACTATTGCAAATATTGCCAGCAAACATCCTCAAATATCTCAATCCGTCAAAGGGCTTATCCCACTTTTAGTATGCATCGGATACGCCACCGCACAGGGATTTATTTGCGCAAAAATAGTCAATACACATGTCCCCGACTACGATGTAAAAATGTACCGTAAAAAGGAAAGAATTGCAATAGGTATTGCAATTGTCGTGTTTATTATAACTTCTATCGTTATTGCGGTTTGCAAACAAGCCTAGACATCATAGCAAAGACAGCTATTCATTCACTGTTGACGGCAACGGGTCATAGCGATTGAGAATCCACACAACCAACACGTACACCGAGCCGCCAATCATGCCGCCAAGAGCATCGGCGATCAAATCATAACCGCTGCAATCGCGCCCTTCCACAAAACTCTGGTGATATTCGTCCGTGCAACCGTAAGCAAGCGCAATAGCCATCACGATTAGCACCTTGAGCCACGGTTTCAAAGACCACTGGCCACGTGCCCACCACATGCAAAAGCAACCCGCCAAAGTCGCATATTCGCACGTATGCGCCAGTTTATCCCACACATGCGGGAAATCTTCGAGTTCATAAGATGTCATCGATGAAATTTTGAAGATTATCGCCATGCAGAGGATGGCTGGGACTTTTCTGAAAAACGGGTACTTGTCAAAGAGCGATTCAAACATGGACGCAAATTTAGCTTTTTAAAAAAGCTATTCATCCTTGAGCAAGTGCTTTGATACCACGTTTTTGTACTCTTCTTCTGCCGTCATATCGTTGATTCGATTGCTCTTTTTGCCACCTTCGTAATTTTCAAAATAGCAATACGTTTCGTAAACTTTTCGGACTTTGATGCGCTTGCCATTCACAAAATACACGGAGATTTCAATATGAGCAACTCTATTCTGTTTCAATCGAAGCGGCAACTTAAAAGAATTTGTCGTCAGTTCATCACCGCTAAACGTTTTAATCACAACGCCTTTACGCTTGACAACAATCTTCTTAATTTGTTTTAAATCAGCACCCATCAAGCCAGCCACGCTAAAACGGAGTGTTGCCGGAATATCGCGTTCTTCGGGCAACACATGAATTCGTTCACGTCCCGAGCCTTCTATAACAATGGTCGGCTTTAGAATTTTAGGTTGTTGAGCGGAATCCTTTACAACGTTGGCCTTACGTTCATCGGCCTTCGTCAAAACCTCAGCCATTTTAGCCGAAACAAAATTCATATTCCACGTATGGCAGATGTATTCCACCTCGCCATTGCCACAATTTACAATAAAACGCTTCGGACCAAAAGCCGTAGAGTCTTCCCATTCAATAGTCCGCTTGTACAGCCCACTTTCAGAAATAGTATCTACAAGTCCCTGCACCGAGATCAAGCCTCCTGGCACATACAAAGCTTCTAGCGTAACACTCGGTTTTCCAATATATTCATTCAGGACCTTCGGCTTAAATTCGACCTGGGTCTTCTTTATAAGACTATCGGCCTTCTTGTTAAAAGATTCATCAAAAGCAAGCAGCAAAGTTTCCAGTTTATCAAGATTCAATTTGGAAGCACGAATTCCTAGTTCTGAAGCGGCCTCAGTCGCTATCGAATCTATAGCACGCGCCAAAATGAGCGTTCCCGAACTAGCCAACGAAAGAGTTTTAACACCATTCACATTGGAAATCATAGTTTGTCCGTTCTTGACAGGCTGTAAAGAATCACCATTCACAGAAACATCAACGGAACCTTCCTTGAGCGAGGAAACATTCAGGCCGTCGGTATATTCAATAAAGCCTGCTGCACCACGAGCAATTGCCGAAACCTTTTCAGTCCGAAAAACAAACTCATCTTTGACCGCTTGCTTTTGTACATCGAACAGCAATCTACCATGAAGGAGCGAAACCGATAAAGAACGTTTTAAAGACTCAATAGCAACATCAAATTGGACATCCGATTTTCCATCAATCTTTAAAGCCGAACCATCGGCTACCGAAAGCACGACTGAAGAAGCGACTCCAGACGTCAGTTGCGTTTTTTCGTAGATGTTCTGTCCCAAGCTCAAGTTGGATGCTTCCCCATCAACCTTTATCCTTGCATCACCTGTTACATCAAGCACTACAGCACTAAATTCATGTTTTAGGGGCAAATCCTTATTTGCATTTTTTTTCGAAGGATCATCTTTATCACAAGCAATCAGAGATAACGCAAAAACGAGGGCTACACCAAATAGTCCCGCTTGCAAAAAATCGGTTCGAAACGAACTTACCATGTTTTTCAATCTAGTAATTAAAATTTCATAAATGAAATTTAAAATCACTTTTCCCCCTAGAAAAAAAACAAGAAATTGTTCCCCATCACATGTTTTGACAAACTCGAAAAACACGGGACTAAAAGAAATATAACAAAAATTTCTAGATTTTTACCCATGAAAGCGATTACATTAAAAGCCGGGCGTGATAAATCCGCCCTCCGTTACCACCCCTGGATTTTTAGCGGCGCCATCGACGAAGTTGTCGGGGACCCTGAACTTGGTGACGTTGTCGAAGTTTACAGCTACCGCAGTGATTTTCTAGGCCTCGCGGCATACTCCCCAAAATCCCAGATCCGCGGACGTTTTTGGACGTTCGGGAACGAAGGCAAGAATACAAAAATCGATCGAGAGTTCTTTAGCGACCTCCTTGACCGAGCTATCGCTGCCCGCAAGAGCCGCGGTTTTGACATTGCCGATAAGGAAAACGCATTCCGCCTCGTAAACGCTGAAAATGACGGCATTCCTGGTTGCATCATAGACAAATATGCCGACATTTACTCTGTCGAAATTCTCGCAGCAGGTGCCGAAGTCAATCGCAAAATCATTTACGAACTGCTCGCCGAAAAGACGGGCTGCCGCGGCATCTACGAACGCTGCGATTCCGAAGTCCGCAAAAAAGAAGGATTGCCGTTACGCACGGGCACGGTCTTTGGTGAAGTTCCCGATGAACCGGTTATCATCAACGAAAACGGCATTTTGTTCCCCATCGATGTGAAGAACGGTCACAAGACGGGTTATTACCTCGACCAGCGCGATGCAAGACGCCGCGTAGGAGAACTCACGGCCGGTAAAAAAGTACTCAACTGCTTCTGCTACACTGGCGGTTTCGGTCTCTACGCACTTCGTGGCGGGTGCGAAAAAGTTTATCAAGTCGATGTTTCCAAGGACGCGCTCAAGCTCGCCAAGGAAGGCATCATGAGGAACAAATTAAGTACAGCACACGCAACACATGTCGAAGCCGACGTATTCCAGTACCTGCGCAAATGCCGCGACAAGGCCGAAACGTTTGACTTTATCGTACTTGACCCGCCTAAGTTTGTCGAAAGCAAAGACAATTTGCAAAAAGGCGCCCGCGGTTATAAAGACATCAACATGCTTGCGTTAAAGCTCCTTGCCGAAGGAGGTATGCTTGCAACATTCAGCTGTTCAGGCCTCATGGAAATGGACCTGTTCCAAAAGATTATCGCCGATGCTGCAGCCGACGCTCACCGCCGCGTGCAAATTATCGAACGATTTGGTCAACCAGCCGACCATCCCGTGAATACAGCCTTCCCCGAAGGGCAATATCTCAAGGGATTACTCGTTCAAGTCGTGTAAAAAACACAAAAAGGGATGTTCTGTTCCACTAGAACATCCAAAAATCTTACATAATGATTATATACAGGTGACAAGGCCTGTATTTTTTTATAGTTTTCTTGACAAGGTTGGACTGTTTTTAAAGGATGAAGAAATGTACCTAGTAACATACGATATTGGCAATTCCTTTATAAAAGCAGCACTTACAAAAATCAACAATACAATTGAATTCGTCGGTGCAACGGTCACGACGACCCATACGACAACCACCTTGGGTGGCAAAGGTGTGGAGCAAAGCACAGAGCAATGGTGGGATTCCATCTGCCGCAGCACAAAAGAACTTCTCAAAAATTACAGTGTTACAAGCGACCAAATCAAGGGCATCAGCTTTTGCTCCCAATTGAACGGAACTGTTCTAGTAGACGGAAAAGGAAATTCTGTTCGCCCGCCCATGACATTCCTTGATAGGCGCGCCGATCAAGAATTCAAAGAATATTTCAACAACGGCCTAAAGATCCACGGGCTCAATATTTGGAAACTCATCAAGGCCATGCGACACACGAGCATGGTTCCGGTCGGAGCATACAGCCCTATCTGGAAATACAAGTGGGTGCAAAACAACGAGCCCGAAAACTTCGCCAAAATAGACAAGTTCCTAGATGTCGGCGATTATCTTTTGTTCAAGACCACGGGCCGTTTTGTACGCACCGAAGACTCCGCATTCTGTGCTGCACTCAATGATTGCCGCAAAGGGCATTCCGGGTGGAGCCACACCATGGCCAAAGCTTACGGAATCAACGAAAATCACTTGCCCGAAATCGTGCAAAGCACAGACATCGTCGGACAGATTACAGAAGAAGCTGCCGAACAAATGGGTTTGGAAAAAGGAACGCCTGTTATCGCTGGTGGCGGAGACGTTGCCATGGTCGCCATTGGCTGCGGAAACACTCACAGTAACCTCACCGGTATTTACTGCGGCACTTCCGGTTCAGTCTGCACCGTGGTCGACCATATCATCCAGTTTGCCGACATCATGATGATTGCAGTCAAAGGTCCTAATCCCGCTCAAAAATATTTGTACGGTGAACTCGAAACTGCAGGCAGGTGCTTTGCTTGGGCACGAGAATTAATCGGCAAACTAGACAATTCCGAATACAGCTATGAAGAATGTGCTTCGCTTGTCACAAAAGCAAAACCTGGGGCACGAGGACTTTTGTTCACTCCGTTCATGAACGGTTGCAAAACACCATTCGAAGATGGAGAAATCCGCAGTTCGCTTTCGGGCATTGATCTTGAAACAAGCCGTGGAGATTTGCTCCGTGCCGTAATTGAAGGAATTTGTTTCCACTTCCGCTGGCTTCTTGAATGCCAGGCCAAGAAGTGCAAGATTTCTGACACGATTCGCTTTGCAGGCGGGCTTGCAAGAATCAACATCATGAACCAGATTCTTGCAGACATTACAGGCCATACCATTGAAACGGTCAAGCATCCGCAGTACGTGGGCGCACTTGGCGCTGCAGCCGTTGCCGCAATCGGCCTTGGGCAAATGAAATTCGAAGACATTCACAACTACATCGAGATTACGAACACCTACACGCCGAATCCCGAGAATCACGAGATTTACAACAAAATCTACAAGAAGTTCCTTGCTAAAGTCAAAAGCGACCGAAAGCTTGTGAAAGGATAAATCCTCAAAAAAAGAGATGCCCGCCCTTCGACAAGCTCAGGGACCTGAGCGGGCATGACATCTTAAAAATTAATGCCGGGACGAGCCCGGCATAATTTTATACGAAATCTTTCAGTTGTAACTAATAACTAAAGACCATTGACTAATGGCCAATTATCGTTTGTTGCGCGGAAGTTCACTTGCATGCTTTTCAAGCCATACAGCATCTTCCAGAGCGCGTTCGGCTTCGGTTGCCCAGTCGGAATCCGGGAATTCACGAACAACATCACGATAGCGCGTTACAGCGCTGTGGAAATCGCGCATTTCGCGATAGATATTGCCCATCTGGAGCATTGCGAAATAACGTTCATCCGGAGTGATTTCGTTTTCGAGCAAGGCCTTATACATTTGGAGAGCCGCTTCATTGTAGCCATCCGCATAAAGCGCATTGGCATTGGCAATGGAGTTCGTCGCCGTCGGAGCCACTTCATTATTCTGCGAGCTCACAGCTGTTTCAACGGACCTCGCCTTGTCGTTCCCTGTCTTTTTAGCTTCTTTCAGAGCCTTAGCCTCGGCTTCCTTCATGGCCTTTTCTTCGGCTGCGGCATTAGCAACAGCATTGATTTCGGCCATGCGGTCTTCGGCAGCCTTGCGGAACTTTGCATCCGGAGCGGCTTTTTTCAGATAAGCAGACAAATACTTCTTTTCTAAATCGAGATGCTTGCTTTTCTGGTTAATCTTTGCCAAATAGTAATTAGCATCGTTACCACGTTCCTTGTACGAAAGTCCCTTCTTCAAGTTGAACTCGGCCTTGTCGTATTCTCCCATCTCATAACGAGTTAGGCCGGCATAGAAGTATGCACCGGCATCGCCGGGCTTCTTCGAAAGCACAGTTCTCCAAAGTGGAGCGGCTTCCGCATAACGGCCTTCAGCAAGCAAAGCCTTGCCTTTTTCAAACGGGTCTTCGGTAGCGGAAACTTGAGCAGGTTGAGCAGCTTTCGGAGTTTCCGTCTTTGCAGGAGCAGCTTGTTGTGCAGGCTGGGTTGCCTTTGCAGGTGCCTGGGTCTTTGCGGGCTCAGCCTTAGCCACTTCAGCCTTCGGCGCACTTGTTTCAGTCTTAGCCGTTTCGGTCTTTGCAGCAGCCTTGCCACCCTTCATCTTTGCGCGTTCCGCATCGGCCTTTGCCTGCTGGCCCATAGCTTCGTAAGCCTTGGCAGCACCTTCATAAGCCTCTGTCAAACTCGGATCGTAACCATAAGCGAGGCGGAAATTAGCCACAGCACCCTTATAGTCCTTCATCTTCATGCGGACTTTGCCGGCAGCCATGTAAGCTTCGGTATTCTTCTTATTTTCAGCCAACATGGCACGATATTCGCCAAGAGCCTTATCGTACTGGCCCTTAGCCTCAAAACGGGCGCCCTGTTCTATACGGGGGTCAACAGCCCAAGATTGAGACATACCCAACAAAAACGCAAGTGCAATAAAAGACAATTTCTTGTTCATAGCAAAAAAAATAGTAAAACCCATTGACAATGTAACTTATATAGGCGATATTACAAGCAGAGAATGCGGATATTTTTCTCTAAAACCATCCGCAAAGGAGAAAATAAAATGAAAATCACTGAAGTTGTCGACAAATACAAACCGGACGAACAAGAGCTTATCATCGAAGCTTATGAACGTGAAGGCGGCGACACCGAAGATGTGGATCTCATCCTTCTTGACCGCATTTGCGCACGCCTCGGTTTTGGTCTTGAAAACGACTCCGACAACGATGATATCGCCGAAGAAATCAATTTTGACGAATATGGAAGTCACTTCGAAGACGTGTCCGAAAGTGACGACGAACTATAGCTATATTTAAAACAAATTAATTTTTAAATATCAGCAACGCAACGGACATATAGTCCCTTATGAACACTTGCGTCTGTTCGATCAATATCGTGGTCAGCTCGGTTGAACTCCCATGAACGGGCCGTATTTTCTTGTATGGACGTGCGAGACCAATAATGTCCGGAATTCATTCCGTCGCAATAATTGTCCCAGTCCTGGCAACCGCCCTGCCCTAAGTTATCCCAGTCCAGCGTCTTGCGGTCTTTCTGGAAGTCACGCCATTCCGCATCGTCTGGCAAGTGCCAGCCCGAAGGGCAAGCCTTGAGAGCATCTTCGTAGGTGTAATAGCGCCCGAACTTTTCACAGAAAGACTTATCTTCTACATAGCATTGCTTTTCGGAAGTTACGCTAAAAGCAAGGTTTTTCATCATCCAGATTTTTCCGCCACGGACACCGACCACATATTTTTTATTGTCTCGTCTATCCGTAAAAATCATATCCCTTTTAGATATTCCCATTTCCGAAAGGAAATCGCGAGGATACACGCAGCGCACTTGCACAGCATCGGAATTTTCAAGATCGACAATTTTTACCGTACCACGCTTGGTTTCTAGCCTAATTGCGCGATTGCCCTGATTGCGCACTGCAAAATACGCGAAACCTTTTTTCACATTCACGACTTCGTCCATTTCGAACTTGTAAAAGCCGAGCGAAGAATGACCGACAAAGTTTTTCATATTTTCCAACTTGTCGTCACCGGAAAACTGATCTTCAATCAATTGATCCCAGTCCATTTCATCGGGAACCTGCGTACCTTCCGGGCAAGAGGCTACCCAACTGTCATCGCGGTAAAACGGAATTCCGTTTTCATCCGTATAGAACGAGGTTTTGTTATACCTGAGGCTCTGTTTGAACCAGTTTAAATTTCCAGATGGAATAGCACGATAAACGCGCCCATCCCTATAATCCTTAAATTCAGTAGCGTAATTTTGGGTGACCACAGACACGGTCAAAAAAGCAACGGCGCACAAGACACGCCTAACCTCATCCAACATCTAAAACCTCATCTAACAAAATGACTTACCGAGTAAGCCTACACAATATATATACGCATTTTCAAGAAAAATGCTATAAAAAATTGTCAAAAATAAAAAACAGCGCCAATATTGCCCGGAATCACCCAGAATGAAATATTATTTTTACAAATTTCATGCAATTTAAGCACACCCAAGCTCACTCCAGTCCCGACAAGCGCTCCAACTACAACATCTGTAGGATAATGCTTGCCTGCCATAACACGCAAGGCAGCGACACCCCCAGCAAGCGTCAACGATGATGCCCACACGAGACTTTTGTACTTGGAGTTCGGGTAAATTTCAGAGAACCACTCGCCTGTAAAAATTGCAACGGTAAATGCTGCAGATGAGTGTCCCGAATAAAACGAGCCAAAAGCTTCACCGCGAGCAGACTCCGCTTTTTTGCTGCCTTCCCCGCGCTTTGCATATACGTAAGGACGTGGCCAAAGTTGCGAAGAGCGGACAATCTGGTTTATCGCATTCTGTAACGCAAACGCTTCCACAAACATGAGCGTAAAAGCGCCAAAATCATGACCATCAGCATCACCTTTGTACCAAGAATAACCTGCCAGCGCAAGCGGTGCAACAGCAAGCACACCCGAATAATGGCTTACGGTAGTCGCCCAGTCGCTGTAATGCCCCACGAACGGACGATCCCACGGCAAAAATTCCGACTTCGGTTTTAAATCGTTTAACGAAATACGTTCCATGCCATAATAACGATAAACGCCAAGCGCCGAAGTCAAGGTAATTCCAAGCACAAGCGGTACATCGAGCCGCACAGATACTTCGTAGTGATGCTCTGGTTTTACAATTTCTTGCAAAACTGCAGAAAACACCAGCGTTTTAGCGCAAAGCACTGCAATAATCACGCGAAAAAAGGATTTAACCATCATTTTAAACATCAAAGTCCATCTAAAAATTTATATTCACAACGACAAACATAAAAAAGCATTTGGCGGACAAAGTGATAAATTCGAATTTTAACCAGAACCGAGAACCAATCATCCCGAACATGGAACTTTTTGGAGCCATTTCCGACGAAATGCGCCTCAAGATTTTGCTCTTGCTGGACCAGTCCGAATTTACGGTCAACGAAATCAAGGATATTTTAGATATTCACCAAAGTAACGCAAGCCGCCACTTGGCAAGGCTCTCGCAATGCGGGCTCGTGAAAGACCGCCGCGATGGCATCAAGGCTTATTACCGCCTGAGCGAAGAACTCTACATGAGCGGTCGCCTTTTGCAGATTATCCGCGAAGCGTACGACGAACTTCAAGATAAAGACATTTTGAAATGCCGCGCCGCACAAGCGCTCGAAGAACGAACCGACAAGACCAAGGGACAAATTCACAAGCTCGACCAAGCCGGCGGAAGCCTCAAGGCACAAATCAGTCTGTTCAGCAAACTCATGGTGCCGTTTGAAAACGCGGTCGACATCGGATGCGGCGAAGGCGGAGACCTTTCGCTTATGTTAGCCAGCCGTTGCAAGAACGTGACGGCCCTCGACTATGACCCCAAAATCATCAGCGGGCTCCAGCAAGTTCTGCAGCAGAAAGGCATCGAGAACGTAACGCCGAAAGTCGCCGACATGACACAGACGGGGCTCCCCGACAATTACGCAGACCTAGTTCTTATGAGCCAGGTGTTGCATCACGCGACAGATCCGAGACTTGCCCTCAAGGAAGCCACCCGCATTTTGAAACCAGGTGGAAAACTTGCACTTTTGGACCTCGCACAGCACAAGGAAGAATCTTTCCGCACAACGCACGGACACATTTGGCTTGGATTTGAACGCAGCCAGCTTGAATTTTTCGTGAAAGAACTCAACTGCAAGGTCATCGAAAGCGAAATCATCCCGAGTGAAAACGAAGTCGATAAAAAGCTCCCCGTGATTTGCATGATTATTACTAAGGAGTAGGTCATTCAGTCTAAGAACCAATGACTAACGACCAATAACTAAAAATTCACTTGACCGTTTCGGGAAAATCAAATATCTTTATAAAAAAAGCCAAGGAGAAACCTTATGGGAAAACTGATCAAGTACACCGTATTCATCGCCGTTTGCATTATTTCGGCATTCGGCATCTACAGCCTCGTCAAGACCGCTAAGACCGACGAAAACACACTCGAATAACGAGCCACGTTCGAACGGTAATTTCGTTCAAAGGCAAACAATTTAACAGACCGTAGTGGGCAACCGCTGCGGTATTTTTATATTTCCTTATATGAATATTCTCAATAAGAAGCCTGCATTTTTCGTGGCAATGTCCGCACTTTTCTTCGCGATTTTGCTGATTGTATTCCGTAATTTCGCATTCGATTCCAGCCAACTCATGCTCAACAGCGACCAGCTGAACGGCATTGGCAGCCGCATTTTGCGCACCTTCAACGTGATTCTCACGGAATGGGACGACAGCCGTTTGGGTGGCATCCCGACGATGGATGCTTTGTTTGCCGACGCTTACCACCCGCTTGTGTGGACGCAGTTCCTGATGGACCCTGCCCGCGCCGTAGGTTTCAAGTTCATATTGACCATCTGGGTCGCCTTCATGAGCGCAATGCTCCTTGCCTGGAACTTGACCGGCAATAAATGGTGGGGTTCACTTCTCGGATTCCTCTACGCTTTTTCCCCAGAATATTTCACTTACATTTACGGCGGCCACGACGGAAAGATGATGGTTTTTGCCATCGCTCCGTTGGCACTCCTCGCTGTTAGAAAGATTGTCCGTGACGGAAGCCTTCCCTACCTCATCGTCTTTGCGCTGAGCATTGTATGGATGATTCTCGGAAGCCACCTACAACTCACTTACTTGTTCCTGTGGGGTGCAGGACTCTATACGCTTTACGAAGCAGCCTTCCATTGCAATACACTTGCCACCCGCGGTAAGCGCATTGGACTTGCGGCAGCGGCACTAGCATTCGGGCTCGCCATCAGTTGCTTCCAGATTATTCCGCCTTACCTTTACACGACAACGCAATCCGTTCGCGGCGAAGGCGAACATACGAACTATGGTCACGCCGTAAGCTGGTCTTTCCATCAGGAAGAAATGGCACAAATGCTCATTCCGGGATTTATCGGTGTTGACGTTTACGAACAGGACGAAAAGAGCGGCGACCTGAAGGGCAGTTCTTTGGTGAACGTTTCCATGGACGAATACCGCAAGATAGCCGCCTCCGGTAGCCAAGGTAGCCCGTTCTACTGGGGTCACAACAGCTTCAAGCTCGACCACAACAATGCAGGCGCACTTCTCACGTTCCTCGGATTCCTCTGTTTGTTCCTCCCCGGCAAACGCCGCTGGGCTAGCTTTTGGGGACTCGGCGCCGTTGTTGCTCTTAGCTATGGCATGGGCGATCACTCTCCGTTCTTCAAACTCTGGTACAATATTTTGCCGGGCGTCAAGAACTTCCGCGCTCCGGGCATGGCACTCTTCTGGCTCCCGCTCTTGCTCGTGATGATGGCAGGCCCCGTGCTTAAGGCAGTTACGGACGAAGGTGAAAATGCAGCCAAGAATCGCCGCGCACTCTTGCACGGTACCGCAATGTTCGTCGTCTTACTTTTGCTCGTCGTGATTGCTCGTTTCAACTGGACCACGTTCATTAGCCCGTTCGGTTTTGTCGTTTGCCTCGCCTACGCAGCCGCATGCCTCGGCGTGATGAGCCTCGACGATCAGGGTAAAGCCATCAACGCCAAGAATTTTGTGGAAGCATTCAAGGCGAAGCTCCCGGGAACTTCGAGAGGCATTCAAGCCGCAGTCGTTATTGGGTTTGCCATTATCGGCATGTTCCTCATGAGCGGTCAAAAGCTCTTGAACGATCCGATTACAGCCCCGTACTTCAAGCCGCTGAACGAGATCGTAATGAACGCAACAGCCTCCAAGATTATCCCGAGTTTCATCTTGATTCTCATCGTGATTGGAGTAAGCATTGCCGTGTTCAAGTGGAAAGGAAGTACTCCCGCGAAAGTCGGTATACTCGCCCTCGTTGCAGGCATCGAACTCATGACCATCAACGGCGCATTTATCCAGAACGTTGCCGCAAACGAATACTTGCAACCGAAAAACGGCGTCGTAGCAGCCATCAAGGCTCCTTATAAAACCGATTCCCTCAACACACCGCGCGTGCTTTCGCTTTCGCGCAACAAGGCGCTCGGTGCAAACATTTTCCCGCAATACCACATGCGCAATGCGGACGGATTCCACGACAACGAACTTTCGACCTACCGTGAATTCCGTGGCGGACAGGGCAACGCCAACTACTTGATTAATGTAGGCGATCCAACGGCACAACATCCGTTCCTCGACCTCATGAACATCGGAGCGATTATCTTCGACACGCAGCGAGGCACCACCTACATGCCGATTACAACCACCATGGGCGAAGCCTACATCTATGGCGAATCTGCCACGATGGAAGATGCCAAAGCCATCGATGCTTTGAAGAACGGATTTGAATACCGCGAAAAAGTCATTCTCTCCGAAGAACCGCAAAACAAAGGTGAAGGCGGAGTTGCTCAGGGCAAGGCAAAGCTCGTTGCAAGTCCCAAGATGGATACGCAGGTTTTCCAAGTCGAAAGCGACCGTGCAGGCTTTATGGTTGTCGCAGGAAACTACCACCCCTACTGGAATGCAACAGTCAATGGAAAGGAAGCCAAAGTCTACAAGGCTTTCGGTACACTCCGCGCTGTTGAAATTCCGAAAGGCAAATCTGAAGTCCGCATGGAATACCGCAGTAAGCCATTCCATGCCTGCATCAAGGTAAGTTTATTTGCACTCATACTGCTTATCGCATTCGGCGCATTTGTAGTCGTAAAGGACCGTAAAGCACAAGCAAAATCGTAATCTGAATTCGCTGTATGAAGCCACGAAAATCAGTCTTTTCCGTAAAAGCGGCTGTTGCTGCATGGAGTTTAACAATGAGCCTTGCAGGATTTTGTGGTGCTGCGGCACCCATTGAAACAGTACCTTGGAACGGTCATGTCGGAGCCGTGAGTTTCACATTCGATGATGCACTCGAAAACCAGGTGCAAAACCTCACCCCCATCCTTGACGAATTGAAAGACGTCCATGTCACGTTTTTCGTTACAAGCATGGGAAACGGCATACAGAACAATGCAGCCGGTTTTGCAAACCTTGCAAAAGCAGGGCATGAAATCGGGAATCATACCGATACGCACGCCCACTTGAGCGGCATCAGCGACAATAGCGAATTGGAAAACGAAATTGTCAAGTTTGCGGATAAAATAGAAAGCACCATGGCCGAAAATGGGGCGAAAGTCCGCGTCACATCGCTAGCCACGCCATTCTGCGAAAACAACGACAAAATCAAATCTGTCATAAACAAGCGCCACTTTATTAATCGCGATTGCGGCTGGCACGGCAGAAACGAATGGGATGTAGAACCCGAATGGTTGAGCATCCAAGCCAAGGTATGGACCCGTTCCGGTGCAAGCGTCGAGGAACTGCTCTCATCACTTGACACGGCCGCATTTATCGGGAACTTCGAAGGAGCAAAACCATGGGAAGTTTCTGTAAAGGGAGGCTCTTGGCTAGTCGTTTTGAACCATGGCGTGACCGATGACAAAGGCGATGATTACGCCATCAACCCAGAAGACATCAAGAAACTTTTCAAGCATGCACTTGAAAACGATTTGTGGACAGCTCCTTTTGGCACTATCGGAGCCTACCACCGAGCACATTTCATCGTCGACAAAGCCGAGAAAAATGAAACCGAAAATGGCTACACCGTCCAATGGGAGATTCCGAACGAACACATGCCTGAAAGCGTTCCGCTCCGCGTAAAAATCGATACCAAATCCGTTGACGAAAAAGCAATCGTAGAGCAAGACGGGAAAATCCTAAAACAAGAAAGCGATGGCACCTACATTATCGAATTCATGGCAAAAGCACTCACGGTACGAAAGCCCAAAGAAGGCGAAAAGAATCCGCAAGACTCCACAACAGCCATCGCCCAAAATCCAAAGTTCGAACGTGAATACACAAATTTCACATTATTCGACATGAACGGCAACAAGCTGGGAGCTGTTGACAATTTTGCTGTACCCGAAAGATTTCCTAAGGGGACCTACATTATTCGCGCAGAATCGAAAGGACATCCCTCAAAGACAGTGAAAATGGTGCATAAATAATTTTCGAACGCAGAATGAGACCTGTTGGCATAACCCTACGTGTGGACAAAAATGTCAACAGAGCTGTAAAAAATTCGATACTCGAACACCTATAAAAATATTTCTTTAGAAAGAAATGTATCTTTGATTATAGGTAGTTCATGTTTGCAAGAAACAAAATCAACATTTACGAATATTCCGATTACCGCAAGTTCTTGCAGGATTTTTACGAATTGGAAAAATCCCTCGATCCCACCTTTAGCTATAGAGTTTTCGCATCCGCAGTTGATATCGATGCAAGTCTACTGGTCAAGATTTTGCAGGGCAAACGACACATTTCAAGCAAAAGCATAGAATCATTCGTACAGTTTTTTCGCTATAAAGAAGGCAAGGCGGAATACTTCCGTGAAATGGTAGCCTACGGGAAAGCAAAAAACGACGAGCAAGTACGCAAACACTTTGAGACGCTCCAAAAAATGCGCCCCGCGGCCTGCCGAGAACTAGACGAAGCCCGCTACCGCTATTTCCAGCAGTGGTTCTACCCCATGATCCGTTCTGCTCTTGACGTATTCGACTACCGCGGCCCGGAACATGCCGCCGCACTTGGGGATTCATGCATCCCGAAGCTCTCGGCAAATCAAGTCGAAAGCGCAGTCGAGGCTTTACTGCAACTTGGCCTTGCAAGCACTCGAAAAGACGGACGCGTCGTCCCGACAGAAGCTCACATCAAAACGAAAGAACATTGGCTTAGTGCCTCCATCAGCGAATACCAAAAGAGTATCGCCGAACTCGCCCACCGTTCCATAGCAGAAACTCCCAAAGAAGAGCGAGATATCAGCACGCTCACGATGGCACTTGATTCCACACAAATCCAAAAAATCCGGGACATACTCTCCGAAGCGCGAAAATCCATCGTAAACGAGGCAAATTCTATGCCCTCGCCCATTTGCGACAGCGTTTATCAATTAAATTTTCAATTGTTCCCCATGATGAAGAAAAAGGATTGACGATGAAACGTTTTTTGACCGCGATTTTCCCTGTTGCCTTTTTCTGGGCTTGTTCTGACTCTAATACAGCTGGAGCCACAAGCGAAACCACAAACGGGATCGCGTTTACAATCGTAGATGCATCGCGCGCGCCCATTGCAAATGCTCGCGTTAAACTTTACTCTAAAGAAAACATGTCCGTATTGGGAACAGCGGAATCTGATACCGCAGGCATTGCGCGTTTCGATTCGTTCGCAGAAACATTTGATAGTTCTCTCACCGCCAACACATTTGTCGAAAGCATCGCCGGTAACGATTCGTCTTTGATGGCATGGGCGCCATTAGACACAAGCAAAACTGAAATTTCACTTTTACCTTCGGCAAGCCTTACTATACGCACCGGTACCGCAGAAACGGACTACGCCAAGCTTTACGAAGCGATTTCACTAGATGCGACCCCTTATGCAGCATTCCTCAAAAATGGCGAATACACATTCACCCACGTGCCTGCGGGCTTATTCGACGTCGTTGCAGGCGATTCGCTCATTGCATCTGTTGCACTAGAAAACGGAGCTTCAGCCGATACGATTATCCGCGTTCCAGGCGTTACACGCGAGTTCGTATTCGAAGACTTTGACGATGGCGATAGCTTAAACAACATTGCAAAAACTTATTCAAACTACGGGTGGTATTTCTCCACCATCGGAGACGCTCAATTCACGCGCCCCGATTCTGCATCTGGTTTTAGCGAAGCGCTTGAAGATAACGAAAACGGGAAATATCTTTCCATTCGCTACAACAATACAGACTCCGGTTTTGTTCTAGTCGGCACACATCTCGGTAGCGATACAGGCTATTACGACATTTCAAAACTCAGCGCAATCCGCATCAAGGTTCGCGGAGATGGAGATTTTTCCGTAGCACTGGAACACTACAAAGAAATTGGCGACAACATGTTCCGCAAGGCTTTGTGGAAATCAAAAGCAAGCGAAGAATGGCGCGAAATTGTTTTCCGCCCCGGTGAAGAAGTTTTGAAAAGCGAAAGCTATCAAGTCCGCTTTAACGAAATCGCAAACGAAATCGGATTTTTCACCATATTCGCAAACAGCGGCACATACCTTCAAATCGATGACATCGTATTTGAAGGCATGGATTCCATCTAGACTTCTATTGCATCATCGCTATTGGATATAGCGGCGTTTACTCCAGCCGCTGGAGATGACAAACTCACGCTAGCCGTCTTGTTGCTTTGACCAAAGCGCTGGTCGTATTCGGGCATTTTGCCATAGCGACCACCAACACCCGAAAGGCTCGGGATTTCTTTGGGGAGATTTGCAACCGTACGTTTTTCAAAAGAATAACTCGGATTGAATGTTTCGGCCTGCGGGATTCCGCTTTTCACGTCACCGTTGTAGCGGTGCTGTTGCTTAGTAGCATTTCCGAACGAAACACCGCTAAAATACACATAGCCATTATCGCCCCATTCAGCGAGATAACCTTGTCCATTATCGATGTTGCTATTTTCGTAGCGCACATAAGCCTTGGCACTAGCGCTATGGCCGTTTGCCCCTGCTACAAAGAATCGGTTGTAATCTACATACTGGTTGTACAAATGCACCTGCGAGCCGTTATTTTCGCCCGTCACCTTGGGAACGCGTCCGTAAGTGTTATGCCAATAGTTGTTCGCATAAGTCAAGTGAGCATCTTCGACAAGCGCCATGTAAGGGTCCGTGCCCCAGCAATTGTATTCATTCGCGCCGTCAAAATCGAGATAACTGATTGTCGCATTGTCGACAAATTCCATATCCATGCCATCGCTAATCCACTTGTAGCTGATATGATCTGCCCAGAACTTGTTAATATGCTTTGAAGCAGTACCGACCGTTTCAAGGCCATCACCGCCTTCAATCAAGTGCGGGTTCACATCGTAAATCGCAAGGTTGCGGTAGATATGGTTTCCGGAACCTTCGTTGCTACGCACAGCGATGGCAGCCCCGCGAAGGTTAGCACCACGGTCCATGCCCACCAGGCTCTTGTTTGCCTTGGAGGTAATCCAGTTGTCCCATTGTTGCAGGTTTTCTCTTTCTTGCACAATCTGCACGCCCGCTTCCGTCAAATCGCTGCAGCTGTTCGCCTTGAATGTAATGCGATAGAACGTATTGGTCTTGCCCGTCACGCGGTTCTTTTCGGTACATGATGTTTTGCACCAAGTGCGACTTTTGCTTTTTGCTTCAGTAACAGCATTTCGGAATTGCCTAAAGTCATAAGTTCCTTCGGGAACAAGAAGCTTGCATAGTCAAGCGCAGTTGCGCCACCCCATTGTGATAAAGCCTGTAGCCGCCATCGGCCACAATCCAAATGCCCGGACCTTCGCCCGCATTATAAGCCGCGGCAATCAACTCCGAGCCCGCTTTATCGCCGCCACCATAAGCAGCATCGGACGGGAGCGAAACGACCTCCGTTGCCGGAAGTCTTTTAATGACCTTGATTCATTTTTACGTTGTTCATAGACAACGATAGTGTTTTTTAGAACGTAACGCGCAACGAACGCAAACCGCGAGAAGTTTTGACACGTACAACATAACGCCCTGCGGGAACGCCTTCGAGGTAAAAAAGATTTCCCGACTGCATCTGCTGTACCGGAACGCGTCTGCCATTGTAAGAGAACAATTCCACCTGTTCACGACCAGTGCTTTCCAAATCAGGAACTTCAAGGATTGCGCGACCATAGCCTAAACGCTGCAAATGCATTTTCGGCGCACGGGCAAACACTTTCAGAGACGTACGACCACCAAGATTTTCTGGGACAGTTCCGTCGTTTGTGCTCGTCTTGAAATTGATATTCGTACCAGGCGCAGCAGAAGCAAAGGCGACTACAAAGAGCGATGTGCTATCTATCGCACCCTCGAATACAATATTGCCTTTATTAACGCAACTATCCAAATTCACATATTCAATCTCATCGGTGAATCCGACAAGGCCCGAGACCCAGCCCTTGTTTACGGTTTGGTTATTTACCGAAATGTCACCCGCATTTACAGATTTGAACAAATCCATGCTCTTTGCTCCCGGACGTACATAACCAACGATACCGCCAACATTGGGACTCAAGGCATTTTCAATCACAATCTTGCCATTGTTTTCCATCCGGCTCGCCTGCTTGACTTCCCAAATGCCAGCAATACCGCCCACTTGAACATTCTGTTGGATTTCGACACCATGATAAATGACATCACCATTATTGATGCAACTGTCGAGCACCGAATTGGTATTGCCCGAAATCAACCCATAAAGCCCACCAACCCCCGCATACGATGCAGCGACTTCAATCTTCCCGTAATTGACGTTTCCGACTACATTCTTTTCGGAAGGCAGCGACGGGTTCACGCCCACAAGGCCACCGACAAAAGCGTATTGCGCAGGGACATTGACCGAAATATCCCCCTTGTTCACGTTATCCTTCATTGTATAAGGAGCAATCAGCTGACCAATAAGGCCACCCACCTGAGTATAACTATTTCCATCAACAGTAATACTCGCCTCGTTCACATTTCTTTCGAGTGCCCCCGGATCAACAAGAATTCCAATAATGCCACCAATCGACACCTGTTTCAGTGACGAAACTTTGATAGAACCCTTTACCGTGTTGTCGTAGAAACCGACCCAATCACCCACGGTGTTACCCATCAAGCCGCCCAACTGCAGGTCAGCTGTTTCATCTTTAGTGGATTCGAATTTTAAATCGACCTTATTGTTCCGCAACACAGCCTTGCCCGTCACCACCTGCGAAACAAACGTTCCAACAATTCCCGACGTGCGGATGTAGACATTCTCGAAAACGACATTGTTGAAATAGAGCGTGTCGTCGCCGTTGTTGAATACAGGTCCAAAAAATCCCGGATTTCCGACCCTACCCAGCGAATCATCCATGTACAAGTTCGAAATCTTGTGGTTAGCGCCATCGAAGCTACCTTCGAAAGGACCAATCGGCTTCCAGTTACCGACATCGCGACCGCAAACCGTGCTCAAGTCCAAGTCGGCAGTCAGCTTGAAATGCAAGCCCTCGCCGCCATTTTCCAACTTGACACCCTTGTACATGCCGCTATCCAAAACGGCATTGCGGAACTGAAGTAGTTCCTGAACAGAACTGATGGTGAGCGGATCATCCTTTGTTCCCTGATCTGCGGCAAAACAGCCAACAGCAAGTGCCAAAACCCCAAACATTGAGAATAATTTCATCATTTCCTCCTTATTATCTTGTCTTTAATATAACAAAAAAAATCCCGCCAGGGAATACCTGACGAGATTTTAAAACGTTCAAAACGATGAACTGCGGATTCGCCGTCCCCGCTAAGTATAAGCGAGTATGGAAATCCGTGAAAGTCGTATAATCAAGCAAGACAAGGCGCGAGTCCCCGTAGCGTACTATGTCGTACGTGAGGGGGCGAGCAACGCCGTATTGCGCCGATTAGACAACTTTCGTCATGCCGCTCATGCGTTCGCGGAGCCAAGCACCGACTTCTTCAACCGGATGGTTACGGATGTTCTTGTTCACCTTGATGAGTTCTTCGTTATCGACAGCGTTGGTATTGCCTTCGTTGAAGATATCGCCAATGTCGCCCTTCTTGACTTCGTTCTTCATGAAGTCAGCGAGGAGAGGAACGCACTTGTTAGCAAACAGGTAGCAGCCGTATTCTGCAGTATCGCTGATGACGCGGTTCATTTCGAACAGCTTCTTGCGAGCGATGAGGTTTGCAATGAGCGGAGTTTCGTGGAGGGATTCGTAGTAAGCGCTCATCGGCTTGATGCCCACGGAGCACATGGTTTCGAATGCGAGTTCCACACCGGCCTTGATCATAGCGGTCATGAGAACGCCACGGTCGAAGTATTCCTGTTCGGTGATCTGCTTGTCAGTTGCGGCAACCTTTTCGAATTCGAGTTCGCCGGTTTCGCCACGCCACTTGAGGAGGTCCTTGTCGCCAGCTTCCCAGTCGACCATCATCGTGCTGGAGAACTTACCAGAGATGATGTTGTCCTGATGTTCGCAGTAAAGCGGCTTCATGATTTTCTTCATCTTTTCAGCAAGTTCCGTTGCGCGGATCTTAGCCGGGTTGGAGAGACGGTCCATCATGTTCGTGATGCCACCATGCTTGAGAGCTTCGGAAATCGTTTCCCAGCCGTACTGGAGGAGCTTCACAGCGTAAGCCTTGTCGATACCGAATTCCTTCACCATCTTGTCGTAGCAAAGGATCGTACCGGTCTGGAGCATACCGCAAAGGATGGTCTGTTCGCCCATGAGGTCAGACTTCACTTCGGCGACGAAAGAGCTTTCGAGAACGCCCGGACGGTCAGCATGGAGACCAGCGGCGTAAGCCTTAGCATAGTCCCAGCCCTTGCCTTCAGGGTCATTTTCCGGGTGGACAGCGATAAGGCACGGCATGCCGAAACCACGGAGGTATTCAGAACGAACTTCGGAACCCGGTCCCTTCGGAGCGACCATGATCACAGTGATGTCCTTGCGGATTTCCTGACCTTCTTCGACAATGTTGAAGCCATGGCTGTAAGAGAGAGCTGCGCCCTTCTTCATGAGCTTCATGATAGCCGGGATCACGTTGTGGTGCTGCTTATCCGGTGTGAGGTTGCAAACGAGGTCTGCATCCGGAATCATTTCTTCATAAGTACCGACCTTGAAGCCGTTTTCAGTAGCGTTCTTCCAGGACTGGCGCTTCTGTTCGATGGCTTCCTTGCGGAGCGTGTAGGAAACATCCAAACCGCTATCGCGAAGGTCGAGACCCTGATGGAGACCCTGAGCACCGCAACCGACGAACACAATCTTCTTACCCTTGAGGGCTTCAACACCACGGCTGAATTCAGAATGTTCCATGAAACGGCAGTGGCCAATTTCTTCGAGTTGGCGACGCATAGGGATTGAGTTGAAATAATTCATTTTTTTGAACCTCTGTTAAATAAAATGTTCCGAACGGAAAGATAGCAAAGTAAAGTGAAAAAAGTTACTAGTTACTAGTTACTAGTTATTAGTTATTAGAAAAAAAGCAAAAACATTGTTATGATCGCCTCAAAAACGTCATTCTGAGTGAAGTGCGAAGCACGAAACGAAGAATCCAGTCACAAATTACACAAAAGGGGGACAAATCCCCCTGTTTTCGGCCCCGACTCAGCCTGCTCCGCACGCGAACAGGTCCTCGCCTTCGGCTGCGAATTGTTCGCTTAGCGGCCAGGCTTTCGCCGAGTCCTACACCACCCCCTCTGCGGGCTTCAGTCGCCAGCCCGCAACGCCTGGCTTTACGCGACCCAGCCGTCTTTATGCATTATCAATTTCCATTTCCCGTTCTTCTTTGCCAAATAGTAGTAACTCCCGCTATTGAAAGACTCCTCTACACTCAATATCACCATATCATGGTTTTTGTTGAATAAGGCTCCTCCCATGGCCGGGAACGATTCAAAATGGAAATCATCGCCCGAATGATGCGGCACAACAGAAATCATCGGATGCCAGAAAGGATATTTTACCGGCAAGATCGTGTACCTCTCACTGCGAGACTCATGGACATTCGCTTTCATAAAATTGTTCAATAGAGATTCATATTCCTTGTTCAGAATAAGAACCTTTTGACCCATCGGCGTTTTGCCCAAGCAAGCTGATTTCGTTTCTTTCCAGGTATTTCGCTTTATCCTGTGCCGATCGATTTTATCCAGTTCATTCATATCAGAAGCAGACGTGTCAGTATAAAGCACCGACATAGTTTGGACGAAATAATCAACATTATGCACGCTACTAGAATCTTCTTGCAAGCCGGATATAGCCTCTTCAAGCGGAACATCCATAATTGCCGCAAACCGGATACTATCTTGTTTATCTCGAATGGCTCGCATCGAGTCCGGATTTTCTTTCCATGCTTTCATGAAAGCAATAATGTCAACCGGCTTATTCTTCTTCTGAGCACTATCATTCTTCTGA
Organism: Fibrobacter sp. UWB11; assembly: GCF_900143015.1. Classification (NCBI taxonomy): domain Bacteria; kingdom Pseudomonadati; phylum Fibrobacterota; class Fibrobacteria; order Fibrobacterales; family Fibrobacteraceae; genus Fibrobacter; species Fibrobacter sp. UWB11. Next base: position 651,215 of record NZ_FSRT01000001.1, on the reverse strand, counting down.
AGAGAATCTCGTTTTGCCCTATCACGAACATAACTATACTTACGCTTAGTATAAAACTCCAATACAACATTATAGATTTCGCGTAATTCCGCCGCCAAGGAATCATCCGGCGCAACCGTTCCGCAAAGAGAATCCGAAGACAATTCCCATATCGCAAAAAAGTGATCCCTGTAATCGTTCATGGAATCGCGCAGCAGCGTATCACCCGTCGCCTCGAACTGCTCGTAGAATTTATACGCACGCGTAAGGACCGTGTCCAATGGCAGTCCTTTTAACGCCTCAAAGCGTTTTGCTTTTCGCACTTCATCTTCATTGGACTGCGAGCACCCGCAAAGGAACATCGCCATCAAGCTCATCGCAACAAGAACCTTCTTCATAAAAGCCCCCAAATAAAGTTTATCTAAAGAAAATGTAATTTATTTTCTTCCCCAAAAAGTGACAAAAAAAACGCCTTTTTAACGAAATTCCACCCTTTCCTATTGACTTCGCCCACTCCATTGTTTATATTTACTAACAAGTAAATAACTTTAGAGTAAACACAATGTTTATCGGACGAAAGAAAGAATTAAAATTTCTAGAAGATCTCTATACTTCAAAAAGATTTGAGATGCTCATTATGCATGGTCGCAGGCGAGTCGGAAAGAGTTTTCTTTTGGCACATTTCGCCTCACACCACAATCAAAATACTGTCTTTTTCACAGCAGACAAGGGGAGCGAAAAAGACAACGTCAAACGGTTCTGCATTGAACTGAAGCGCGTCTTGAAAGCCGGTGATTTTTTGGATTCGCTAGAAACATGGAAAAGCGTCTATTCATTTATCGAAAGTACAGAAATATCAAGGCGCATAAACATCATTATTGACGAATTTACCTATTTGTACAATTCAAATCCCGCGTACGATTCCGAGCTACAAAACGCCATTGACCGCATTTTAAAGAATAAAAATATATTCTTGATTTTGTGCGGTTCAGAAGTCTCCGTTATCGAGGAGTTATTTGACAATTCCACCAAGCCGCTATACGGTCGCAAGACAGCGGACCTTAAACTGCAGCCATTCACCTACAAAGAAGCCAAAGCATTTTTTCCGAAATACAGCAACGAAGAAGTGCTTACCGTCTATTCCATCCTTGGCGGCATGCCCCTGTATCTTTCCCTTTTTGACGATTCACTTTCCATCCGCGAAAACATTATCAAAAACTGCTTGTCAACCACTGGGTACCTGTTCAACGAAATCGATACTCTGCTCCGCATGGAACTCAAGGAGACATTCTTTTACAAGAGCATTTTGCTCGCTATCAATTCAGGAGCTTCGACACTCAACGAAATAAAGACAAAAATTGGAGAGGACGGCGCCAAGATAGCCAAATATATAAACGTACTTGAAAACCTGGGCTTTATCAAGACCGAAACTCCCGCAGGCGAAAAAAACAAGGCGAGGAACACGCTTTACTCCATCGAAGACAACTACTTCGCTTTTTATTTCAGGTTTATCTACAAGCACCTGAATATGCTGAACGGGCTAATCTCCCCCGCAATCTATTACAGCAAGGAATTCTCGACCGACAACCTGAACACTTACATAGGCCATCGCTTTGAACAAATTTGTTCACAATTCTTAAAGGAAAAAGCCTTTAATGGAGAACTTCCATTTTTCGCAGAAGAAATCGGTCGTTGGTGGGGCAACAACCCCATCGAAAAACGACAAGAGGAAATCGACATTGTCGCCATGAATCAAGAAAGCGCCATCATCTGCGAATGCAAATACACGGAAAAACCTTTTGACGAGAAAGAGCTTTCGAATTTGCAGGCATCAGCACCCTGTATCAAACGCAAAAACAATTTTTTCTGGATTTTCTCAAGAAAAGGAGTTTCTTCCGGTGTCAAGAAAAAAATTCATAACCAAAGCAACTATAAGGTTTTCACGATAAAGGACTTGTTCGCATAAGTCAAACAAGCCCTATAATTCCGCCAGTCCTATAGATTTTATTTTAGGATCCACTTGTCCAGAAAGGCCATCTGTTCGGCAGTGTGGAACCAGTGTTCGCCGCCGTCCATTACGGTCAAGGGAGCACCGATTTTCTGGGCGAATTCGCGCATCGTTTCGAGCGAGGACAGGTTGTCGTTCGAGCCGTACAGAATCTTTGTCGGGATGCGCCATTCAATCGGATTTTCACGCACGTAGTCAGCGTTCCCGCCCTTCCCGTGCACGTAAATGACAAGGGGTTTCATTCGCTAATTGTTCTTTACGCAACGAACTGAGAACCCGTAGTACTTATAGCCGTCGTCCAGGTACGCAATGTCGTAGCCGTAGAGCAAAGCCACGTAGTACGCGCCGTAGCTATCGTCCTCTGTAGAACTCCAGAAGACCGCGTAGTTGCCGTCGTAGCTGAAGTCGCCATCGTCTTCCTTGCCAGCAGGCAAGGCGGAAAAACCGAAGGTGTCCGTCCCGTTGCCATTGCTATACCAACCCGTCTGCGACTTGAGAACCTTGCCCGCAGTCGATTCATCTCCCACCGCCGCGAACAAGGCGTTCCATTCGGCTTTAGTCGGCAGGTGCCAGCCCTTGTCACAAATACCCTGAACTAAGGTCGCGGGTCTTGAAGCGAGGTCGCATTCCTTGCCATAGCCGCAGTCCTGCGGGTTGTCCGCATCGTTCACCAACTTCACCGAGTCGATTGCCGCAGCCCAGGTATAAAGACGACCGGCTACGTCGCAATTCTTCGGTTCATCGCCGTAGCACCAAGACCAATCATATTTATTCTCGCCCGAACCTCCTTGACCGGGGTCAAAGTTCAGGTTCTCTGCCATCCAAGTCTGGTCACCGATTTTCACCGTCTTGTATGTTTTGCCATCGCGGCTATCGGTCATGGTGCCGTAATCAATATCAGGGTTGAAGCGGCACTCCTTCGGCACATTCCAGTTCCAGCCCGATTCTCCTTCCAGAAGTTCCGAACAATTCACCTTGTCCTCGCTACTACTGGAACTTGACTCCGCTTCGCTAGAGCTAGACTGCACATCAGCAGAGCTGCTACTAGACTGCGGCGTCACTTCAGAAGAAGACGATTCCACGACGCTTGACGAATACTTCGCTTTGTCACTGCTGCTATTGTCGTTGCCACATGCCGAAAACGCTAGTATCAAGGGCAACAAAAAAAACAACTAAAGATTGCCACGTCGCCTTACGGCTCCTCGCAATGACGTTTCGCATAAATTCTCCTTCGCCTCGACAGCCTGTCATTCAACTGAAATATAACCTTTCCTACCCCACTTGTCCTGAAAGGGGGCTTTACCCTTCGAATTTCCAGCCGCAGTCATTGTGGTAAATCATTTGGCGAGTCATGCCGCCGTCAATGCAAATGTTTTCGCCGGTGATGAATCCGGCCTTGTCGCTTGCGAGGTAAAGCACCATGTTCGCAATGTCGAACGGGTTACCGACACGGCCTGCGGGCTGTTGGGTGGCATCAGGTCCACCGTAGACTTTGAAATCCGTATCAATCCAACCCGGAGAAATCGAGTTCACTCGCACACGGCCCGCAAAACTCACGGCCAGCGCATGCGTGAGGGCCGCAATCCCGCCCTTCGCCGCCGTATAGCTTTCCGTTTGCGGTTGGCTCATGCGGTCGCGAGACGATGAGATATTTATAATGCTCGCCCCCTTTGCAAAATGCGGTGCAAAAAGTTTTGCGAGGTAGAACGGAGCCGTAACGCCGACAGCAAGCGCATAGCTAAATTCCTCATAGCTACATTCGTCTATTCCCTTCATCAACGGAAGCGCGTTATTCACCAGCACATCTACGCTCCCGTATTTTTCGATAACGAACTGCGCAAACTTTTCCAAAGTCTCTTTCTTTGAAAGATCCCCAACAAAACAAGGATTTTCGCGGATGTCGATATACGCGACCTTCGCTCCCTCTTTTTCAAATTCACTCACGATGGAAGCGCCGATTCCATGCGCCCCACCCGTCACCACAACCACTTTATCTTCAAACAATTTCATAAGGATAAATATACATTCCTGTTCTTTTCAATTGAGTCGCTGACAACCATTGGCGACAAAATAAAGCCTTTTGCAAACGGTTGGTTGCAAAATTTAGGGAATTTTCTTTTTTCACATTTTTCGATTATAGATTAAGACACCAAGTTTTTACATGGCATCTTTTTCATAGATTGATGTAAAGAAAATTTCTTGACACAAGGAAAGATTTTTCATATATTATGAATGTAATAACAAAACCAAAAATTCTAAAAGCAGTAAGGCTTATGCCCCAAAAAGAGCAAGTTCTCTTCGCCAAATTGGTAAGAGACTTACATGAGAAAGGGTCTGTCTTACCCAACTGGCCGAACTACAAAAAACTAGTGAACACAAATACGCACCATTGCCACCTATCATACCATTGGGCGGCATGTTGGATTGAAACGATTAAAGGAATTGAACTGGAGGTCACTTATGTTGGAAGCCGTGAAAATGCGCCTTACTAGTAAGGCAAAGAACGGGACTGTCTTTACTTTTGAAGGGAAAAATATCCCCGACTATCTCGTCATATTCTTAAAGTCAGCTTTTCCAAATGTAGAGGAAGTCAAAAGTGACAACAATGAAAAATCCATAAATATTATGGATTCCGACTGGTTCAAAGAAATGGAAGCCCAAACGACTCCAGCAGAAAGCTTAAAGCTTTTGCGAACGACCTTCGGCTATACACAACAACAACTGGCAGACAAAGCAGGTATTACAAAGCAACAAGTATCCGCAATGGAAAGAGGCAAAGAACCGATAGGCCGTAAGATGGCCCACCGACTCGCCAACGCACTCGGGACAAGCTACAAGAACCTGTTTTGGTAACCGTCTTTCTGTAAAAAGCAGCTACTCCGCGAATCCGGGAGGCGGCAAGTGCATACCCGCCATCAGGAGCTTGTTATCGCGAGCGTATTGCATAATGCGTTTGCGGCTCTCGGCTGATTTAGCTTTATCCATATCGTAATTGGAATTAATTTCGAGATGGTTCTTTTGCAAAGCATAACCGTGCATCAAGTCGCCAATTACAAGTAAATTTGAAATTTGGAAAGCAGCGTGTCCCGGCGTATGTCCCACGGCATCCATCGCAAGCACTCCATGCGGCAGGCTATCGCCGAACGCAAACAAATGAAGACTATCCTTGTATAGCGCCATAATGTTCTTTTGCAAATCATTTTTCGGGATATCGTTCATCCAAGCATCATATTCTACCTTACCCGCATAAACAGCAGCATTCTTAAAGACCTTCTCCATTTTCCCAGAATCGCCATTTTTCACAAGTCCCGCAATGTGATCCGCATGGAAATGCGTCAAATAGACAAGCCCAACGGAATCAGGATTCACGTTCAATGCAGCAAGACGCTTCATCATCTGTCCGCCCCACGCACCAAGACCAGCGTCAAACAGGATGTATTTGCCATCGACCTTCACCAAGAACGTGCTGACTGAAGCAGGGAGACCCGCAGGCATATTCAAACTTTCGTAAAGAGAGTCGCTTGTATCGCTGAAGAGTTCACGAGGCATCAGCTTTTTGCCCTCGTTGTCCTGAATCCAAGTGACCGAGGCACCGTTCGCAAGCGTAATAGTTTTGGTTCCTTCGACATCAGGCGTGTTCACCGCAGCAGAAGGCGTCGTCATTTTTGCAGGAGTCTCAAGATTTACCGCAGACTTACTTTCCGCAGAATCCTTCGTGGAATTTTTCGAGTCGCTACAGCCAGCAATCGCAAAAGCAAATGCCGTGACAAAAGGAATAAATTCATTTTCAAACAGTTTCATAAGAATAAATATATACTAAAAGACACAGGATTACATTTGCAAACTTGACACACAAGACTCATTATCCTATTCTTTCTGCAAATGCTCCAGTTTTTCGATGTCACAAGAGATGCCCCCTGGTTTCCGCAGATCAAGGCGCTGTACGAATCGGCGTTCCCGGCGAACGAACGCATTCCAATAAAGCATTTGCTCGATGACAAAATCAAGCGAGAATTTTGGGCATTTTTCGATGAAGATTCTTTCTGCGGGTTTTCAAATTCCATTTCGCATGGGGATATCACGAACATCGTCTATTTTGCAGTAAAACCAGAACTACGCTGTCGCGGGTACGGCTCTCAAATTTTGCAGGCCATCCGCGAAAAGCATCCGGACTCTCGCATTGTCGTCGATATCGAAGTCGAAGAAGATTCCAAAGATGCCGAGGAACTCGAACGCAGGAACCGCCGCCGCAACTTTTACCAACGCAACGGCTTTGAAGCAGTCCCCGTCGATTACGTTTGGCAAGGCGAACATTACCGTCTACTCACCGCAGGTGGAACCGTCACCGACAAAGAATTCCGCGATTTTTGGAAAGAAATTCTCAAAGACATTCCCGGTGCGAAATATCCGTAGCATACAGTTTCAAAAAGCGCCTGCCCCTGAATAACGTTTTCAGTATCAAATTCCATAAGCCAGACGCCACATAACAGGATACTTCAAAAATCAAATACAAATAGATAAACATCAACAAGCCAAAAAGTAATTGTTCCATTTTTACCACCTTTTTGACAATATTATACATTTTATAAATGTCAAAATTTGACAAATCAAAAGAATTGTCAATTTAGCGGCAACAAGAGCAATAAAACTTTACGGCATTTTTATCCGATATCCGTCTTCGGGGCGAATCCATCTGTCTATAAACGATTTCTCGTCACTCTCAGGCGATTCAACCAACTTGATATTCGAGCCAAGATTTAAGCGAATAATTTTTTGAGCGCGTTCACTCGCCAAACGCTTCAACTCATCATAGTTTTCTTTTTCGTATTTCTTTTGTTCTGAAATAAAGAACTGCTTAAAGTCTTCAAACTTGATGTCGTTGAACCAGCCTTGTCTTTCCCATAGAACTTGAATACTTTCAAAGTCAATACTATGGCTCAAAATTTTCGGTTCTGGGAGATGGATAAAAATAGTCCTTGTCACAGAGTCTACTTCAATTTTAACGTTTGTCAAGTCGTAACCCATCTTGACATCGCCTTGATATATTAAAGAAAATTCCTTGATAGACTTATTAATCCGCCAATCGGGCATATAGACCAAGAGCTTTTTCGCATCCTGATAATTGGCAACTTTTCGGTAATGGTGATGGAGTGTCGCAAGTTCCGAAATCCCGTTAATTTGACTCGATACAAATTCACTCGTAATCTGAGTTTTACGAGAATCAGAAGGCAGCAACATTTTCACAACGGATTTAGTTGCAAAAAACAAGCCCACAAAGAGCACGAAGACAATAACAACTACAATAACTTTTTTCTTCGTCAAGCAATTTGTCACTTGTTTCCACAACTGAGTATCCATAATCCGACATTCTCCTTTTTGCATCCATAAATATCGCAAAAAGTTTCTAATCTATCAAGTCGTTTTGGAATCTTGACAAGTGTTCGAACGGCAAAATCTGTCTGCCTCTGAAAAGTCCGCAACCATCGTTAATCAATTGGTTGTTGATAGCCTTGAACATGTTCACATCAAGTTTTGCAAGTTCGAGTTCCTGCAATTTTGTCAAACGTTCGTACGCTTCGTCAAAATAAACACATTCGCCACTTGGGATTTGGTCATGCTTGGAACGTCTTGTTTCTTGCGTTTTCTCGTAACCGAAGTGGTTTGCTTCACCAATTTCTGCAAAGTCATCCATATCCTTTGTTCTAAGTTGCACTTCCGTATAGCAACGAGCAAGATTGTCATACATCGTTATATGCAACGATTGATAACCGGAGCTTCGCGGAGTCGCCACCGAATCATGATAATAGGGTTGAACGGCTTCTTTTAGCAAATCGCAATGACCGCCATCCTTATGTCGAGAAATTTCCGGAGTAAATCCACGTTCTTCCAAAAACTCGGGCATGACGTTTGCGATTTCGTAGAGATATTTCCGTTCAACTTCAGTGCGGTCCTCGCCCTTTTTGATATGGCAAGCGGGCATCGATATTACAATACGGTAAGCAATCAAGTCACGGAAGTTCAGCTTACTTTTAATTTCGGCTTCAGACGGGAACGTTCCGTTCTTTTGGTAGTAATTATAGATAAATTCAAGTATATATCCGTTGAATTTTTCTTCGGCACGGATTAAAGACTTTATTCGTCCTTTAAACGTAAAAGCAAGGAATGGATACTCCCTCGTCATGTACTTGTAGAACTCTTTTATTCTTTGAGACTGCGAGGTCAAGAAGTCGTTATGCTCCAAAAGTTCAATAATCTGTATCAGAAAATTTGAATGAGCAAGGTCGATACTATTATGAGTTTCCTTCGCGCTGTTTCTGAGATCATTCGAATATTGATGCAAAATTTTTAGCACCGTATTTCCAGAAAACAAGTAGTCATTCAAAGAAATCATTTTTACTCCCGAAGCCAATTTAGAATGGCTTACAAAAAGTAATATAACAAAAGCTCTTGCGAATTCGCACGAAATAAGGTAAATTACCAAACAAATAAATTTTTGCATTTCAAAAATTTACGCATGATGTAAAAGAGATTTTCACGAATTGTAACAAGTCGCAAGAACGTGAAAAAAAATCAATCTTGATTATTTGGGATAAAATTTATGGAAAATAGAGAACTCAAAATCCACGCCGTTTACAGGCACTTCAAAAATCGTTTCTATATCGTCGAAGGTATCGCCAAACATTCAGAGACCGAAGATGAATACGTCATTTACCGCGCTCTTTATGGCGACAATACGGTTTGGCTCCGCGAAAAGTCCATGTTTCTAAGCGAAGTCGATCATGAAAAATATCCGGACGTCAAGCAAAAATATCGTTTTGAGCTCGTTGAACTCAAATAAAATTTTATCACCGGAACTAAAAAAAACAAATTAATTATATTGCACCCCATGAATAAGAAAACACTCATAAAATCACTTTTAGTTATCATTACTATCCTCATGATTTCTTTCTTCGTGAAGGATTGGCTTGTATTTTACAACTGCGGTGCCGTCGAGCAATGTCTCGTCGAAAGCAGCAACTACCAGAACATAGCCAAGTTCGCCGTTACCGCAATCATGACGATTGTCGTATTTTTCATCGGCGAGAATTGTCTTTGCAAGCGCGACCGCAGCTTTTTGCAGGCTGGTTTTGCAATGGCGCTTTGTGCAGATTTTTGTTTGAAAATCATGCACAATTACGCCCCTATTCTTGAGCACCGCAGCGATTACACGTTACTCGGCATCTGCTTTTTCATGGTCGTGCAGGCGTTGTTCATTTACCGTCACACGCGCACGAGCGATACTGACAACAGCTCACCATGGATTCTTTGCATTCCATTCGCGGTTTTGTTCATTTTAAATGCACTTCACCTGTTCCGCATTTTTGAAGGACCGATAGTCCCGATTATCGGAACTTACGCAGCATTCCTCATTTGCTCGCTAGTTGTTGCTTGCAAAGTTCCGAGCAAGGGCTATTTCCCAGCCAAAAACGCGAGAAACATCAAGCGCGGCATGATTTTATTCTTCTGCTGTGACGCCTGCGTGGGCATTTCACTTGCAACCGGCGATGACCACAGCGTTCAAGAAATTGTGGCGACTGTCGCCAACAACTTTGTATGGTACTTCTATACGCCGGCCCTGATTTTACTCGGGCTCAGCGGATACAAAAGAAAAGAATAGTTCTTACTTTTGCAAACGACCTTTGAAATCGTAGGTGCGGGTTTCGCGGGAATTATCGCCCCGCAGCCCGTCGCCGAACTGTACGTAAAGCATCCCATTCTTGCGGAAAACTTTGGCGCCATAAGCAGGGGCTTGTGTTCGCGAGACATCGCGCAAACCAATCGTAGGATCCTTCGTCGGGATTTCATCACCCGACTTGAGCAAGCGCCACATCTGGTTCCATTCCCAGTCATCAGCCCAACTTTGCACCACGCGTTCGCCATCCGTCGTTGCTCGCAGATACATATTGCTGTGTTGCATTTTCATGCGCACCACGGAGCCCTCATAGCCGGATTGCTTTTCCATAACCACCTTTTGATGCCCGCCGCCGTTCCACTTGTATAGCCCCATCGTCACACCCGCATCGGTTGACTCATTCGGCGTATCTAGCGAGATATCGCCAAAATTGATGCGGTAAGTCGTCGAAGAAAGCGGAGTTATCGTCGCAATCGCATTATCACCACTGCAGTCGCCAAGAGCAAGTTTATCTTCAGCAGTCCTCGTCATGCATGTACCAAAATTCATCGACATGATGCGCACGGTATCGGGCTTTGCGGGTTTCGCCTGCCATACACGCACCCAGTCCGCTTCAAAATATGCAGGTTTGTCCGACGTAATTTCGATATCGTCACCTGCCCAGCCACCAATCGCCAAATTCACGATGATGTACTGAGCCGAAAGCTGCTTGATTTCGGTCGGGCGATTGTAACTTGCAAACTTTTTGTCGTCAAAATAGAAGCTAAGCGTGGACTCATCCCATTCCACAGCATACGTGTGGAAGTCCGCCGAGCGGTCCACATTGTCATCCTTATGTCCGCCAAAAGAGGCTTCGTGATCCCACGCCGAACCATGACTGTTGTACCAACTCGGGTCGGTGTAATGCAAGTAGTAATGGTGCTGCTTGCGCGATGCAGGAATTTCAAGAATATCAATTTCTGGAGGCCAGCCGTCTTGCAACGTCCAGAACGCAGGCCAAGTTCCCTTTTGCCAAGGGGCCTTGAAACGGCCTTCGATATAGCCGTACTTGACCTCAAATTTACCCTTCGTGTCAATCGCACCCGAAGTGTAATCAACAGGGATTTCTTTGTTGTTGAACTTCGCCTTAGAGCGGTCCCCCGTAGCCTTAGGATGTTTCTTCTTTTCGCCCTTGAGCTTGAGTGTACCATCGGATACAATTACGTTTTCTTCGGCACAATAGGCGCGGTGGTTGTGCGTAGGGCCCCAGTTATAAGTCGGATTCCACTTCTTTTTATCCAAAGAAGTTCCATCAAAATTGTCTTCAAAAACGAGATCCCAACCGCTAAAATTAGACGGCGGGGCAGCAAAAGCGATAGAGGCGAGCGCCACGATACTCGCAATGACGTGATTCTTTTTCATATCCAATTCCAATCCTCACCCACGACCTCTGCAAAAATAGCCCACACCAAAAACAAAAATGCCGCAGGTCTTATAAATATACCTACAGCACTTCGATAAGCCTAGTTAAAAGTTGTAAAAAAGCCCCAAATCTACGATTTTTGAGCTTTACTTAGCGTTCATCACGTGTCTGCGCCACTTGCCACTCTTCCAACGGCGCCAAAAAATCACCGGAGCCGTGCTATAAACGGCAACCACGACAATCCAAGCGTAATGGGCCGGCAGATGGAAGACGTAAGCCACGATGTACAAGGCAATCGCCACGAACCAGTTCATGATACCGCACGCAAACATCACCCAAACCGTATCGCCTGCACCGCGAAGCGCGCCTGCATAAATCACAAGCAGGACTTCAACAAAGATGTAGAACGTCGCTATTCGCAACATGAACATGCTCATCGGACGAGCCGCATTAAAAATCGCAAGCGCACTTTCCGTAGCCTCGGCAACATCCGGCTTAAAGATATCCGTCAGCACTCCCGGCAAGAAGATGAAGAAAATACCCATCACCAAGGAATAGCCCCAGCCGAGTTTAAGCCCAGAATAAGTCGAACGCGTCGCCGCAGCGGCATTCTTGGCACCCACATAGCGCCCCACCAAACTCGTCGACGCAACTTCCAACCCCATCAGCGGCACATACGCCACCAAGTCCCAGTTGAACATGATCGAAGACGCGGTCGCCGCCTCAGGCCCAAGCGCATGGAACATCAAAATCAACGACTGGAACGCTGCCATGTTCAAGAACATCTCGACGCCAGACGGAATGCCCTTTTGTAAAAGTTCACGGGTCAATGGCCAGCTAAACGCAAACGCAAAACGCGTGCGGAAACGGCGGTGGCAACTATTGCTAAAGAACTTCGCAAACAGAATCACCGTAGAAACCACATTGCCAATGAGCGTGCCATAAGCAGCGCCCGCAACGCCCATCGCAGGAATCGGACCGTAGCCATAAATCAATACAAAGTTGCAGGCCACGTTCACAATCATGCCAACGAAAGCAGCCTTCATCACGACCTTGGTTTCGCCAATACCGCTAAAGAAGCACGGCGCGGCATTACGCAACAAGTTGATTACACCACCGAACATCAAAATGTTAAAATACGTCTTCTGGTATTCAAGCTGGTCCGCCGGCAAATGCTCCAGTCCAAACGCAAAATGCCCCAGCGGAATCGTGAGGTACAAAAGCGGCACTGAAATCAGCGACAGGTACACCGACTGCATGAACACGCGGGCGCAATCCCAGCGTTTTTTACCGCCCAGGCGCTGCGCCACCATTGCCGTCGTATAGCTAATCGCCCCCGTAAAAAACATCGTGAGCGCAAGCTGCACCGCCCCCGCCCCAAGCGCCGCATTCATTTCAGCGGGGCCAAGTTTCGAGAGGAACAAGCGATCGATGAACGTCATGAACGTATCAAACGACATGGACAGAAGCATCGGAAGTGCTACCACAAGCACATCCTTCACGTCCCCGTTCTTCTTGAATTTCGAAGGTTTATAGAACCTATTAAAAATAGCATCAACCATAGCCACGCAAAGATAGAACAATCAAAGACCGCGCGACAGCCGATTTTACTTTCCTATTTCTTTTTTCAGCCTCAAGAAAACTTCTTTCTTATCTGAATCCGAGTTAAACCAAAGGCTATCGATATACAGGCCATCGACAAAGCCCTTGGCAAGCGCCTCGTTAGCGTGTTCTTTGGCATCCCACTTTTTTATCTGTAACGTGATAGATTCCTTGGCAAGCGAAGATGAAGCCTTCTTCAGCAGGGACTCATCTTCTGCGCGAACTACACCCACAGAAAACGTCAATGACGTTTCCTCTTTTTTGACAGTTGCGCGTTTGCGGGCACAGCAATCAAAACGAGCCATCGCAAGGGAACTCAGCAAAATACAAAGTAATACAATCTTTTTCATATGAATTCCTAGAAATCAAACATCGCTTCTACACCAAAAATAAAGGAAGGATCATTCTTATTCCCTTCGGACGGCCAATCATCGCCATACGGGATATCGACAAGCACCATCGAGATGATATCAATTTTGAAATCAGGCACATTGAAGTAGAATCGCCCACCCACGCGTACAGAGCCTAAGTCGTCCTTTTTATCTAATGTATTTGTATGCAATTCCAGCGGAAGCCCGATGGTCCAGAACTCGTTCACGGCAACACTCGGTTCAATGAAAGCAAAAAAGTATTCCGGACGCGAGGTAATTTCTAGACTTGTGCGCACAGGGTCATCGATGAACGCATAGAACAAAGAGCCCACTATGCAAAATCTCGAAATATCAAATGACGGTTCTACAAGCAAGACGTGGTTCGAGACAGCATCGTTACTTGCGAGGAATACCGAATGAAATCCGTACAACCCGTGGAAAGCAAAGTTTCCCAAAGATAGCGATACATCCAAGCCTGCATAAAGTTCATTGTAGTCTTTACGCTGATAGCTTTTGTAATCAAAATAAGGACGGAAAACTTGATTTGCAATTTCTAAGTCGTACGCCGCATGAACTTCATACGTATAACCTTCCAGACAATCCATTCCCATGTACTCGCCAAACATGAAATGGTAATGGCAACTTTGGTCATTGCCCGCAGTGCCAAAACCTATATCAAATTGCAATCCGTTCCACTGGAATTCTAAACCGCGAATCGTCTTTTGCGAAATGCCTGCAGCGTCATCGCGCGGATCCCCGAAATCATAATAATTCTTGAAAATACCTTCAAAAAATTTCAAGTCACCAACGCGAAAGAAAGTGCGTTCCGAACGAGTGTATTGAATATACGCGCCATTAAAGACAACAGCAGGATTTACGGGATCCATAGACGATTCATCACCCATGTCCATTCCTTCCATATCCTCCATTCCGTTCATCGCCATCCCCATCGCTTCGAGTTCAAGCCATGCAGACCAGCGATCGTTAAAACGAAGGTCAAAGTCCAAATCTAGCATAGATTCAAAACGGTGCGTAACCTTAGGCTCATCCGTATTCCAATCGGCATAAGCGTGGACCATCACCATCCCAGAGAGGTCCAACTTCGGGCGAATTTCAGAAAAAGCGACACCCGCAAACAATAAAACGCATGATAAAATTATTTTATTCATAACACAAAGGAGTATCTTTTTACAGATACTCCTCCCCATAATTAATAATTACTTGACGCCCTTGATAAAGTTGTCGATATAGTCCGTTACCGTTTCTACAGCGGCTTTGGAACCCAAATGTGTATTGTGATCGGCGTCCTTGATTTCATGAAATTCGATGCTTATTGCCTTATCGAGACCCTTTTGCAAAGTTTCCTGCGACTTTTTATCGAATATAGCGTCTTTTGAGCCCCAAATAATTTGCACATTCGAAGAAATCGAAGAAAGGCGCTTTGCATTGTCAACAGCTACAAAGTTTTTGACAAGGAATTTCCAAGCATAATAAGGGACTTGATGCAAATGTTCCAAGTGTGCGGTCTGGAAATCCTTATCCGGATTCGTGCTATTGCCCCACTTTTCATAGAATGTATCAGGAAGCTTTTGCGTTGAATCATAAGCATAAACGCCATCGAATAATTTATCATCCGTTCCGTTCAAGAGCCAATCAATCGTAGCATTTTTCTTATCCACAGAGGCCGCCGAGCCAATCAATGTGATGGAACCGATTTTATCCGCATACGAAATAGACAATTCCTGCGCCACAAATGAACCAAAAGAATGTCCAACAATATGCGGTTTGTTCAATTCAAGCTTATCGATAAAAGCTGCGATATCCTTTGCCAATTCCTTGATTGAATACGCCGATTCTTCAATTGGCTTGTCCGTCTTTCCGTTGCCTCGCAATTCAGGAACATATACACGATAGCCCTTCTTGGCAAGCTGTGGAGCCACCTGCGACCAGGAAACACGCCCATCGACAAGGCCATGAATCAAGATAACCGGAGCTCCCTTTTCATCACCCGTAACCGTATAAGCAAAGTGGATTCCTGTAGATAAATGCGCGGCCTTTTCGGTCCAATCAACTTTCTGGTAATCCGAAAATCTCTTGGTCGTGAAGGTATTGTTCTTGCCCATAAAATGATGACCATTCACTTTTGCGTTGTCTTCAAAAGCATAGACATCCGTATTACTGCTACCCACATGAACTACATCGGCACTGCCCGAAAAATCGACACGGCCAGAGCGCTTGATTAACAAGTTGCCCGTAACCTTGACATTTTTCAGAACGGTTGCGCCAGGCGTTGAAGCATTTACCGTCAAAACGCCATTAATAGTCGTATCCTGCAAGAAGATGATGCCATCTTTAATATTTTCATCGCCAAGTGTCAAGCCACTTGATTCAGATTTATGGTCACCAGATTCCGTTGCGTGATGGGAATGTTCATCGGCGGCACTGGAGTGTTCTTCCGTAGCATGATGTTCATGTTCTTCAGAGGTTGAAGGAGCGACAGAATTTGAATCGTCATCAGAACATGCAGAAAGTGAAAGGATAGAAGCTAAAATAATAGTCGAAAGTTTCGTACGGTTTTTAAAGATATACATTGAATCCTCCATTATTGTGTTGTTTTAGCACGCACAATGATAGATTCTATAAAGGCTTTTGTCCAATACCATTATTTCATTACTGATGATACAATTTTTTTATAACTAAAAAAGGAGCAGCATTCCGCCACACCTTTCAATTACAAATTAATTCACACAAGCTATCGTTTCAACTTTTTCAAATTTTCCAAGCGATTGAGTGCTTCGTAGAGCGTTTCGTCTTTCTTCGCGAAATGCAGACGCACAAGATGGTCCACCGGTTCGCGGAAGAAGCTTGAGCCCGGAACAGCCGCGACGCCCACCTTCTGCGCCATATCGATGCAGAATTGTTCATCGGGCAATGTGCCGGCCGCGCATTTCGAAGCGCTACAAGATTCGCGGCGACCGTATCCGAATTCCGAAACATCAACGAGTACAAAGTAAGCGCCTTGCGGTTCGGTAAAACGTAAACCAAGATTGCGGAGTCCATTCGTAAACACATCCTTCATGTGCGTGTAATGCGCCTGCAAACCCGTATAGTATGAGTCGTCAAAACGGAGCGCTGTCACAGCAGCTTCCATCAGCGGAGCCGCCGCACCCACCGTCAAAAAGTCGTGAACTTTCTTGATGCGTTCCATGATGGGTTCTGCAGCAAGCACATAACCCAAGCGCCAGCCCGTAATCGAATATGTCTTGCTCAAGCTGCTACATTCAATCGTGCGTTCGAACATTCCCGGGAGCGTTGCGATGTAAGTATGGCGATGCGGAGCAAAAACGATATGCTCGTAAACTTCGTCCGTAATCACATACAAATCGTACTTAATGGCAAGCGAGGCGATAATTGAAAGTTCTTCGTGCGTAAAGACTTTACCGCTCGGGTTTGCCGGATTGCATAACACAAGCGCCTTCACGCCCGGCTGCGCCATCGCACTTTCAAGCACATTCGCATCAAAGCTCAAATCCACCGGCGAAAGCGGCACATAAACCGGAGTCGCCCCGCACAAAATCGTATCTGCAGAATAGTTCTCGTAAAACGGCGAGAACAACACCACCTTATCGCCCGGATTGCAGACCGACATCATCGAAGCCATCATCGCTTCGGTACTGCCGCAAGTAATCACAATCTCTTTTTGCGGATCGTAACGCAACCCGCTAAAATGGAACTGCTTTTCGCTCAGCGCTTCACGGAAATTCTGCGCGCCAAAAGTAATCGCATATTGGTGCGGGCCCGTCAAAGCCACCTCCGAAAGACGCTTCGTGAGCGTCTCTGGCGGGTCAAAATCAGGGAATCCCTGTGACAAATTAATTGCCCCGCACGCATTTGCGATGCGAGTCATTCGACGGATAACGGAATCGGTAAAAGTTTCGGTGCGTTGACTTAACGGTTGCATGGCGGAGAAATTTAAAAAATTTTCTACTATTTATCCAATAGGAGAATTCTATGGTTAATCCCTTACATCCCATTGTTTCGGCGCTAAACACCGCCCTTTACGATTTCTACATCGTCCCGCTCTTTTTGATTGTTGCCGGGGTATTCCTTTCTGTCCGCTTGGGATTTCCGCAAGTCCGCTATCTGATCGAAACATTCCGTGTCACCCGCGAAAGGCCCCTGCATGAACACGGGATTTCGTCATTTGCGGCATTGATGGTCTCGACCGCCTCCCGCGTCGGCACCGGAAACATCGTCGGCGTATCTTCGGCCATTTGCCTCGGCGGCCCGGGCGCCATTTTCTGGATGTGGGTCATTGCCATCCTCGGCGCAGCATCTGCATTCGTAGAATCCACCCTCGCCCAGATTTACAAGCGTCATGACGATGTCACAGGACACTCTTACGGCGGACCTTCCTACTACATCCAGACCGCACTTGGTAAGCGCTGGCTAGGCGTTCTCTTCTCAGGCTTTGTGCTCCTCACCTACATCGTGGGCTACAACCTGCTCGCTTCGTACAACATTCAAGACTCCCTTACCGGATACAAATTCTACGACAAAGCATCGACACCGTTCATCGTCGGATTTATTTTAGCCGCCCTCTTCGCATTTTGCATCTGGGAAGGCGCCAAGAAAATTTCCACCATCACAAGCTACCTCGTTCCTTTCATGGGAACCATCTACGTCATCGTCGCCTTCGGCATCGTCATATACAACATCTCGAACATTCCCGCCATGCTCGGCACAATTTTCCAAAACGCATTTTCGTTTGACGCTGGATTTGGCGGCTTCGCCGGAAGCTGCATCATGTACGGCATCAAGCGCGGCCTCTACTCCAACGAAGCAGGTATGGGTTCCGCCCCGAACGCGAGCGCAAGCGCAAGCGTCTCGCACCCCGTCAAGCAAGGCCTCGTACAATCGCTTTCCGTATTCATCGACACGCTCCTCATCTGCTCCGCCACAGCCCTCATGTGCCTCTCGACCAACATCGAGCCCAGCAAGGACATCTCGGGAATCATTTACGTACAAAAGTCTCTCGCCTCCGTTCTCGGCAGCAACGGCGCCATCTTCATCACATTCTCCATGTGCCTCTTTGGCTACACCACGCTCATTGGAAACTACTACTACACCGAAGGCTGCCTCCGTTTCATCTTGAACAGACGCCCCACCAAGAAAATCCGCAACGTATTCAAGACCATCGCAACCGCCATCGTCTTCTTAGGCGCCACCTCCAGCGCATCGTTTGCCTGGGACAGCGCAGACCTTTGCCAAGGCCTCATGGTCCTCGTGAACATCCCCGTCATCTTGATACTCTCGCCAATCGCCATCAAGGCCCTCAAGAACTACACCGACCAAAAGAAGAAAGGCCTCGAACCCATCTACATCGCAAAAGAATGCGGCGTCGAGCAACCCACCGACTACTGGAATCCAGGACAAAAGCTGTAAAAAAGCAATACAAGAAAAAGCAGGTCGTTCATGCGGCCTGCTGTTTTGCATTCTTAAAGACTGTAATAGCTATAAACTGAGAATTTCTTCTTCAGAAAAACCTGTCGATTTAGCGATTATAGAAACATCTACATTCTGTTCCTTGAGACTTTTCGCCATTTCGCGTTTTTCCTTATCCGCTTTTGTACGCTCGGTAGAAGCCCCTTCAGCAAAGCCTTCCGCCCTGCCTTCGGCAAAAGCGTTTTCGCGTTCAGCCATCACATCCGTCATTTTCTTTACCTCGCAGTTGAAAAGCTCCTCTGCAAAATTAATCAATTTCACCGATTCAAGCAACCGCCTAAACGTTTCATTCTGCATAATTTTTTCAGGAGCAGGTTCTTCCTTGATAACAACCCTGATAGCACGTAGCCACTGAGCGGCATCAGACTCGTCATCCTTGGTAAATCCCAACTTCTCAAGTTTGAAAAACTTTTCGATTTCCACGAAAACCTTCTGAACCTTCGGGAAGAACTTCTTGCCATGACACATTTCATCGACATGATGGATGTATTCATGTTCTTCTTCTGGGAAAAGTTCAAAATCCAGAAGTCCAAGAAAATAGATATGTGGCAATTCAAATTTTTCGCTCTTATGAACCTGATTTTCAATAACACGAGATACATAGTATTCTACGCGATCCTTGAAAAACTTGTCCTTTTGCTGTTGAATTTCAACAAGAACCTTTTCGCCAGCATTGGTCGTGCCAATGATATCGACAATACAATTTTTCTTATTGAAAATACCCGGGAATTCCTGCATTTCCAGCGAAATTTCCCCGATGGCATCACCACCATGCAAGTCAAGCATCGCATTCAACAGCGAAATAAGAAGCGAATGCGACTTTTCCTCCGTGAATACAATCTTGAAAACGCCATCACTTAAAAGATAAGCGTACTTGTACATTTTTTGATACTTGGCAAGATTCTTCGGATCCTTTTCCATATCCTTGAGCATTTTATAGTGCTGAGAACAATCCATATTTGATTCATCCCGCCGAGCGAGATGTCCTTTTTGAATGGTTAAACAAAACCTTTAACGACAAGGCTTTACGTCTACCATATTTTTCTTATGACAGACGGAGCTCTACGTTGATCGCCAGGGGGCCAGTTTCCCCATAGGGTGTATGCTGCCTCGAATATTTTCGCCTGCCAAGCGAAACAAAGGGAGGTCGGCGTCAAGCAGATAGTGAAACAACCTGCCCGGATCGAATACGCTGTCAGCAGGACGAAATGCTATCAATACCATGAATATACCACTTCAAAACTTTGCGTGCAAGGGGCCGAAGTTTTGGCAGATTTTAACGGAATAAATAGAAAAAGCAGGTCGTTCACGCGGCCTGCTATATTCATATTTTTCTTTTGGGCGTTCCCCGCATACATGCGAGTCGGGCTATATTGCAAGGCTACCCGTGCGCACCTTACGGATTCCATGATTATTCTTCATCTAATTTTAATTCCACAACCACGCCAAGGACATGGTAATAAACCAGCCTTGCAAGGACATTCTTGCCAGCAGCCTTTAACGCACGTTCATAGCATTCAAACTGCCCTGCATACATTCCCGCATAGTGTTTGTTATTTTCGGTAACGACATCATTTTTGTTTCCAGGATACGACTTAAAGTCCACAAGAACTACGCCTTTATCCGTTTCCCACACAAGGTCCATCTCTCCATTGAAAATCTGGCCATCGTGCATATGCTTAAACGGAAGTTCATGATAAGTTGCGACCTTAGCACCATATGTATCAGCCAAGAACTTTTCAAGATTTCGCCATGCGTTTAGGACATCACCGGGTTGCGGAAGCGCAGTTTCCATCTGATGATTCTTGATAATTCGTTCAACCGTTTCCACGGTCGGAGATTTTTCCAACACGCAGAAAATATTATGGATACACGTACCAAACTTGTCCATTTCATCCGGATTCGCTTTAATACGACTACTAGAATCAAACACGATGTTCGCGGTTACCTTTCGACATGGTTTTACCTTACTCGGCTGTTGGTCGCGATTGGCTGTTTCGATTTTTTCGTTTTTCTTGAAAACTAATTTTTCAGGTTTTTCGACCTGATAAGAATCACCCTCGGACAATTTATCGTTTTCAAACAAGAATTTTAATTTTTCGTCAAACGCTTGGTCTTTAAAGCCGAATAAGCTGACATCTTTACCACTTTCGCAATTAGCAGCGTCAAGAACTTTGCAATTCAAGCAGGAGAATACTTGCAAAGGATTTTTCTCGTCTAAAGTCAAAATCAATTCGTCCTTAGCACGAGTGATTGCAACATAAAGCAAGCGAATCGTTTCGGAGAAGAATCTCTGGCGAGACGATTCGAAAAACTTCGACGTCTTAATCTTTTCAGCCATGTCTACAGCAACTTTCGTATTACCCGTAAACAAATTCGGCATCAAATTGATAATCATCGGAGGATAAAGACTACTTTCAGATGGAGCAACGTCATGGTAATTCTGGACGCCCAAAACATCATACTTGATTCTTTTATTTTCGTCTTCAACGTCTTCATCAAGTTCAAGGAGAATCACCTTTTTCCATTCAAGCCCTTTTGAATGATGGAATGTCGATAGAACCACACCGTCCTTGGAGCCAGCCGATTTTGCATTGTTTTTGCAGTAATCGATATAGCCACTAATAGTCGGCGAAACGCCTATTTGGGAACAGCGTTCCTCGTAATCGTACGAAGCTTCGATCAAAGCCGCAAAGCATTCGTCAGTACCAACAGCATTTTCCCAACTACGACCAACAGAATACAAGTCGAGATCAACAATTAAGCTTTCCACCAAATTATGAATTGTCAGTGTTTTGTAGAAATCACGACGCTCCGTAAACTTTGCAAGAATCAGATTATCAGACAAATACTTAGGACAGTTCTTATTATCCTGATAGGACTTATCAAACTCAAGTTTTGCATCAATTATACATCCTGCATCAAATCCCTTTTGAGTCAAAAAAGCAACAACAGCTCTAGAATAATTATCAAAATCATTCGCAACAAGATTCATCAGTGCAGAAACCAAAGCAAGTTCATCTCGATTTTCATCAATTTCAATAGTTCTGCATACAGGGATATTAAGCGCTTTCAAAGCATCGGAAAGCTTATCCAACGGAGCCCCTCTTCGAGCCAAAACTGCATAATCAGAGGGCTTTTCGCCATTTTTAAGACGTTTCGCAATTTGCAAAGCCAAATTTTTTGATTGATCTTCGGCATTTTTGCCTTCAATCTCCCAACATTTGAGACTTTTTACCGCATTGTCTTGTGGACGATGAGCTATAAGCTCAACTTCTTCTTTCTTTAAAGTTCCTTCAAAAGCGGGAACAAAAAGTTCATTCGTGAAATTCACGATATTTTCTAAAGAGCGGAAACTCTTTTTTAACGTATGAATTTTAAATTGCTTTGGCGATGACGATTGCTTTTGTGCGATAATGTCAGCAACAGCTTTTGTCAAGTCGGTATCGGCTCCGCGGAATCCATAAATAGCCTGTTTAAAATCACCAACCCAAATGCTATTGTGAATATGGAATTCATTGGCATCTTTGTCAGATCCAATGGTAACAACGAAATCGTCACATTCATCACGCCCAACTATTTCAGAAAGCTTGTCAAAAATTTTGACCTGAAGAGGGCTACTATCCTGGAACTCGTCAACGAATACATACTTGTAGGTGTTACGGATATCCTGCCGAACTTCTTCCTTTTCTAAAAGCTCTAGGAATCGCGTTTCCATATCAACAAAGTCGATAAGATGGCGTTTTTCCTTAAACTTTTTGAATTCTTCCTGAGCTTTTTCTACATAGTCAAAAATCAAATCAATGTACTTAAGAACCAAATCACGGACTTTTTTTGATAAATAAACATAAGCGAGGGAATCCGAAACCTCATCCTTTTTATTACAGTTATTAAAAGCTTTCGGTAATTTATCTATAAATGTTTTAAAACATGCTAAATCGCAAAGCTTTAGTTCATTTGAAAGCAAATGTTTGAATTTCTTTATTTTTTCAGTTCTATCTTTCGATGGCCTCGTAACAGTTCTATCAACATCTTCAATTTCTTTTAGAAGCTCTGAAACTTCTTCTTCAACACCAACCAAATCTTTTTCACCAGTAATTTCGGTGGCGTAAGCGATGGATTTTCCTCGGCTCTCTTTTAAATCAGAAATATTGAAGCTTTGAACTTTTTCAAAAATTTCACGGACATCATCTTTCCAGAAATCATAATTCAGCCCAAATTTGTCACTACCAAAAGGATAACCAATATTAAATTCTTTGCAGAATTCAACAAAGAAATCTTCTTCAGGCGAATTACCGGATTCATCCTTAATAGAAGTGACCGATTGTAAGACTTGGCTTATGAAGATTTTTTTCTGGTCATCATCAATCAGTTTCTGATCAGGACTAACTCCAAGCAAATACCAATATTTTTGCACAAACTTATTGGCGATACTATCAACTGTTCCAATCATAGATTGATCAAGTTTTTCCGCAGCTTCGGCATATTTGCCATACTCAGTATGCTCATAAATTTTAGCTTTAGCTTTTTCCCTAAATTCACTTGCAGCGGCTTCGGTAAAAGTTGTCAGGATAAACTGATCAGGAGTAGACTTTTCCTTAACAATTAAATCAGCAAGAATGGATGTCAAAGTGTATGTTTTTCCACTACCAGCACCTGCACTAATATACGTAACGTGATTCATTATTTACCTGCCTTAAAAAATGCGTAATCGCTGTAAGTGTTAGGAGTTTTTTCCCAAGTTTTATTTTTGAGTTTTTCTTCAGCATCCAAAGGGACAAGAGTTTTTTTCCCCATATCAAGCGCATAAGATATTTTAACATCATCCTGAGGGAAAATCAGACCTTCACCATCTTCAACAATGCCGTTTTTGATTTGCACTTTGCGGTATTCATAGGAATTGCTCATTTCTTCAAGCAAATCTCCCTCTCGTTCAACATTCGTTTTAAAAGAGGCTCCAATCAAATCAGCAGCAGTAATGACTTTAATATCGGGTAAAAGTACGTACGCTTTGGCCTTGACATTTTTATCAGAAGTCCTTTCCACCAAGCCTTTATAGAGGGCAAGTTGCATGGACTTGTTGTTCTTTATCCATTTTTCGTATTTGTCCTTCTTGGGAGAATACTTAAAGTCAAAAATGACCGTTTTACCAGATTGATCTTCCAAAAGCATGTCTATGAAGCCGTCAAAAAGAATTTCTTGAGATTCAAATTCCGGAAGCAGAACATCTTTATATTCTTTTTCGCATGCAACAACACTCAGGCCATTTTTTTCAATAAAATTGCACAGCTTTATTACGCAACTATTCATATCTTTCTTAAAAACATTTTTTTCGGAAAGATTTTCTGGTTGCAAAAGAATTCCACCACATTCAAGAACAGTCTCATCAAAGACCTTGTCAAAATCAGAATCAATACGATTCCTTATTGCAGCTGGAGAACCTCCTTTTTCTGGGTCAAATAATTTTGCAATAATAGCATGAGCAACCGTACCCTTTGTTGTGAACACAGCTGACATAGCAGCACTTCCCAACTTTCTCAATTTTATAACTTTGTTAAAAACATAATCAAACGGATTGTCAATCAAGGTTGAAATGGAACTAAAACTTTCTGTTTGAGGAAACGATACCAAATCTTTTCGTTCAAAACGAATCGTTCCATCTTCATTCTGATGACGATTATTGAATTGTTCAATCGCTTCCGTTGAAATACCCAAAGTCTGTTTTAATGACAACGATTCTTTTGTCAATTCCTTGTCCATATTCTTTTCAAGACGAATCAAAATCGGATCTTTAACAACATCCTTTGTGCCATCCTTTTTCACAGTAACCAAGGTCAGCTTGTTTTGGGTAAGCAAGAATGGCAACAACTTATTCAAACGATTAAATTTCTGCTCGTTTTCACTCGTCCACACATTTTCCTTCAGAGCCTCTTTTTCTTGAGGCAAAAGGAAGTCGTATGACAGAGCCATTTCATCAGAATTGTAAAAATCGCACCAAATCGTAGAGTCGGCAAGCGAGGCAATATTGGAACTCGAAGAAATGAGATTCTGGCAACCAACCTTACTTTCAGAAAGTTCAGATTCTATTTCTGTCGAAATGGAATCAAAATTCAAAATCAAATCATCATAAGAAACTTCATCGGCATCAATCAGTTCCAATATTCGCGCCATTGCAGAACATATCGACTGAGCCCCCGTCAAGTGATTCTTTTCAAAACCATTCATCTCCATGTGTAGATTAGCATTAATCCATTGAGAAAGCTGTTTTACATAATCGAGAATTACCGACTTTTTAATTGGATTGTCACTAATCGCTTCTTTTGGTTTCGAAATATCTGGAAGGAAATACTTAATCCGTTCTTTATCTTTATCCTCAGCTTCGCGGAGGCACTTACGACATGCATCATTGAAATATCCACCGCTACTAACGATTGCATTAATAAGTTCATTCCTAAACTTTGTGCTAAGAGGGCTCTTAGGAACAGTCAACCAGTTGATAATGGCGTTCAAGTTCAGAGGTCTAGTAAAAAGCGCAAGTCCAATGATTGGCAATTCCGAAATTTGGCTGACACCTTTATCGCTGGAGCCACATGTCGGCTTCTGAACTTGAATCAAATAGTTGTCAAAAGCGCGGTTATCCCTGTTTATCCAAACAGAATAATCATCCGCATTAAGCTGACTTAGATATTGAAGAGCCTCTTTCTTTTCAGCAAAACAAAGAAGTTCCAAGGATTTGTCGCCGTCAAGCGATATTGCATCAGGCTTGTTTTCAACTAAGATATTGGCGACTTTGCGGAGATTGTTGGAATTCTGCGGGAGATTATTGTTGGAATGAACTTTATCATCACCAATTCTCTTTTTCAACGCCTCCAAAAGATAAACTTCAGCCGGTTTAAAGCAAGCGTAATCAAACGGCGTAATAATTTCCAAATTCTCAGGCAAATTGCAGCCTTTCTCAACCGTTTCTATTATACGCAGCAATTTTTCGCCATTGGAAATGGAATGGAAGTTCTTCTCGATCCCTGCAAAGACCTTCATACGCTCCGATACATCATTTTTACCAGGTTGCCACCCAGCAAGTATCATCGCGTCACGCCACTTTAAGCATTCCTTTGCCGTATTAAAACTATCAACCTTAAAAGATTTTTCAAAAAGATTACCTGGATTAACTTTATTGTATTCCAACATCGCCTTGTAGTAATCAAGGATACGGTCAATATTTGATGCCACCGGGAAATCCACACCCGCATGAAGGGCAATCAAGTCAACAAGCGAATTCGTATTGCATACTGTTGAATTAAAAAAGACCTGACCATCCGTCAATCCCGTATAGACAAAACCACTGTACGCTGGATTATAATACACATTCATATTGAAATCCCCTTTTGTTATAAAATACTGTGTTTTTTACAAAAACGGCAAAAATTACTCCCCGTAATTTTCCATTAAAAATTTAGCGTAGTTTCTGAGACGATTACGTAAAGAGACCGGCTTTTTAACGCAAGCAGCATCCGTAAAAGAAACGATCCAGTTGAACAAGAGATTATTTATTTCGGCTTTCAGTTTCACCGTAACCTTTCCGTTTTTCGGCTTGCCGATTCGCATGGAGCGGTTAAACGGATTTTCGTCGAGATAAAGGATTGTCCGGCTCTTGAACTCAATCTCTATATCTTCAAGTTTCGGCTCCTGGCTCCCCATCAACACCACCCCAGACATCACCTGTTTGCGGAGTTTGTCAAGGACCTTTGGGTCTTCGACAAATGGTTCTTTTGACAGCTTGACATTCTTGATTCGGCGGAACTTGAGCGTATAGGTATCGCCGTCCTGTCGTTGGCAACCCACATAGAGGTCATCTTCGTAGATGATGATCATTAGCGGGATTCGGGTCGATTGTCTTTCACCATCTTCCGTTTTGTAGGTCACATCGATTTTGCGATGTTCGTGAACGGCCTGCAAAATAATCCGGATTTTTTCACTGGAATCCTCTTCAAAATCCGGCGGAGCACCCATAAAAAGAATTTTGGTGTTTAGAGCATCACCAAGCAACTGGAGCGACTTCTGTTCACTATGCGGCAAACTTTTTTCGATGCGTTCCAGAAGTTGCGAGATGATTTCGCTAGTAGCCGGATAAATGTTCGCAATTCGTTTCAGAAATACGAAATGCAGCATCGTGTTTTCGAAGTTCGGGAACAGGAGCCTTTCTGCATTGCGGAGTGCCGAAGTATAATAAGCCGTGCGCCCCACCGTTTCAACAGCAATATAGCGACCGCCATCCATTTCCGAAAGGAACCTCATGTCACGCTGAACATTGCGACGTTCGCCCTCGGGAATTTCAAACGAAGTCATCAAATCGCTAACGGTAAATTTCTTGTCAGGGTTTGAAATCACCTTCGCAAAGAGTTGCACCGTCCTTTCGCCGCGAGTCATATCTGCCATATTTTCTCCTGGATTTATTTTCCATTAAATATATATAAAATATGACAAATAGCGTCGCATAGTTTTTATTCCTATCGTTTACTCCTAAAAAGAAATATCATAGTTGATGTAAAAACACCTCAGGTCCATATTCACGATGTCATTGTACGAATAGAGACTATGACTTAAATCAACCATTAAGTGATAAAGGAATGCAGTCATTCCGTTTTTTACGAAATAATCGTAATTTAGCCATTCACTCCTTCTTTGACATTTTCCCTTTTTTCCTTCGAAAATGTAATTTTCGCTATTACGCGGGTCTTCTGGTTCTTGCCCATCGCCAAAGGAGAAGCTATTGAGTGCACGCATATCCGCATAACCCTGTAGCAACTCGCAAATCCAGTCGTATTTCTGTTTGTGTTCATCGTCATCGATATAAAGCGCATCGTAACGGATTTCGCCTGTAACCTGGTAATCTTTGTAAACATCAAATCCCTGCGCAATGAGGCCGTCCAGATTCTGCTTGATCTCGATGAATTTTTGGTACATTTCATATTCTAGTTTGCGGATGTGCTGATCGAGCCGAATCAACTTGTCAAGATTTTCATCTGTCCAGACAAATTTCAATCCCTGCACTACATAGCGATCGATTAGAAATTCCCAGTTCACAGCTGCATAACGCATATCATGCGCGGAACCAGGCTCATCGGCATTCTCGTCGTATTTAGCGTCGCGAAATCGCTTCATTTTCTCGACTTTTTTCAAGCCATCGTCTCCGAGATCCTTGTAAAAATTTTCAAGAACCTTCCAGTCCGTACGCCTTGCAAGCATGTATATATTACGATTCATAGCGACTCCTTGTTAAGTGTTATCCGTAAATATATACACGCTATGCGACAGATGTTGACGCATGTTACAACTTCAAACAATCCGCGTCATTTCAGCAATATCGAGGCAGCGATAATGTGTTTTTTGATAATTTCCCTCATAACAGCAATGATAATGCCCGTAAAACCACAAGATCGGCTTGACCGTTTGCAAAACATAATCCAAGTACTTGCGCGACTCAACAATCTTCTGCCAAGTTACATCTCGCACATAATCGGCCCGCACAAGGGGCGGTGCAAACGAAAGCGGAGCCTCGTGCGACGCAACAACATCTACAGCAGTGGAGAAACTTTCAACAATCGGCACAGGAGCCTCATCAGGCCACCAGATGCGTTTAGAAGAGCCCATCCTGATTAGGGTATCGTTTATCATTCGCCGTGATTTGCGGATTAGAGGATCAACAAAATCTATGTCGGCAGAAACAGCCCCACCGATAGGGTAAATTCTCTTGCCGCAAAGTTCAATTATGCGGTGGTCCGACAAAAAATGCAGCCATTCAAAATCATGCAAACCATCAAAAAACGCAGGATTATCATGATTGCCGCGAATCGTGTATATGCAAATGTCATTTTTCTCTAGCGTGGTACACACTTTGCCGTAAGCGACATCCATCGATTTCGGGCGGCCAAAACCTGCACCAAAATCACCGACAACCAGGATATCGGCGTGCGACATCCCGCAATTCACAGCATTCCGAACTAACCCAGACAAATCGCCGTGAATATCCCCGCAAATCCATAATTGTCGTTCAGCGCACTTCTCACAAGCCATAATCTGTCATCCCCGCCCATTCGGCTTGTTCAGAGCAGGTTCCAGCGGACAGCGTATCTTTATCAAACTCTCCGGACGCTTTTTCGGCTTTTTTTATCTTCTTGCATTTCAGCCCCTTTTTAAACATTCCAAGGGCCGTCCGAAATATCGTCAGGATACGTGTGAACATACGCCGATGAGGCTGGTTCTAAACGAAAAAACAATACTTTCAGATTGTTCTCGCCATCTTGCATAATAGCATCGGTAAGTCGATGGATTATTTCTTTAAATGTCTCCTTGCCGGTTATTTCGGCATGGACCTTGTCAATTAGTTCTTTTTGTGTCATAGAGATTCCCTTGATTGAATTTGACCGATGTCGGGCAAACATATTATTTCATCCCCTGAAATTTTAGGAACACTATAACATACCATAGAAAACCTCTTTTTGTTTCTACGGATAAATGTATAAAAGACATACGACAAATACAGTCGCTAAAAATTCATATTTTACCTAAAGGATTTACAGCATTGCTTAATTTCTTCAAATTCATCATCTGTAACAGGCTCATCATCTATTCCATCAGAGACCCACATATGACTTTGTTTTATCTTTTCCTTATCATTAAAGTTTCCAAGCCAATTTTTGCTAGGATAAAAATCAGAAGCTTGGCAAATCGCCGAAATCAACCCATATTCAAAATCATGTCTCTTTTTTCGATTATTGATGGGAATAACAACAAAACTGATTTTATTGCGTATATAATCGCTTACTTTCGCCTCAATTTTATCTTGTTTTTCTTTATTGTAAGGAACTTTAGATTTGTCGGAATCATATTTTTCTCTATTGGCACGAGAAGTGCGATCAAACAGCCACGCTTCAATGTATGAATCCCTACTTTTTTGCAACATAGCAATGCCTATGTTTTTTCTAAAGATGCTTCCATCCTTTCTTCCTAATAAACTTTTCATATTGCCATAATGCTGCATCATTCTTTTCCATACAGATTGGCTTTTATCAGGAATGTCCGGAGCAGTTTTTTTATCCGCTTGATGGGTCCCAATGCGGGTAATCCGTGAATAGCCATGATAGTCTTCCCCCTCCTCGAACATAACGTAAACTCCACCAATAATACCCCTGTTATTTTGCTGGGCGATTTTTATGTCCGCCATTTTGTATTTTGGAAGCTTACTAAAAAACTCATGAATTTTCAAGCAAAGCTCCTTGGTGTCTTTCTTTTCTGTATTCATTTCAATAGATCCTCCACGTTTTTTGCATCGTTGATTTTTTGGATAATTTCATCCGTAGACATGCATTGGTTTTTATCAAAGAATTTGCACCATAATGAATCCTGAGCATCATTGAGGAGTTTGCTACCCGATATTTTTTTTACTTCTGAGCCGTAAATTTCTAATGGCTTAATGGAATGAGTTTGTGTTGATTTCGCCTGAAACAAAATCTGGTCCGTAGATTTGGGTTTTAAGTAAAAAACATGTGTTTCGTTAGGGAGTTCGTAAAATTTCACATTATCATTTTTTACGGCTTTATTAAGAGCATCAATGTATTTAGGCCCCAAACGCAAAATAATCAATTTGTATTTTTTTTCAAGGAGTGATCGAAAATCTGCACTCAAGTTCAAATGCCGGCTTTGAGCCATTTCGCTACGCAATTTAGCATCAACATTGTTAAACGAAATGTCATATTTTTGAATATCAGCTTCGGCAGGAATAAACCCATAGCCCGCAGATAGAACGTATAGGTCAAAAGGGCGTTTTTTTTCTTCAACGAATTTGGAAAAAAATTTGAGTATTCCAACAGAAGCACCTCCAACATATCGTTCAAAAGCAGGCAATTCACCATCGCGACCATCTTTATCGCTCGTGCATCCTGTTATAAACAGAATGTCTGATTGTCTTTCTTTTTCTTCAATTCGAGGCCTATTCTTTCGAAGACAATCAATCGTATCAAGATATTCTTTAGCTTTTTCTGTTCCATATTTTATAGTTTTCTGCTTTTTCGCTTCTTGATTTCTTTTAGCCATAACAACCTCTCATAACGAGTGTTTAGAGTTTCTGCAAAACTCTCTAATATGTCCAATTTGAAAATAACTTAAATGCAAACTGAACGTACAGGAAGTTTACAAAAGAGCTTGATTTTGTAGCGAAATTGGCGTTTTTGAACCAAATTGCAAAGGGAAAGGGAATATTCCAACTTGGAAGGACGAGGTTTCGAGATACTGTTCCTGTCAAACATCCTCTTTTAATATAATTACCGTTTACGACCCTTGAGTCCTTTACTCGCATAAAAACGATGAACACATTCCGCCAATTCTTCGTTAGAAAGCAACAACATCGCTTGATTTCTGTCGCCTTTGAATGTTGGGTCCTTCTGTTTTACACGATTTAGGACATCTTTATGAAAAGCGTTACTAGCAAACAGACAAGTGTCCCACGGCACAGTCCCATTCGCCACAGATTGTTTGACGGACAAGACCTTCTTTAAATAATCCGCTTCACTTACGGTGGGATCAAGATACCCCGCGCTATAGGTGCGCCCAAGACGACCTCGACGGCTATTTTCGAGAAAAAAATCTAAATCATCGGGATCCTGCATCTTTCTGATTTCATTTTTGGCGGCAGATCTAACTGCTTTAGCCTTAGCTTGACAGCTAGCATCAATATAGCGCACGCATGGGCATCTATGCGTATGGACTTTTTCTGTTCTACTCATTTTTCTCCTATATATTTTTATTTAAATCTAGCCCCAGCACACGACAAATACAGACGTATTAAAAAAATCGTCTTAACCATACATCTGACACTATCAACACGAATCCCTAAATATGAATCTCGGTGTGGACATAAAATTCCTCTAATTTCATGCGCATGGCATCTTCGAGGGAGTAACTGCCATCGGCAAAGAACTTGTGCATCGCAAAGCAGATATATTCGTCCTTGAATTCAGGCAGGTCAAGCCCCTCGATGTTCCAGCTCAGTTCCTCGTGCCAGGCGTTCAAATCCTTGTAATCGGCGGGTTCCTTGCCGGGAGCGTCATTGAGATTTACCTGAAAACGATTCGCCCTATCGTAGGAATCGTAAAGACCGGAAACGTCGCCCTCCCAGTCCTCTTCTGATTCATACACAATAAACGACTCAATGCCAAAAGTCTTGTAATACGACTTGCCTTGCGCCATGAGAGCCCTCATGTCCCTGTACATATCGAAGGTGACTTTTGCACATTCATCTTGCAGTTCATGGAGCCGTTTGTTCAGCAGCAACAGTTTATCAATATTTTCTTTGCGGTGTTCAAAGCGGGCATTGGCCAAGGCCTTCCGTGCCAACAGCTGCATATCTTGATGAAGTTTTTCTTCAAGTTTGCATTTCTTTCGCGCACCAATCCAGCCATCATCCTTGATTAGGCTTTCCATTATACTATTGATGTATTCCTGGCTTCTGCGATCTTCGTATTTAAATTGCCGCCTGTGGAGATTCTGCGGATTTTCATTTTTTTCATCAAAGAAGGATTCCATCTCAGCCTGCAACTTTTTCAATTCCTCAATTTTTTGCGGTAAAAATTTTTCGAGGCATTCTTTCTGCTCTGCGAAAATATTGTGAATTGCAGATTCAAGTGATAGCGGTTCCATCAACATAATCGCACTTTGAGCATCATCCGCATATTTTCCAAGCCGTTTTTGCGCAGGTTCTTCAAATTCGCGCCATAGCGTTGTCGTAGGAAAATACTCCCCAATACTTGTAAGCGCAAACTTATGGGGATCCTGCATCATTCCGCGATTATTCGCGGACTTCTCCACGCCATCTTTGTCAAGCACCGCAACAATAGTCCGCATTGTTTCGTAGGCTCGAATAGCCCGCGCCATTTTATCAAGCGCAATCGCCTTGGCGGTAGAATTTTCATCTATTCCCTCTGCAGGAGGGAATTCCTTTTCAGCGGGAGCATATGCTGGGTCAAATTCACAGCAATCATCTTCAAAAACCAAGTCCAGCGAATCGCACAAATAACCGTAAAACTCTCGCACGTAATTATAGTAGCGGAAAGCCTTGTTCATTTCTTCTTCGGCCATTTTTTCTTCGATCATAAAGAACTCCTTTATTTGCTTATAAATATACAGCTCACATGCGACAACTACAGACACTTAAATGGAGTCCGCTTAAAAACCGCCCAAAGATGCGAATTCTCTAAAAAATGGGCTATTTCGACATTTTAGGAGTATATTTATGGAGAAAAATGTTTAATTACCATGATTATGGCAAGAAGGAAATAAAAATGGATATAAAAGAAATAATTAAAGATTTCTTAGACAAGGAATTGCTCAAAAAATTAGAAACTCCCAATAATAAGGATTATGATATATATAACGAATTTTCCTTGCAGCATGAACTAGGAATATATATTCGAGAAAAACTTGGAGAGAACTACAAAGTTCAATTTGAACGAAACGCAAAGAAACTTTGGGGAGTTTTTGAAAAAGAAAAATGGAAAAAAACAGAAATGGATATTTTTGTCTATAAGAAAAATAATAAAAAAGAAGTTAAGGATATAGATGAAATTTACGCCATTGAATTAAAGTTCCCTAGAAATAAACAATATCCAGAACAAATGTACTCCTTTATAAAGGACATCAAATTTATGCAACAAGTGAAAGAAAAAAAACATTATGCAAGGACATTCGTTTTAACAATTGTTGATGATCTAAATTTCTTCACAAAATTAGAACCGAAAAAAGGTGAAGAAGAAAAAGACATCTACAAATATTTCAGAAGTAAAGAAACAAACATTTCTTCAAAAGACGAAATACAAGCAGAAGAAATAATCCCTTCAGCTAAAGATATTGGAAAGCCTACAGGGAAAAAGGATGACATTACAACATTAAATCAACAACTAACTCAAAAAATTAAGTGGAAGTTTATATCGAACGATCCAACATATCGTTACTATTTTATGGAGATTTAATCAATTTCTTTTCAGTCATCATTCTCTTTTAGGAATGTATGTGACACGGTTCCGTTTCAATTTTTTAATTCGCTCTGCGTTTTGGTCGTAGGCGGATTTTCCACATAAAACCCACAGTACATCGATGGGGCGCTTGGTGTTGAACTTTGGCACCGGAGCGAAGCCATCGGTAAAGTAGATGAGTCCGTCATATTCGGGATGTGTGCAGAAATAGTCAGCAGCAGGCTGAAAATTCGTACCACCACGGCCCATTATTTTGACAGTCTTGCGCGCATTTTTTAACGGTTCCGGTTCACCTTGAATTTTGGCATCGAACTGCAATACATCTAATTTTTCGACGCCGTATTTGAAGAGCCTATTAATCACCGAGAAAAAAAAGGATAGACTTTTGTCGGTTACAGAGCCGCTAACATCAACTGCAATCAGCAAGTTTGTCGAAAGTTCGTAGCGACTACCCATGGCATCAAAACCGAAACGGCGATTCGGGCGCATACGCGTAAGGCGACGCTTACTCGAAATGATCGAGGTTTTGAACAGGCTCAACATTTTGCGATAGTCCATGTCTACTTTCAGGCTCGCCTTGATGATGCCTTGCAGTTTGCCCGAAATAGAGCCCCAGTTGTTGCTCGCTTCGGCAACTTCGATATATCCATTTATGTCGCAACAGGCTTCTTCATCTTCATCCCAAAGCTCCGAAATTTGCGTATCCCGTTTTTCTTGAGCATCGACATTTTCTTGTGTATTGCGAGGGCCACCAACATTACTTTTAGAACCGCTGCCTCCCAGCCCTGATTCTCCACCCATTTGTTGCGATTCGCCAACCGGCATATCGTCCGACTTGTCCCCCACCCCGCCCGCCGGCATTGCCACTTGTTTGAGCAGGTTATAGTATTCCTCGAAACACAACCCTTGGGGCAATTTCAATTCCGTGCCACTCATCTGTTTTTTGACAGATTGCGGTAAATCATACACATCGGCAATTGTGATATTGCTCGCCCACGTAAGCAACGATTTTTCGGCAAACGGAGGTTGTCGCTGATACGGGTGTTTGAGCAGAATGCGGAATATTTCGACTTTTAGGAATTCCGCCAACACAATATCAGACACATTTAGCAAAACCTTCGGAGAAAATTCGACCTTTCTGTTTCCGGTTCGCATCGCCACATCAAGCGAATCATTCTCACAAAACTCGTGACTGCAATATACAGCAAACAACAGAGGCTCCGTCAGGAACCACCTTTCACCAATTTTCTTTATTCTATCTATACAATCCATATTTAAAACATTCACCCCAGTCCTTCTATACTCATCTTAACTGAATCCTATCGCTACGCTCCAAGATGACAGTCTTAAATTGACTTAACAAATGCCGTAATCTTCTTATACAAATCCGGGCACTGCATAATCACAAATGTCATCGTCGACGGGTACAGCGAAGAAGAATACAGGTTCGCAAAATGAGCCTGCGCCTCGCGAAAATTTTCACCCGAAAGGAATTCAAAATATGCAGCAACGTTCTTCGATACCTTCGCATCATCCTTCTCATCATAACTCTTCGTCTCGATAAAGCGAAGAATCGATTCGTTCACTGAGGCAAGTTCCGGCGTTGAGCATTTCTTGAGCGCTGTTTGCAACTTTGCGAAATCGCCGAGCAAAATTTCCTTTGCGCTAGGCAAACGTTTTTGGTTGATTGTCGCAAAGAACTTGGTTGCTGCAGGCATGCCGACAATACCCGCAATTACAATCTTTAAAAGCGGCGTCACCTCGTTCGTCTGCAGCACATTCGATACTCGTTCCCATCCGCGGCGGTCAGGTGATTTTTCAAGTCCTTGATCTTCGCGAGTAAAGGCGGCCCCATCGAGCATTTCTGGATTTTCCGAAATAAAGTCTATTACGCGAGAATCGAGCCCCGCCTTCGCCGCCCACAGCAACCATTCCTGCGTAGTGGGCTTGAATTCGTAGATATTAAAACGGCTCACGAGCGCCGGATCCAAATCGGTCAACTGGTATTCCTCACCATCGTTCACCGCACTAATCACACGAGAACCTTCGGGTAACTTTCGGCCCGCAAGTGTACGATTCAGCGTCAAGTCCATGATTGTCTGCAACACCTCAGGGCGGGCGCGGTTCAGTTCATCCAAAAACAGCACCACTGGCTTGCCATCGGTCGGAAACCAGTAAGGCGGCATAAACAGAGTCTTTCCGGTTGTCTCGTCAAGCCGCGGAAGCCCAATCAAGTCACCCGGATCACTCATCTGCCCCAAGAACAGAATCACCACACGCTCGCCGCGGGCTGTAAAGAACTTCTCCAGAATCTGCGACTTGCCGATTCCGTGTTTGCCCGTGAGCATAATGTTCTGCGATGCGGGAGTCGCAGCCAACAAACTTTCCAATTCCCGCGCATTGATCCTTACCGACATACATACCTCTATAGTTTTAAGAGTTCCTTTGTCATTGAAATGTCCACCGGAAACGGCATTATTTTTAGCAGTCCTTCAATGTTTTTTAGCATTTCGGGTATAGCAGGGATTCTCTTAGTGAAATTTTTATCGTTTAGCGACATTTCAACAAGTTTTTTCTTTCCAAGTCCAATCCGTAGAGCAAAACATTCCCCCTTGTCCTCCAAATTCCATTCGTAACTCAATGAGGACAAGACCTGAGAAACGCCCGTTCTTATGCTTAATTTTGCCATTTTTTCGATTTTGAGCATCTTTTCAAATTCTATTTTCTCCTGTTCAAGGCCCACAAGATGAAGTAAGTAGTTGTCGATAAAGTCCTCAAAATTTTTCATAGTCTGCTGCAGGTTACAGGTCGCAGACCGCACAAAAATCGATGGTAAGCCCTTATGCTTAAGACTCACATAAAGTTGTGCAGAACTCATAAAAAATTCAAGCACGTCATCTGTAGACCCCATCTGCCGAATTATCCAGATTCCACTGATTTTATCCCCCCTTTGAAACAAACATTCCGAACTCGGCTTAGGTTGGCCTAGATTTTTCGCTTTCAATATTTTGCACTTGCATTCCGGATGCCGAGCCGACATCTCATTATAGGCGCTAAGGATTTCCCCTTCGGAAGGGTAACTCCCTGGCTCTCCGGGAACAAGAATCTCGCCCACCAGTTTTTTCCAGTAATTGTACTCCACCTGCTCAAAGGCACGTTCTTTAAAATGTTTACTTCTCATTTTTCCTATAGTTTGCAAAAATGGTTGTCTCCATTAAATTCTATAGGAAAATATACGACCGCAATGCGACAACTACCGACGCATGAAAGGATAAGATCGGATCAAACGTTTCTAAAGGAACTATCGAAGGCGGCGTAAGCCAGGCATTGCGGGCTGGCGTCTGAAGCCCGCTAGAGAGGGTAGCGGAAGCCCCAGCGCAGATTCATTTTTTGCAAAAAAATGGAGGTGCCCGTTCGGAGACGGGCATGACATACAGCATTCGCACTTGAAAGCCGGGGCTGAAGCGAGGGAGAGGCTTCTCCCTCCCCATATAAAATTTACTGGATCCTTCACGCTTCACATTCAGGATGACGTCATTACAAGCATTTTCACCAACATTCCTAAGTTTTATAGATTCTTCGACTTCGCCTTACTGGCTCCGCTCAGAATGACTCAGTTACAAGCTTTTTCACTCACATTTTCTTCCTACCGCCTACTTCCTACTTCCGACTTTACTAAATTTGACCCACTATGTTTTCACAGCTGACTGATTCTCTAGAAAATACTCTCAAGAACCTGCGTGGGCAGGGCAAACTTACCGAAGAAAATGTGGCGGAATCGCTGCGTGAGGTGCGTCGTGCGTTCCTCGCTGCCGACGTGAACTTCAACGTGACCCGCGACTTTGTCAAGTCTGTCAAGGAAAAGTCCATGGGCGCCGAAGTGCTCAATTCCGTGACCCCGGGTCAGCAGATTGTGAAGATTATCCACGACGAGCTTGTGGCCGTCATGGGTGGCGAAACTAAGGAAATCAACCTCTCCGCACCTTCTCCCGTGGGCATCATGATGGTTGGTCTGCAGGGTTCGGGTAAGACAACTTTCGCAGGCAAGATCGCACTCTGGATGCGCAGCAAGAAGAAGAGGAAGCCGCTCCTCGTTGCCGCTGACGTTTACCGTCCGGCCGCTATCAAGCAGTTGCAGGTGCTCGGCAAGTCCATCGGCGTTCCGGTTTATGACGAAGGCCAGGGCAATCCGGTCGAAATCATCAAGCACGGCTACCAGTATGCTAAGGACAACGGTTTTGACCTCGTGATTTACGATACGGCAGGCCGTTTGCAGATTGACGAAGAGTTGATGCAAGAACTTGAAAAGGCCCGTGACGCGGTTCATCCGGACGAAATTTTGTTCGTTGCCGATGCTATGATCGGTCAGGAAGCGGTGAATGTCGCCGAAACGTTCTGGAACCGCCTGAACTTCACGGGCGTCTGCCTCTCGAAGATGGATGGCGATACCCGCGGCGGTGCAGCGCTTAGCATCAAGAAGATGACGGGCGTGCCTATATGCTTTATCGGTGTTGGCGAAAAGCTGAACGAAATCGACCTTTTCCACCCGGACCGCATGGCAAGCCGAATCCTCGGCATGGGCGACGTGGTATCCCTCGTGGAAAAAGCACAGCAGGTCATCGACGAAAAGGACGCGAAGGACCTCAAGAAAAAGATTCTCAACAACACGTTCGACTTGAACGACTTCTTGAAGCAGCTCCGCACGATCAAGAAGCTCGGACGCATCAAGGACATTTTGAGCCTCATCCCGGGACTCAACAAGCTCCCGCTCGACCAGATTGACGAAAAGCAGTTGGTCTATGTGGAAGCAGTCCTCAGTTCCATGACGCCGAAGGAACGCAAGAAGCCGCAGATTATCGACGGTAGCCGCAAGGCCCGTATCGCAAAGGGTTCAGGCACGGATGCCGCCCGCGTGAACGCCGTGCTCAAGCAGTACGAAAGCATGAAGGAAATGTTCAAGAAGGTCGGCGATTTCGCCAAGCGCCAGAACAACGGCGGTACGATCGGTTCGAACTACACCCCGCCTAAAGACAAGAACAAGAAGAAAAAGAGATAAGCGCCGCGCATCCCGCGCATCTCGTCCATAAAATTTCAAAAGTCCGTTTGCAAAAGCAAGCGGGCTTTTTTCATACTTCCTACAGCCTACTTCCTACCGTCTACTTTCTGCCGTCTACTGCCGCGAATTTCGCCCTTGTATCATTAGCAAAGAATTTTGTTTCATTAACAAAAATAAATTTTATAAATATCAAAATTTCTTTGATTTTTCGTGAAAATTCAAAGTTTTTGTATCACAAACTATTGACTTTCGAGTTTTTCAGAGTTATATTATAAACAAGCAGGAGAACGCGATTTTTAAAAGGCGCTCCCGGAATAAATCCGGGGTGACACCCTTAACACCTAATACCTATTACCTAACACCTAACCTCATGAAACCGATAACCGAATACCAAGATTACCGCCGCTACATGCAGGACTTCTACGAAGAACACAAGAAGTCCGGTTTTACCTGGCGTGAATTTTCGAAGGACGCCGGATTCGCCTCGCCATCGTATCTCAAGCTCGTTTGCGAAGGGAAAAGTTCGCTGAGTCGCGTTGGGCTACCGCGTGTCGCTGCTGCGATGAAACTTTCGGGCTTTGAACTTTCGTACTTCGAAAAGATGGTCGAATTCGGGAACGCCACAAACGACGAGAAGAAAAAGGCCGCATTTGCCGACCTCACCCGCATTGCAAAAGAACAGCATGCACGTGTCATTGACGCCGACACATTCGCCTATTACGAATCTGCCATAAATTCCATCGTTCGTGAACTCGCACCCTTGATGCCGGGCGCCCTCCCGCTTGAAATCGCAAAAAAAATCAAGCATGCCTTCACGGCGCAACAAGTCCGAGATTCGCTAGCCATGCTCACCAAGGCAAAGTTCCTTGAAGAAACAGACGAAAACACTTACCAGCAAACGGACAAGGCCATCACCGGTTCGTCCGAGGCCATCCCGCTTGCTCTCCGTGCCATGAACCGCGAAATGACCGACCTCGCGAAAGAAGCCATCGACAAAATCGACGTGAACGAAAGGAACATTTCGGGAGTCACCATGGGCATCGACGCAGCAACATTCGCGCGCATTTCCGAAGAGGTCGACAACTGCCGCAAGCGCGTCATCACGCTCGCCAACGAATGCAAGAAAATCGATCAAGTTTACCGCCTCAACTTGCAACTTTTCCCGCTGACGGACAAAGTATAGGAGGATGAATTATGAAGCACTTGTACAAAATTTTATCATTCCCGATCACGATATTGGTAAGTCTTATAGCGGTCGCTTTCTCGTTGGTCACAATCGCCTCCCTCGCCGCCTGCGGAAACGAAAACTCAGCCGGCACGGATGAACAGCCGAACGCCATCACGGCGCAAATCAACGCAGCTGTCGACAGCGCATCGGCCATCTGGTTCCAAGGCGAAAAAACATTTATCGTCGATTCCAAGGCAAGCTTTAATCCCCTAACCCCCACGCCCATACACGATATAATCATTAATCTAGACACTTCTGCACAACATACAAGTTTACTCACAGGAGTAAAGACCGAGCATGGAACATTGCGGCACCTTGAAATTGCTTATGTCGCCACAATCAGTTGCGAAACAGAAGAAACGTGGTTCGCTTACTCCGTCCAAGTTTCAAGTTCGCTTATACAAAAAGCATTCACCATCCCTGATTCCTCGGCAACATCAATTGCAAAGGATTTCGAAGATGATTGTATTCTCGAAAACGGAGAATTCATCGAAAAAACAGAAGGCGTCACAGAAGGGCAACGAAGCTACCGTTGCAATCTAATACCAACCAAGGAAAATTCCACATCCGCGGGAGCAACGCAATACACCGATCCGAACTGGAAAAAGTACGGAACGCAGATTATAAAAGTCTGTAGAGAATAACAGAATCATTTAACGAATTCTATCGCGATGCTCTAGGACGAAATTGCACCGATAGGATGACAAACAAATGAGTCAGAATTTCAATGTTCTGACCCGTTAGGAAGTATAACCTATCTAAAGGAGGACACCATGAACTACATCACCAAATCAATCTCACAAACAATCGTTGGAGCCGCAGTAGCACTCGCGTTCACCGCCTGCTCCTCGAGCAATTCCGTTGCACCGGAAGCATCCGTTGCGCAAATCAAAGAAGAGCCGAGCAAACAGATACGCCTCGAGCATCAACAAGACTCCACATACACTCCACCAATATTTGCAATTTCTGACGAGACCAAAGAGACTCTTGAAAGCTGGTTGAACGGCAACCCGATAAGCAACGATATCACCGTAGATTATTGGTGTGCAGAAAATCCGGACTACCCCGAAAATCCCTTGTGGTGCTTGCCCAATCGAATCCAGTTGGAAAACGGAACCGCATTCGAGTTTTATAATGGCAATTCCGATGTGATCGCGTGCGAAACATACCAGGACACCATCTTTTATTCCGTTTACTTGCACAGCAACACCATCACGAAAAAATGGACAAACCCGTGGTTCAACACTGAAATGTTCGCGCAATCCAAATTGCAATTCAAGGAATCTTGCAAAGCCGAATTCGGCGATATCACGGAAGAAACAGAAACAAAAATCGTCTGCAATGTAAAAATAGAGCCAAGCCCGTCTCAAGACGATCCCTCGAGAGATTCGAGAAAATACTTTAAGCCCCATTATTTTTACAATTACCTCGACATATACTGGAATGAATTTGCCTCGCAAACCATCGAAGCATGCAGAATTCGCCCTCAAATCGAGCCCATAACGACATTCTAAATCCAGATTAAACCCAATATTGATCCCCAAACAGCATTAATCAAGTCAAAAAATCATTCTAGCCCCGGATTCACGGGGCTTTCTTCACATGCACTAAAATTGCCGTTTCTATCAAAATTTCGACACTTTTTGGCATTTTTCGGCTATTTCACAAATTACTTTATAAGAAAAGGACGGATTTTTTTTCATTGCCGTCCTTTACACACAAAAGCAAGTTTGCTATATTTGGCATCAAAAGAACTAAAACCCCGAAATTTCGGGAAAAACCCCATAAAGAGGTATAAAATGGCAACTGTTATCCGTCTCGCCCGCTTCGGCAAGCGTCACAACCCGATCTACCGCATCGTCGTCATCGACAACCGCAAGGCTCGCGACGATAGCTTTATCGAACAGGTCGGCTTCTTCAACCCGAACCTCAAGCAGCCGGAAATCCGCTTCGAACAGGAAAAGGTTCTCAAGTGGCTCTCTGTTGGTGCTCAGCCGTCTGACACCGTCAAG
The DNA here is from genome assembly GCF_900143015.1 of Fibrobacter sp. UWB11. Taxonomy (NCBI): domain Bacteria; kingdom Pseudomonadati; phylum Fibrobacterota; class Fibrobacteria; order Fibrobacterales; family Fibrobacteraceae; genus Fibrobacter; species Fibrobacter sp. UWB11. Next base: position 609,354 of record NZ_FSRT01000001.1, on the reverse strand, counting down.
TCCCTCCTCAAGAAGACCGGTATCTCTGACTTGTTCCACGACCTCAAGGCCAACCGCTCCATCGAAGGCAAGGCACCGAAGGCTCGCGAAATCAAGTCCAAGCAGCGCAAGTTGAGCCCGAAGGCTCAGGCTCGTCTCGAAGCTGAAAAGGCTGCCAAGGCAGCTGCTGAAGCTCCGGCCGCTGAAGAAGCACAGGCTTAATTACGCCTTTAAAGAAGAGTCTCGTGCGCTTGCACGGGACTTTTTTCTTTAGCAACAACTTTCCCTCCCGGTTTTCCACACTCGCCAATCCGCTAAAATGGACCAAAACGAATCCTACATCACCGTCTGCCAACTCATGCGTGCGCATGGCGTCAAAGGCTACATCAAGGCAATGCCCCTGACCCATGACCTGACTCGCTGCAAGAGCCTTAAAGACGTGCGCGTCAAAAAGAGGAATGGCGAAATCGTGGAACTCACCCTCGAAGACGCTAAAGTCGCCAACACGATTTGGCACTTGAAATTCAAGGGTTTTGATACTCCCGAAGCCGTAGCAGTCCTCGTCAATAGCGACGTCATGATTCCCGAATCCGAACGTCTCCCGCTCCCCGAAGGCGAATATTACATTGACGATTTAGAAGGTTTCCGCGTTCACACCGAAGACGGTCGCGACATAGGCGAAGTCCTCGAAGTGCAAGAACTGATGACGGTCGATGCGTTCCATATCAAGTTCGACCTCGCCATGCAATCCGAATTCAGCAGCAAGTCCATCCTCGCCCCCTGGATTGATGATTGTGTCAAGGAAATCAACGAAGACGGAAAGTTCATAGTTTGCGATAGCGACTATCTAAAATCCCTTTGCCCGGAGGAACGATGAAGATCGACTGCATCACCATCTTCCCCGAAATGTTCGCGCCGATGAAAAGTTCAATCATGGGCCGCGCACAGGCAAAAGGCTTGTTTGAGTTCAACACAGTCTATCTGCGCGACTTCGCCATCAACGCCTACGGGCAAGTAGACGATGTCCCGTACGGTGGTGAACCGGGCATGGTACTCCGTCCCGAACCGCTTGCGAAGGCCATTCGCAGCACGGGTGTCAAGGATGATGGCGGCAAAGTCATCTATCTCACGGCAGACGGCGTTCCCTTCACACATAAGATTGCCAAAGAACTCTCTCAAGAAAACCACCTTGTACTTGTCTGCGGACACTACAAGGGAATCGATGACCGCATCCGCCAGACCGAGGTCGACATGGAGATTTCCATCGGGGACTTTGTCGTGAGCGGAGGCGAACTTCCGGCGATGCTCGTCACGGACGCCGTAGTGCGACTGCTGGACGGAGCTCTGGGCCACAAGGAATCCGGCGAAACGGACTCCTTCGCGCAAGGCGTTTTGGGCTGGCCTGTCTACACCCGCCCCGAAGAATTCGAAGGAAAAAAGGTGCCTGAGGTGCTACTTTCCGGTCATCACAAGAACATTTCAGAGTGGAGACGCCAAGAATCGTTAAAAAGAACGCAAGAAAGACGTCCCGACATCTTTAAAAATCTTGAAATAAATACTACATTTGGCGACAAATAATAACGAGGTACACATTATGTCCCTGAACATTGAAGCAATCCAGAATGAAAATTTGAAGACCGACCTTCCGGAATTCCGCGCCGGCGATACCGTTACCGTTAACGTCAAGGTTATCGAAGGTACGAAGGAACGTATCCAGCCGTTCAAGGGCGTCGTTATTCAGCAGAAGAACTCTGGCATCGGCAAGTCCATCACGGTTCGCAAGATGTCTGGTTCCGTGGCTGTCGAACGTATCTTCCCGGTCAACTCTCCGCGCATCGACTCCATCGTTGTCGAACGCTCCGGTAAGGTCCACCAGGCTCGCATTTACTACATGCGCGACCTCCGTGGTAAGGCTGCACGTATCGAAGAACGTCAGGCTTAATTAGCCCGACTTCGAAGGCGGTTATTTCCCGATGATTACGGGGGATTCCCGAAAGAAACTTATCCCGCCCACGCAACTCCGCGTGAAGGCGGGTTTTGTTGTATCTTCGCCACAGGACGAAGACAAAAAAATCATCCTTTTGAACGAGGGTGAGCTTGTTGCGCTTGACCCCAAAGCAAACAACAAGGTTGTTTTTAAAATTCTTCCCGGAAATCTCGTAGGCGTCGGAGCGCTCCTTGAACGTGAGCCCGTACGTTACGTATTCCAAGCTACGGTTGATTCCTCCATTACGATTATCAACGACGAATGTATGGAATCCGAGCTAAAGAGCCTCCCCGTATGGCTTTTGGCAGTTATCAAGGCTATTTCTGCTAGAACAAGAAGAATCAACGATTCCATCCGCTCGGCAAAGACAGACAACACGCTTGCAAGTCTCGCGTCATTTTGCAAATTCTACAAAAGCGAAGATTTTTTGCAGACAAACGCACTGCTGCAAGAATTTTCGTGGCTTACCAAGACTCCCTTACCAGCAGCAACAGAAGCTTTAAAGGCTCTCATTCGTCGCAAGTTGATTGTTTTCCATGGTGACAAAACCTGTCTTTCCATTCCAAACCCATACCTTCTCGGTATATTCTCTGATTACCAAAAGGCAAAGGATTTGGACAAGCCTTGGAACCCGTTTTGCCTTACGCTCCAGCAAAAAAGAATTCTTGTGTTGCTTTCGACATTAGAAAATGGCACATCGAAAGATGCAACGGACTGGATCGCTTTTTTCAAGGAACGCAATATTCCCATAACAGTCGCCGACTGGCTCCAAATACAGCAATTCGAGTGGTTTATCGAAAAAGGGAATCATCTTCTTTCTCTTGATTTGAAAAAAATAAACTACTACGAAACAGCCTTAAAGTACGAACAAAATCTCAAGGGGACAGTCTAATGGAAATCGCTGCTGATAAAATTCTTTGCATGCAAGGAGACACGCCCCACTCCTTCTATATCGTCAAAAAAGGAACCCTTGTCGCAACATACAAGGACGAACAAAACGAAATCCAGACAAAGAATTTAGGACCGGGTTCCACATTCGGCGAAATGAGTCTTGTCGAAGGCGAACCCCTGGAATATACAGTACGCGCAGAAGAAGACAGCGAAATCGAAGTCATCCCGCAAAGTTTATTCCAGGAGACGATGGAAAAACAGCCTATCTGGATGAAATCCATCATTTCGTTTTTAACGCAACGCAACCGCATAGCAAAAGAAAACAAACGCAAGAAAGAATTTATTACATCGTTTCCATCACTTTTATTCATTCTTGCAAAATCCGAAGACAAATTAATCAGCTTAAAAACAATCAAGAACGAGCTTAAGAATTTTTCAAATTTGTCTTCACTCGAGACATACAAACTATTGCTCATTTTACAAGATTTTAAGTTGATCCGCTTGCAAGCAGAATCGCTTACCATCGAAAACGAAAAGCTCATCGAGCTCCTTTATGACACGCTCCGGCTCAGAGCAATCTACAAGAATTCTTCGCACTACATTCTATCGCTCACAGAGCAAGCCGTGCTCTCAGCTTTCGTCAAAACAGCAAGCGAAAAAGGTGAACTACAGCCAAACGGTCTTGTAGCCGTCAAGACAACTGATCTTGCCGCACAAACAAAACATTCCATGCACGGAATGACACTCACGATGCGAAGCCTCGAATCGCTCCTGCAAAAGCGATTGTTGCAAGCCGCACCGCAAACATCCACAAAGAACAACGATTTGCCCGGGCTAGAATTCATCGAAAAATTTTCAGCCGATTTCGATAGATTGCTGAACCTAGTCGAGCTCAACCGCATCTACCCGTTATTGGACAAGAAATTAATTACTGTTCAATAGTCCGTAAGACAAAAGCGTAAAACGTCATTCTGAGGCGTAGCCGAAGAATCCAGTGCATCAAAAATTTCTATTTTTTCATTGAACAAAACACTCAACCCCCTAAAAGGTTTATTATGAAACTTTCTGCACTTCTCGTGACTCTTTCCTCCATCGCCGCTTTCGCACAGGATGCAGCAGCAGCCCAGCCGGAACAGCCGGGTGCACTCGCCAGCTTCCTCCCCATCATTCTTCTCTTTGTTGTGATGTGGCTCTTCTTCATCCGCCCGAAGCAGAAGGAAATGAAGCAGATGGACGAAATGCGCAAGCAGCTCAAGAAGGGTGACAAGGTCATGACCGCAGCAGGCATCATCGGCACCATCGCTAGCATGGAAGAAAACATCATCACGCTCCGCACTGGCACCTCCACCATCGAATTCGAAAAGGCTGCTATCCTCCGCGTCCTCAACAACGACCTTTCCGCTAAGGTCGAAGAAAAGAAGTAATCATGGCTATTCTCCCCATCAGAATTTACGGTGATCCGGTGCTTCGCAAAAAGTGCGAACCCATTACCGAAATCACGCCGGAACTCCGCCAGCTCGCAAAAGACATGCTCGAAACCATGTACGAAGCACCAGGCTGTGGACTTGCAGCACCGCAGATAGGCAAGAACATCCGTCTCGTGGTTATCGACACCGCCATCCCCGACGAAGAAGAACCGCGCCCGTACATTATGTTCAATCCCGAATGGGAAGCAGAACCGGATGCAAAGCCAGCCGACTACGACGAAGGTTGCCTCTCGCTCCCGGATATTTTCTGCAACGTAGTCCGTCCGGACCGTGTCACGGTGCGATTCTTCGACATTAACGGTGAAGCTCAGGAAATTCACAACTGTGAAGGTCTGTTCGCACGCTGCATCCAGCACGAATGTGACCACCTGAACGGCGACCTCTTTGTCGATAAGATTTCGACATCGGACCGCACGCTGAACCAGTCCAAGCTCCGCAAGATGGCCAAAGAAACTCAAGCGAAGCTCAAGAAGAAATAACGTTCATGAGTCTGCGCCGGATAATTTCTGTTTTAGCGCTAGCGATGTCGCCATTAGCTTTGGCGATACCGCTAGATCCGATTGAAGCAAGCAGTGTATCCGAGCAGACCATCGTTCCTCAAAAAATCGCAAAGGAACTCAATCGCCCTATCCAAGTGGGCGTTTTTGTAGGCGTGCCAAGCATCACCGTCCGCCAAAAGAACGAAGAGTTCCACATCACAGCCTCTAAAGGCAAACTCAAAATCAAGACAAAGGCGAAACGCCAACAGACTATAGACCGCCGCGTATTCAAAGCCACTGGGTCTACAACAGGCGAATGTATTGCCATCGCAACCGACAAGGCATCCCTCAACAAAGCCTGCTACGAAGGTGAATTCGTGGTCACCGCCAATGGCAACAAGGTAAACGCCATCAACATCATCGACATCGAAGAATACTTGCGCGGCGTAGTCCCCTACGAAATCGGCAAACTCGACGAATCCAAATTCGAAGCGCTCAAGGCTCAAGCCGTTGCCGCCCGAACATACGCTTACAAGCACTTCGGGAGTCGCAAAACACAAGGCTTCGACGTCTACGCCGACACGCGTGACCAAGTTTACAAAGGCCTCCACAGCGCGACCGAAATCACGGACAAAGCAGTCCGCGAAACCGAAGGTGTCGTGATGACGTACAACGGTGAATTTATCACCGCCTACTACCATTCTACCTGCGGTGGCGAAACAGAAGGCGTTGCCACCTGGGGCCGCCCAGACCATCCCTATCTCAAGAACAAACCCGATCTTCGCCCAGATGGAACCCCTTGGTGCAGAGAATCCAACTACACCGAATGGACTCGTGAATTTACCGAAGACGAATTGCAAGACTTATTCCAGATAAACGCCAAAGAAGCCAAAGCGAACGTCCCGAGTTTTTCGAGCATCAAGTCAATGCACATTCAAGACACGCTCAAGAGCGGCCGCATCCACACGCTCGTCGTAGAAACGAACAACGGCACGTTCACCGCAAAAGCAGACAAAATCCGCTGGCTGTTTAAACGCAGCAGCACCATCCTCCCCTCCTGTTTTTTCCGCATCCATCGCAACGGAAATCAATGGATTCTTAAAGGCAAGGGTTTCGGCCATGGTGTCGGGCTCTGCCAAATGGGCGCACGCGCACGCGCACAAGCAGGGCAAAGCTACATTCAAATTTTAACGCACTATTATCCCGGCATCACGCTGGAAAAATTCACCAGATGATAGTCGTCTTAAGCCAAGGCTGCGCCGCAAACTTCGGCGACGGTGAAAAAATAGCGCGCCTACTCTCGAAAAAATCCGAAGTCACCTTCACATTTCCAGAACCCACAAATGCGACGAAAAACGCCGCAAATTTTGAAAATGCCGCGTCCCCCGCGGACTGTCACACAGAAAAGCCTGAAGCGTTTTATTTGAACGTCTGTACGGTCAAAGGAAATTCAGGCGCCCTCAAGCTATTACGCAAAGCAGCAAGCACTTATCCAAACGTTCCCATTTACATCACGGGTTGCGCCCCCAAGGACTTCCGCGAAGAAGCAATTCGAGCCGTCCCAAAAGTGCAATTTACAACTCTTTCGGAGCTCGAAAAAGAACAGCAATTGGGGTATGATTCGGGTAATGCCATACAAGACCGCACTCGCTATAAAAAATCCGACGAGAACTTTGCCCGCCATAGGAACGTCCTTCGCGAATCGCCATTCGTCGGCATCGTGAATATCGAAGAAGGCTGCCTCGATGCTTGCGCTTTTTGCAGCACGCATCTCGTCAAGGGACGTCTCCACAGCTATGCGCCCAACGCGATTGTCGATCAAGTTCAATCGCTCGTCGACGATGGATGCCTCGAAATTCAGCTTACAGGCCAAGACTGCGCCTGCTACGGCTTTGACATCGGCACAAATCTCGCCGAACTTACGCAGAGAATCCTCACGCACGTAAACGGGAATTACCGCATTCGACTCGGCATGGGCAATCCGCGCCATGTCCTCGGCTATCAAGAAGCATTGCTCGATTGCTTCACGGACGAACGCATTTACAAGTTTATCCACATTCCTGTTCAAAGCGGTAGCGAAAACGTGCTCAAGGCAATGAACCGCCGCCATACCGCACAAGATTACATAACCCTTGCAAACGAGTTCAACAAACGCTTTAGCAAGTTCACACTCAGCACCGATTTGATCGTGGGCTATCCCGGAGAATCCGCCGAAGACTTCAACGATACGCTAAATATCTTGAAAGAAACGCGTCCGACAGTCTGCAATATCACGCGATTCGTTGCGCGTCCGAACACTGTTGCCGCACGCCTCGAAGCAAGTGCCGCTGCCGTACCCGACAATGTTAAGCACGAGCGTTCCGCGATTCTCGCCGAAGCATTCCAAAAAATCGCGCTCGAAAACAACAGCAACTGGATTGGCGACGAATGTACCGTAGTCACTGAGAAACCCGGCTACCGCAGCGGCACGACAATCGCCCGCAACATGGCTTACCGCCCCGTAGCGCTTCAGGGTTCGTTCCCTGCGGGAACAACGCTTCGCGTCCGCATCACCGATGCGGAACCCTTCGCTCTGCTCGCAGAACCTATCGCCTAACAAAATCTAAACGAGACCACGCGCACTTCATAAAGCATTCGCCCAAAACGCCCCGCGCATTTTCCATAAACAATCCCGAGCGCATTCAGCATAAAAAAAAGACCCAGTAAAATCTTGCGATTAATGAATGATTGCAAGTTATTAATCATTGGTTTTCGTTAAATTTTCACGTTTTACTTCCTACTTCCTACGCCCTACTTTTCTATCTTTTACCGCGTAAAAATTTTCAACCGAGGCATAAAATGCTTGACATTAAGAAAATCCGCGAAAATCCGGAATATTATATTGCTGAAACCGAAAAGAAATATACGACCGTAAGCCTTCGTGACGTGCTCGCCGTTGATAACGAACGCCGCCCGCTCCTCACCGAAGTCGAACGCCTCAAGAGTGAACGCAACGCCCAATCCAAGCGCATCGGCGAACTCAAGAAGAAAGGCGAAAACGCTGACGAAGCCCAGGCCGCAACACGCGAACTCGGCAACAAGATTGACGAACTCGACAAGAAGCTCAAGGAACTCGACTACAAGCAGACCGAAATGCTCATGCACGTTCCGAACATCGCTCCGCGTTCTCCGGAAGGCAAGGACAGTTCGGACAACGTTGTCGAAAAAGACGGCCCGATTCCGTTTGACTACTACACCAAGAACGATGACTTCGCCCGCGTCGACCACAAGACTCTCGGCGAACGCCTTGGCATTTTTGACTTTGAACGTGGCGCCAAGATTTCTGGTTCCGGCTTCCCGGTTTACCGCGGTCTCGGCTCCCGCCTCGAACGCGCCCTCATCCAGTTCTTCCTCGACGAACACCAGAAGGCTGGCTTCGAAGAATTCACTCCGCCGTACCTCGTTACCCGCAACACCATGCGCGGCACGGGTCAGCTCCCGAAGTTCGAAGAAGACATGTACCGTTGCGACAAGGATGATGACCTGTTCCTCATCCCGACTGCAGAAGTCCCGCTCACCAACCTCTACTCTGGCGAAGTGATTCCGGAATCTGAACTTCCGAAACGCATCTGCGCCTACTCCGCTTGCTTCCGCCGCGAAGCAGGTAGCTACGGCAAGGACACCCGCGGTCTTCTCCGCTTGCACCAGTTCAACAAGGTTGAAATGGTTTACTTCGCTCATCCGGAACACAGCTACGAAGATCACGAAGAACTCACCCGCTTCGGTGAAAAACTCCTCGAAAAGCTCGGCCTCCCGTACCACCGCCTTGCACTCTGCAAGGGCGACCTCGGTTTCGGAGCAGCCAAGTGCTACGACCTCGAAGTTTACGCTCCGGTCGAAAAGAAGTGGCTCGAAGTCAGCTCCTGCTCGAACTTCGAAGACTACCAGGCACGCCGCGCCAACATCAAGACGAAGGTCAACGGCAAGAACGTCTACCTCCACACGCTTAATGGCTCTGGCCTCGCCACTCCGCGCGTGATGGTCGGCATCTGCGACAACTACCAGCAGAAAGACGGCTCGCTCAAGATTCCTGAAGTCCTCCGTCCGTACATGGGTGGGCTTGAGTTTATCAAACCGAAAGCCTAACCATGTAGTGAGGATTTTTCGCAAGAAAAATCCGAGTGCGAGGTTTCGCAAGAAACCTTGCCCGCTCATCGGGGTGGGCTTGAATTCATCACCCCGAAGAAGTAATGAATTGTCATGCCCGGCTTGACCGGGCACCTCCCTCTTGTTATGGCAAGACAGGATCCATCGAATTTCAAAAAGCAAGTCCCACGGACTTGCTTTTTTCATTTACAACTTTTCCAATTTATCGTACACGTCGTACAACCTCTGCACCCCATTCTCAAGCCCGTAGTAATGCCTCACATACGGCACCAAGAGCGCAAAGAACAGCACATCTAGAGCAAGCACCGGAATTTCCGGCACAACCACCAAAAATAAAATTCCGCCAACCGTCAAAAGCGCAAACAAGATCATCACAAGTTCGTGCACCAATCGCTCGTGCTGGAAAAATCCAATATGCGTCCGCACCGACAATAATTGCTCAGCCGTCAGCGGACTCTCCTGCGACACTAAATGTAAAAGTTCACTCTCGTAGTCATTCAACTTTTTCAGCATACTTTAAATATAAAGAATTCTTTTTCAAAAAGGGATCCATCCGCGCTTTTACAAAAGATGCAAAAGCCATTTTTTTCAAAAAAAATTGAGCTATTGCAAAATAGAATGTTATTTTAAAAATATGGAAGAGCTTCAGTTTACATCTCTACCGTCGATGTTCTTCGCGAACTGTGACCGCTCCGATTTCAAAGGATGGTATCACCGTAAAAACGGCGAGTGGATTCACTATTCTCCCCAAAAACTGAAGACCGAAACAAAAGCTCTTGCGCTTGCACTGAATTCCCTCGGATTGACAAAAAACGAAAGCGTCGGCATCATTGCCCCAAGTTCACCAAACTGGCTCATTGCAGATATAGCCATTCAACTGAACCAAGCCTGTGTCGTTCCACTTTTCCCAAACATCTCATCCGAGAATTTTTTATTCCAAATTAACGATGCGAACGTCAGAATTCTCATCGTCAATTCAATCGAAGAACTTGATGCACCGCTCCTCGAGAACCTCTCATTTTTCAAAACCATTATATGCATGGAGAACAGCTCATCGCGTCCACCCAATGGTATATACTGGAACGAACTTATCAAAAGAGGATCGGACGCTCTTGCCGACAAGATGCGAGCTAAATGGATTGACAATCAGCTAGCAACAATCAATCCTGACGACCAGTTCAGCATCATCTACACAAGCGGTTCTACAGGACGTCCCAAAGGCGCCGAACTCACGCACCGAAACATGCTTGTACAAATTCAAAACATAGCACCTATGTTCCGGTTCGACACACAAAAAGATTCGTGTCTCACAATTCTCCCGGTAGCCCATGTTCTTGAACGCATGGCCGTGTATTTTTACACCTTAAGCGGAGTTTCCATTTACTTTGGAGACAATCCCAAGAATCTCTCGCACATGTTGCGCGAAGTCCGCCCGACCATCATGATTGTCGTGCCTCGCATTCTCGAACGTCTTTACGAAGCCATGACTACTGCTGCAGACCGTGCAAAAGGTCTTAAGCGATTCGCCATTAAACAAGCTATCAAGATTGCCAAAATTAAAGACCCCACCAAGCGTCCGTGCATAATGCAACGGATTCTCAATCTGCTTGTTTACAAACAAATGCGCGAAGCAGTCGGTGGAAACTTCCGCATGATCATTTCGGGCAGCAGTTCTCTCAACAAATCTATTCTACGTTTTTTGCTGAATATCGGTCTCCCCGTTTTCGAAGGCTACGGCATGACAGAATGTTCACCTGTCGTTTCGGCCAATTGCAAACAAGCTATCAAACCCGGTTCCATAGGCAAACCTCTCCCCCACCTCGAAGTAAGAATCGGTGAATGTAGCGAAATTCAAATTCGCGGCGAAAGTGTCTTTAAAGGCTACCACAACCGTCCAGACTTGAATGAAAAAGCATTTACCGAAGACGGATTTTATCATTCCGGCGACCAAGGCTATTTTGACGATGACGGGTATCTTTACTTTACCGGACGCATCAAGGAACTTCTTAAAACAAGCACCGGGAAATACGTGAGCCCCAACCCCATCGAGCTCGAAATCATCCGCCATCCGCTTGTAGAGCAAGCTCTTGTCATAGCAAATGATCGCAAATTTGTATCGGCAATTATTTGGCTAAACCCCGTCGGTGCACGTCGTATGCTCAAGCCGCAAAACGAAGATTACGATGTAGAAAACGCACTGAGATCACCGCTTGTCCGCGATGCTATCAACCGCCATATCGAACATATCAACGAAAAGTTGAACCATTGGGAACAAATTCGCAAATGGACTTTAATCGGTGATGAACTCACCATCGAATCAGGGCTCTTGACCCCCACATTAAAAATTCGGCGCACCGTTGCTGAAAAACGGTACGCCGAACAAATCGAAAAGATGTATTCTTAGCTATTAGTTGTTAGTCATTAGTCACTAGTTTAACAATCGCGGCTTCGCCGCCTGATTGAAATCGAATAACCAAAGACCATTGACCAATGACTAGAAGTGGATCACGCGGACCTTGATGACCTTGTCGAGCTTGGAGAGCTTTTCGACGATGGAATCATCGACCTTGCTTTCGACGTCAACGAGGTTGTAACCGATCTTGCCATTGCTCTTGTTGCTGAAAGAAGCAATGTTGATGCCTTCTGCACCGAACACCTTCGTGATTTCAGAAATCATGTTCGGAACGTCCTGGTTGATCACGACAACGCGACTCTTGATGCCAGCATGTGGATGATCGACGAGAGCCGGGAAGTTCACGGAATTGCGGACACAACCGAATTCGATGTAGTCCTTCAATTCTTCAACAGCCATGACTGCGCAGTTTTCTTCAGCTTCTTCGGTAGAAGCGCCGAGATGCGGGAAGCAAGTGACCTTGTCGTTCTTGATGAGTTCTGCAGTCGGGAAGTCGCAGAGGTAGCCCTGGAGGGAACCAGAAGCGAGCATTTCGTTCACCGGATCCATTTCAACAATGCCACCACGAGCAAAGTTCATGATGTAGGAACCCTTGAACTGAGCGAGGTTCTTCTTGTTGAGGAGGTTTTCGGTAACGCCCTTGATGAACGGAACGTGAACCGTGAGGAAGTCAGAATTTGCAATCACGGTGTCGAGATCAGCAATTTCGACCTTGTTAGAAAGTTCATGCATGTTGTTTGCGTTCGGATACGGTTCGTAAGCGATCACGCGCATGTTTTTCCAACGAGCGTAGTTAGCAACGAGCACGCCAATCTTGCCAAGACCAACAACACCGAGAGTCTTGCCGGCAAGTTCCATGCCAGCAAACTTCTTCTTGCCGCTTTCGACAGTCTTTGCGAGATCCGGATCATTCACATCGAGACCCTTGACCCAAGCAGCAGCCTTGTCTGCGTTACGGACAGCCATGCCGAGCACGGTCATCACGAGTTCGGCAACAGCGTTTGCGTTTGCACCCGGAGTGTTGAACACGCAAATGCCCTTTGCAGAAGCCTTGTCAATCGTGATGTTGTTCACGCCAGCACCAGCGCGAGCGACAGCCAAAAGGCCATCAAAGTTGTCGGTATCAACCTGGGCAGAACGCACCAAGATAGCATCCGGATTTTCGATAGAATCGGAAACCTGGTAGAACGAGCCAAACAGGCTCAAGCCTTTCTTGGAAATGTTGTTCATCGTCTTAATAGTTGCCATTTTTCATTCCTTTGTTTAAGTTAAAACTTTTGTGTGGCGCGTTACGGTTCGACCCAGCGACCGCGCTCCTTAATCAAATTCACCAATTCCTCGATAGCGTCTTCTTCGGGGATGTTCTTCTTCACGGCAGTCTTGCCTTCAAAAAGCGTAATACGGCCGGGGCCTCCGCCCACGTAACCGAAGTCAGCATCAGCCATTTCACCTGGGCCATTCACGATGCATCCCATGATGCCAATCGAAATGTCCTGCAAATGTCCAAAGCGGGCCTTAATCTTGCCCATCACCTGCTGGATGTCGTAAAGTGTACGACCGCAGCTCGGGCAGCTGATAAAGTTTGTCTTGCTACGGCGGCAATAAGCGGCCTGCAAAATATCGAATGCGAGAATTACAGAATCCTTCGGGCTCTTGTAACCGTCGATTACAACGGCATCGCCAAGACCGTCCGTCACAAGGCTTCCAATGTCGGCAGATACACGGAGTGTATCCTTTTCACTATCTGTAATCTTTGCATAAAGGAGAATCGGATCCTTGCGGTTTGCAGCATACAAAGCCGAAGCGAGAGCGCGTACGCCCATCACCATTTCAGGGCCCGTATAGCAGAAGAGCGATACTTCCGGCACGGAGTTCGGATTTGCAGCAAAGCCCGCAATATCCATCGTATCCTTGAATTCCACAACCGGCTTTGCATCGAGACCTGCCAAAGCAAATTCTGCATTGCGGCGTTCGCCTGTGAGGCTCACGGCATCGGCCTTCATGCCGACACGCACCGGTTCCGAACCACCGATCTTTACGCCAGCAAGCGTCACCGGAACAGTTTCCCTGCGTTCGTAGTGGTACGGATCCTTTTCCAAAACCGGCACAGCAAACTTCGGTGCATCCGCCTTGAGTTCGCAAGCCTTGATGAGTTCCTGCGCCACCGGGACTTCAGCCACCGGATCTTCAGTCAGCGACACGCGAATCGTATCGGCAAGACCATCGAGCAAAAGCGCACCAATGCCAGCCGCAGACTTCAAACGTCCGTCGGAACCGGCACCCGCTTCTGTCACGCCCACATGGAACGGATACGGCTTAAAGTGTTCCTGCTTCAATCGAGCGGCGAGCAAGCGGTAAGCCGAAATAGCCACGCGCGGATTGCTCGACTTGAGGCTCAAGACCACCTGGTCAAAATGTTCGGCTTCACAAACAGCCAAATATTCGATGGCGCTTTCCACCATGCCTTCCACGGTGTCGCCATAGCGATAAATCATACGGGCACTCAAGGAACCGTGGTTCACGCCAATGCGGATAGCACGGCCAAGGCGCTTTGCTTCTTGCACAAACGGAGTAAATGCTTCGGCAACCTTTTCCTTGCCTTCTTCAAAAGACTTGTCCGTCTGCTGGTCAAGCGTCAAAATTCCAGTATCTACAAAGTTACCCGGGTTGATGCGAACCTTTTCCACCCACTTGAGCGCTTCGAAAGCAGCCTTCGGCTGGAAATGGATATCGGCAGAAACAGGGACCGTGCAACCGGCAGCACGCACGCGCTTCATGACTTCTTCGAGTCCCTGAGCATCGGCAAATGTAGGCGCCGTAATACGCACCAAACCGCAACCGACCTTGGCCAAAGCAAGTGTTTCAGCCACCGTCTTTTCGACGTCCTTCGGCTTGGTTGTCGTCATGGATTGAACTAAAATGGGGGCATTGCCCCCTATCAAAGCATCGCCTACGCGGACTTGAACAGTTTCCCTGCGAACCGCTTTAAAACGGTCATCAACATACGGAAGTGTAGTAAAATCTAGCATGCCGCAAAGATAAAAAAAAGAGAATTTTACGGCAACCAAACTTACAGGCAGACTCGATTTTGAGTCCCGCAAATTCTAGGATTTTTCAGCAGCAGCCTTTTCCGCTTCAGCTCTTTCGGCCTCACATTCTTTTTTATAGTAGGCTTCCAGTTCACCACGGCTTTGATCAAAATACTTTTTGAGGCTCGGATCGAAATGCTTGCCCATCGAACTGTCTATGATGTTATAGGCCTCGTCAAAAGAGAACGCATCCTTATAGCATCTCTTACTCACCAAGGCATCGTACACATCCGCAATGGCCATCACGCGGGCTTCCAGCGGAATACTCTCGCCCTTCAAGCCATAAGGATATCCACTGCCATCCCAGCGTTCATGGTGGCCACCAGCCATATTCTTTGCGATTTCAACAAAAAGTTCGCTCTGGAAATTCGAAAGCAAGTTCTTGATAATGATTGCACCCTTTTCGGCGTGAGTTTTCATCTCTGCGAATTCTTCTTCCGTAAACTTGCCCGGCTTGCAAAGCACCTTGTCATCTATTGCAATTTTACCAATATCGTGCATCGGTGCGGCCGCAATCATGTCATCATAGAATTCCTTCGAATAATTCAAATTCGGATCGCGCTGCATCTTTTCGACAAGGATACTTACCACTTCCTTTGTACGCTTGAGGTGTGCCCCAGTAAAGCCATCTTTGTTGTTGACCATTTCAGCCATGCCAACAAGCATCTGGTTCTGGAAAAGGCGAATTTGATCTTTGTTATTCTTGATAAGAGCTGCTAATTCCGTGTTATTGGCATCCAAGCGTTCAATGTAGCGCTGGATATTTGTTTCATCTTCAATACGGAACAGTAATATCTGCAACTTCTTATTTTGGTGCACATTCCTCATTACCGCCTTGAAATAACGTTCCTTGTATGTAAAGCGATAAACCCAGTCACCACTGGAGTTTTTCAGTTGCTCCATGCCTTCTTTAAAGGAAGAAGCTATTTCAGTATTCGTCGGCAAGACATGGTCTACACGGCAATCCAACAAATCCGGGAAATACCTAATTGCAATATCGTTGCAACCAAGATAAAGCCCTTTCGGAGAGAACGCCACGTACGCCGCTGTATTCTCAGCTTCAAGCGATTCAAGCACACTGTTCATCACATCGTGCATTTTCACCAGGGCGCAAACATAAAGCAACACCAGTTCATCAATCAAGTAAACAAGCGGCATGAGCAAGGTGTCATTTTCCAGATAGCGCGTCAAAATAAACGATGCAATCGAAACAAAAGCAAGCGATGCAATCGCCATCAAAGTCTTATAGCTAACATTGCGTTTTTTCTTTGCAGCAATACCAATAACCACCAAATTGGCAACAGCATAAAAATAAAGCAACAAGTCCCACAAAATATGGCCAGGCCCATACGTCGGAATATAACTGCCAAAACCGTTCAGGATAACATAGCGAACCGATTCATAGAACACATCGCTAAAGCCAACCGTACACGAAAGGGCAAAAACTAAAGCGCTGTACAGGAACAGCAACAATTTCGACCAACGTGGAATATTAAACGAGCACAAACGGCAAATCAAAAGGAACAGGAATAACGGCAAAAAGCATGCACCCAAATAGCACACCTTATTTGCAACAATAGCCCCTTCAATCGTCGTCGAGAGCGCCAAAAAGAGGTAGCCAAAATCAGCAAGAACAATCGAAAAGAAGAATGCCGTAAAAAAGGAGTTTAGCGGCCTACGGTAAAAATACGAAAGCAGGCAGGCGTTCACCCCCGAAAAGACACACATCGCAATCAAGTAATAAATAACAAACATACCGCTTCTCTCAAGACAAGTTCATCAATGATCCACAGAACAATAATAATCCATCAACTGGTCTTGACATTCCAAGAAGCAGTCTTTCAAATGCGGGTCAAACTGTTTACCCATCGACGCAACAATCACATCACGAGCTTCACGGAAAGACATGCGTTCCTTATAGCAACGCTTGCTCACCAAAGCATCGTACACGTCCGCAAGAGCCATGATACGAGCTTCCATCGGAATATTCTCACCAGAGCGACGTTCCGGATACCCTGTACCATCCCAACGTTCATGATGATAAAGCGCCATGTTCTTAGCGACGCTGACAAAATAACTGTCCTTGACATCGGAGAGAAGCTTTTCAATGATATTAGCGCCCTTCGCCGCATGGGTCTTCATGATTTCGTAATCATCAAAATTAAAGCGGCCCGGCTTACGCAATACGGCATCGTCAATGGCGACCTTGCCCAAGTCGTACATCGGTGCAGCTGCAATCAACACATCAAGGAATTTATCAGACAAATTGTCTATGCCTTTCTTGCGCATCATCGACACTAAAATTTTCACGACTTCGCTAGTGCGCTTGATATGACCTTCCATATTACCTGCACGGCTTTCGGCCATCTGCGCCATACCGACAATCCACTTTTCCTGCACCGAGAGTTTTTCGTTTTCGGTCTTTACCATGTTCTTTTGCAACATGGAATTGCTACGACCGAGTGCATCGATATACTGCTGTTCCTGCGTATTGTCTTCAATTCTAAACAAGAACACATTCTTTCCATGAACTTGTCTCAAGACCTTCACTTCGCACTTGTAATGACGTCCCAAATAATTGAATTCCGTCATTTGGCTGTAATCCGTCAAGATTTTGGACCTACGGTATTTTTCAATGCACGACATGATGTGCTGTTGCAATTCCGTTTCGCCCTTCAGGTGAGCGTCCACCCTCATCTTTACAAGTTCCGGGAAGAAATCCATTGCAATCCGGTTTGCACCCAAGTAAGCGCAATCAACCGAGAACGACATATACGCACAAGAACTTTCGGTTTCGATGGATTCAATCACACATTCCGTAATATCGTACCACTTGACGTTGTTACAAATATAGAGCAAAAGGATTTGGTCAATCACATAGATAGCCGGCATGACAAGCATGTCGCTGCCTAAATAACGAGCCAAGAAGAACGAGAAAATCGTTGCAATTTCGCCAATAATCATCGCCGCAATATTTTTGAGCGAGACCATTTTCTGGTGCATGATTGCACGGACGATAACCCAAATATCCAAAATAACATAGCTCAACAAGAACGCATTGAACAGGCCGTGAGCCCATCCGTACGTCGCGACATAATTACCGACACCCGCATGAACCACATATTCCACAGTCTTGTAATAAGCAGGGAAATACCCGACCGTCATAGCCAGTGCGCAAATCGTAAAGCTCATGAGGATAAGAGTCAGGTGCAGCCACTTCGGAATTGTCATCTTGCAGACTTTCAAAAGCGCAAAGAACATGAACATCGGAAGGAACGACCCACCAAGGTAGTTCACCTTATTGGCGATAATCGCCCCTTCAACCGTTTCCGAAAAACCGAGCAGCCAATGGCCAAAATTTGCAACAAGAATGGCGTAAAAAGAATAATAAACGTAATTATTTCTCTGGTTCTGGAAACGCAGAGAAAGCACTGCCAAATTGACAGCTGACAACACAAACATCAATGTTAAATAAAGATAACCCATATCCGCTATTGGAATACAACAATTATAAAGTTAATCTTTTTTTTCAAAAAAGAACATTATCCCCCTCCCAAATTTCTCCATTTAACACAAAAAGCGGGAAAAATATAAAAAAAGAGAACGCACAGCCAAAGCCATGCGTTCTCTTTAATAGTCTAATTGGACTAGTCCACGACTAAGCTTCAGGAGCCGGAGCTTCGGCAGCGGGTGCTTCCGGGGCAGCTTCTGCAGGGGCAGCCGGTTTCGGCGGGAGCAAAGCCTTGATAGAAAGCTTCACCTTGCCCTTCGGGTCAACACCGAGGCAGAGCACTTCGACTTCGTCACCGACATGAACAACATCTTCAACCTTTTCGACGCGGCGGTCGGCAAGTTCGGAGATGTGGACGAGGCCATCGCGACCCGGGAGGATTTCGACGAATGCGCCAAACGGCT
Source organism: Fibrobacter sp. UWB11 (assembly GCF_900143015.1). Lineage (NCBI taxonomy): Bacteria > Pseudomonadati > Fibrobacterota > Fibrobacteria > Fibrobacterales > Fibrobacteraceae > Fibrobacter > Fibrobacter sp. UWB11. The sequence goes on along the minus strand of NZ_FSRT01000001.1, from coordinate 590,968 downwards.
GAATCGTCTTGACCTTGCCCTTGTACTTGCGGCCCGGTTCCGGTTCTGCAGTGAGTTCTTCAATCATGCGGCGGCAAACTTCACCGGCCTTACCCGTCGGGGCGGCGATGTCGATATTGCCGTTGTCGTCAATGTTGATGGTGCAGCCAGTCTGAGCCTGCATACCCTTGATGACAGAGCCACCAGAACCGATAACGTCACGAATCTTCGTGGTCGGGATGCGCATCTTGAGCATCGTCGGAGCCTTTTCAGAAACGTGCGGACGCGGTGCCGGGAGACCGAGTTCAGCCATCTTGCCGAGGATATGGATACGACCCTGACGAGCCTGTTCCAAAGCTTCGCGCATAAGTTCCGGGGTGATACCGCGGATCTTGATGTCCATCTGGAATGCAGTGATACCTTCTGCAGTACCCGTCACCTTGAAGTCCATATCGCCGAGGTGGTCTTCCGTACCAGTAATGTCGGACAAGATCTTGATCTTGCCGCCTTCCTTGACGGAGCCCTTTTCGGAGATGAGGCCCATGGCGATACCTGCAACCGGAGCCTTGATAGGAACGCCAGCGTCCATCAAGCTGAGGCAGCCACCGCAAACAGAGGCCATGGAAGAAGAACCGTTGGATTCCATGATTTCGGAAACCACACGGATTGTGTACGGGAAGTCTTCCGGGAGCGGAAGGACTGCAGCGAGGGAGCGTTCGGCCAAGTGACCGTGACCAATTTCACGGCGAGAGAGACCGAGCTTCTTGCATTCACCGACGGAGAACGGCGGGAAGTTGTAATGGAGCATGTAGCTCTTTGCGCCTTCGCCCTGCAAGCTTTCGAAACGTTGTTCGTCAGCCTTTGTTCCAAGCGTACAAATGACGAGACCCTGGGTTTCGCCACGCTGGAAGATTGCAGAACCGTGAGCACGCGGGAGCACGCCCATTTCGATTTCGATCGGGCGGACTTCGGTCGTGGTACGGCCGTCAAGACGAACGCCTTCGTTCAAAATCATTTCGCGCATTGCAGTGCGTTCGAGATCGCTGAAGATGCCCTTCGCATCGGCAGCAAGCTGAGCGTTCTGAGCTTCGCCTTCACCGATAATAGCGAGGATACGCGGATCTTCGAGCATCTTGGCACAGAGGTCTGCCATAGCCGGATAGAAGTCCGTCTTCACCATGTTGGAGTGGACGTCCTTGTTCAGTTCGTCCCAGACAACTTCCTTAACCGTAGCAACGAGCTTGTCGTGTTCTTCACCAACAAACTTCGGCTTGAGTTCCATCTTCGGCTTGGAGCAGCGGTCCACCAGTTGCTGTTGGGCCTTGCACATTTCCTTAATTACTTCGTGACCAGCGAGGATAGCACCAATCATCGTGTCTTCGGACACTTCGTAAGCACCACCTTCGACCATGCACACGGAGTCTTCCGTACCGGCGACCACGAGGTCTAGATCGGCCACGGCAACCTGGTCGTAAGTCGGCATCACAACGTTCTGACCATCGACGACAGCCACGCGAACCGCAGCAACCTGCTGTTCGAACGGGAGTTCAGAAAGACCGATGGAAAGAGATGCGGCGCTCACGCCCAAGACGTCCGGAGCGAACTTCTTGTCGGAAGAAAGAACCTGAACAATGACCTGGACTTCACGAGTGAAGTTTTCCGGGAACATCGGACGAATCGGGCGGTCAATAATACGAGCAGAAAGAATTTCTTCATCACTCGGACGACCCGGTTCGCGCTTGCTATAGCCACCAGGCAGGCGTCCGGCAGCATAAGACTTTTCGCGGTATTCAACTGTCAGAGGGAAGAAGTCACCATCCTTTTCTTCACCGTAGCAAACGGTAGAAAGGACAAACGCGTCCCCCATCTTGGCGACAGCAGAACCACGTGCCTGCTTTGCGATACGGCCAGTTTCAAACGTAATGACACGACCATCCGGAAGGTTTACCGACACTTCCTTCGGATCGAGCATCTTGCCGTATTTAGCTTGATAAGCTTCTGTTGACATAAAAAATCTCCAATACGAGAATTAGCCGCGGAGACCGAGTTCCTTGATCAAAGCACGCTGAGCGATAATGTCCTTTTCGCCGTAGTACTTGAGAAGGTTCTTGCGCTTTGCAACCATCGCAGAAAGACCGCGGAGGGAGTGGAAGTCCTTCTTGTTGGTCTTGATGTGTTCGGTGAGGTTCTTGATCTTTTCCGTGAGGATTGCGATCTGAACGCGGACGTTACCAGTGTCCTTTTCGTTAGCACCAAACTGTGCGGTGAGTTCTGCAGCTTTTTCTTTAGTAATAGTAGCCATTGTAGCCATTCCTTTTTTGTTTGTTGTTTCATCACATGTTTTTGTCCGAGTTTCTCTGCTCTAGCACCAGTGGAATTGGCGAATCTGGTCACAGGACCCAGGCAAAAATGCAATTTGAGAGCAAATATAGTTATTAGAACTTAGAACTTAGAACTTAGAACTTAGAAAATACATCGAAATTAAAGTCTTTTTATGGGTTTTAGGTATTAGGTCTTAGGGATTAGGTGAATAATCGCGGCTTCGCCGCCCTTTACAAATGCGCATAGCGCATGAAATTAATCCTAACCCCTACCACCTGTAACCTAACTCCTACAAAAACCTCGATAGTACCTCTTTCAGTTTGTTGACATTCACAGGTTTTGCCACATGTTCGTTCATACCGGCATCCAAGGCCGCCTGCTGATCATCGGCAAAAGCATTCGCCGTCATGGCGATAATCGGAATTTCAGCCGCAACCTTGTTTAGCTTACGGATTTGGCGAGTAGCCTCGTAACCATCCATAATCGGCATCTGAACGTCCATCAAAATCAAGTCGCATGCCCCCGGCGTGACAGTTCTCATGTATTCCACAGCCTTTTCTCCATCGCAAGCCGTAGTCACCACAATACCGCAATCTTCCAAAATTTCCTCGGCAATTTCGCGGTTCAATTCATTATCGTCGACAAGCAACACCTTTTTACCGCTAAAACAGACCTTCTTATCCGTTACCGGAGCATCCGTCTGCAATAGCCCAAAGCTCTGCAACAGCGTTTCCCTAGCATCCGACGGGAACACGGGCTTGCTTACAAAATTGCGAATACCGACAGCAAGAGCCTTATCTTCGATATCCGACCATTCATAAGCCGACATCACAATCACAAGGATATCATCACCCAGTTCCTCACGCAGACGAGTAGTCGTGTTGATGCCATCCATATCCGGCATTCGCCAATCCACAAGGAACGCATCATACGCAAAGCCGCTAGCCTTTGCCTTTTGCACCTTTTCCAAAGCTTCAGCACCAGAATAACAGCAATCAACTTCAACACCCATCGCGTTAAAGATTTGCGGGATACTCCTTATACAATCAACATCATCATCTACAACAAGAATCTTCTTGCCTTCCAGTTCCTTAACCTTCGTCAGTTCTTGTTTTGCAGGCGCAAGTTTAAACTGGAAGTTAAGAACAACATCTGTTCCTTCATCCACTTTACTGCTGACATCGATGGTACCATCCATCATATCGACGATATTCTTTGTAATCGCCATGCCAAGCCCTGTTCCCTGGATTCCTGAAACAGTCGACGAATTCACTCGAGTAAATGCATCGAAAATTTTAGGCAAGAATTCTTCGCTCATGCCTATGCCCGAGTCCCTAATTCTAAACTCATAGGCGCCAAAGCCAGGTTCATCGCACGCTTTCTGTTCCACAGAGAACCATATAGAACCCCCAATCGGAGTGTACTTGATAGCATTCGAAATCACGTTCAATAACACCTGATTCATGCGAAGCTTATCACAAACAACATCTTCGTTTCGAATGCCAATGCTATTTGCAAAGAACTGCAACTTGCGAGCGTTAATATCGGCCTGAACAATATCCTTTAACGTATGGATGATTTCCGGAATATGTTCCGGCTTTTCATTCAAGTTCAATTTGCCCGATTCGATGCGGCTCATATCAAGCACATCGTTGATAAGCGAGAGCAAATGATTCGACGAAAGTTCGATTTTTCCAAGGAAGTTTTTAACCAAGTCCTTGTTATCAAGATGCATAGTCGCAAGTTCCGTATAACCGATAATCGCATTCATCGGAGTACGGATATCATGGCTCATGTTGTTAAGGAACATCGTCTTTGCACGAGACGCGGACTTCGCCATTTCAAGAGCCTGTTCAAGAGCTGCCTGCTGCGCAATTTCCTTGCGGTAAACAATATCGTTATTGAAAAGGCCAACGAGCACACGATGCGATTTGGACCAGTCACCCATTTTAGTCACCTTCAGGCGGTACCACTTGAGACCATTAGTCGTCACGCGGCGATAATCCTGAACAAACGAATTCTCGTTTTGCAAACGAGTCAAAACAACATCACGATTAATTGATCTCAGCACATGCGGCAAGTCATCCTTGTACACGGACTTCTGCAAGTCGCCTTCCTTATCCTTAAAGAAAATCAGGGCTTCGCCCGTCTTTTCATCAATAGCATCTTTAAACTTACTGCCATTCAACGAAGTACTAAACATGCCCGTATCGATGTCGATATCGAACACAATTTCATACTGGTCCGAAAGGCTCATGATACGGTCAATATTTTCCTGATGTTCCGTTTCGGCACGATACTGATCGTCTACTTCCACAAAACCGACTGCAATGAGTTTAGCCGGAACATCGGTCGGTTCAGCCTTGGCAAACACCAAGCGCGTGTACTTGTATTCAGAACCATAAAGATGCCTAAACACAATCGTCAAGCGTTTCTGGTGTTCGAGTTTTTCAGCCACGACTTCTCTAGAAGCAAGCCCTATAAGCTTGTCGCGATCATCGGGATGAGCCATATCCAAGACAAACGCCTTAAACACATCTTCAAGTCTTTCGCAATTTGCAAACAAATCCTTCAAAGCACCCCTAATATCCTCACGAACCGCAAGCACGCCACTTGTGTTGTCCACAAGGTTAAAATAGAAGAGCGAAGAATAATCTTCTGACAAAATATCGATAATTTCAAGGTTGCGCTTCAAATTCGATTGGATTTGCATCTGTTTCTTGATTTCGTCATCAACACTATGCAATCCAAAAACAAGACCCTTAAGATTGCCGATTTCATCCTTATCGGCAATAACCTTCATCTGGTAAAAGACTTCCTTACCATCAAGATTAATCTTGAAGTTAATATGGACAACAGATTCATCTTTCAATACGGTCACAAGGCGGTCACGATTTGCCTGTTCGTGGAACTGGAGTTTATCCGAATCGCAAACCAAGTATTTTTGCAACAGCTCCATTCTCTTCGTAAAGCTCTTTTCCAAAGACCATCCCGGAATAGCCTTCAAAAGCACAGAACTTGCGCGGTACGTCACCACGTAGTCCGATGCAGCATCATCGCCAATCGTTACATAGTTCACAAAATCGAAGTCAGAAGCAAGCGATTCAATCACCCTGTTGTTACGGTCAAGTTCTTGACGCTGAGCAATAGCCTTATTGACTTCAGAATCAATGTTTTCTATAGCGACAATAACATGGTTTTCATCCTTGTGAGACCGAATAACCTTCATTCTATAGTACTGAGGAACACCGTCTATCACAAGCCTATATTCAACAGAAGCACTCGAATTTTCTTCAAGACGCTTGAGGAAGGCACCCTTTTCCATAAAGTGCATGACGATTTCAAGATCGTCTTCGTAAAGGTTGTTGCGCAAACTCGAAATGGATTCAAAGAAAAAGTCCCGTCCATTTACCGATTCGTGCAACTTATTCATAAGCGTGTCAGCATGGAACGAATCAAAGGTATCGTCCAAGACATTCACGTAGAAAATGCACTCGTATGTTCCGCTCAACGCATCCGCAATTTCAGAATATTCGCTAGATTCCGCTTCTGCCATACGGCGGGCATTCCACACCATCCTCAGGAGATACAAAAGAATCACTAAAAGTTCAATAGCCGAAACCGCAATATAGAACCTACGGATTGTATCCACTCGCGCAAAGGCAATATTTTTGTTGACGTACAAAATCAAAGACCAACTGCCGCCAAACAAGGGGAGCGAGACCAAAAGTTTCTCATCATCCGAAGATTGTTCTTCATAAGCCAAATGGGCAAGCTCGCCTTTCATCACGTTTGCGGCCCACTCTTCCAGCGAATACCCGCTCTTTGGAGTAATCGTTCTTATAAAGTCATTGAAACTGTTCCACTTCCCTGTCTTTTCGACAACAAAGGAACCGTCCCTACGGTCTAGAACAACCAAAGATGTCTTTCCCTTAAACGCACTTGTCGCTACAAAACCATACAACGGCCTAATATCGGATACAGCCGAAAGCATAGCGACCACCTGCCCCCTACGACGGACAGGAACAAACTGTTCAAACACAATATTTTCGGAATGGACCACATCGCGGCCAACCTTCGAAATATACGGTTTCGACGAAACAATCGAATTGTAGTGCTGTATATAAGAAGAGTCAAAAACAACACCTTGATCAACGATAATGTGTCCATCAGGCAAATACAAACGTGCAGCAGATACCAAAGGCCCAATTCGCGAACCACGAATCATTCTAACCATGCTTTCTGAAAGCATGTCTTCTTCCATCCCCACCACAGTCGAAATATTGGTCAAGGCACTCAAAAGGGATCGTCCCAAAAAGCCTAGTTTCGCTTCAGAAGCATAAGCCACTTCGTCAAGGGAGTCCCAACTATCATCAATAGCCTTTCCGTTTATGTACAAAAAGGAAACGTTTGTAACAATAAACAGGAACGCAACTAACAGTAACGATACAACTAGATTTCGTTTAAAAAAATTCTGATTCATAAGTTTTTTGTAAGAATTCAAGATATATTATACATTTTACAGAGACAAACTGATTAAGAATTCAAAAAAAAACGCGTTTTTAACCATCTTTTACGCCAAATCGTGTTTTTTTTCACAAAAACTTGTTCAGTACAAAACAAAACTTTATACATTGACGATATGAAAATTTTATCAAAACTGCTCGTTCTTTTTACACTTTTAGTCTCAATTTCATTTGCTGCAGAAGGCGTTACAGTCGATTCTGTTACAAAAGATTCTGCAACCACCCCCAAGGTGACTGAAGCTACCCAAATTTCAACACCGAAAAAGCAAGCTGTATGGATTAAGCTGGAAGGGGATGTTGACCCTGCCATGTACGAATTCTGCGCCCGCGCCATCGGCGAAGCTCTCGATAAAAAGCCAGACTATATCGTCTTTGAAATCAATACGTTCGGCGGGCGTCTTGATGCCGCGTTCGACCTCGTCGATACCATCATGGCCGTCAAGGGCCCAGAAACCATCGCTCTCGTGAAAAAGAAAGCCATCAGCGCGGGTTCGCTCATTGCTCTTGCCTGCAAAAAGCTCTATATGCTCGAAGCCACGACCATTGGCGACTGCGCTCCGATTGTACAAGGCGGCGACGGCACCCCGCAAATCGTGGGTGAAAAAATCCAATCCCCGCTCCGCGCCAAGTTCAGGAACCTCGCCCAGCGCAACGGCTACCCGGAACTTTTGGCCTCTTCATTCGTGACTCCGGAACTCGAAGTTCTCGAACTCACGGCAAAACTTGACAAGGGTACGGCAACAGAACGCGACACGACGCTCATTATCGAAGGGAAAAAATTTGCCGTTCTCGACAGTACCGAAAAGAAATTCTGGGGATCGCCCAAGATTCTCGTGAAAGAAGGCGAACTTTTGACTATGACCGACAAGGAAGCCGAAGAACTCGGATTTTCCAAGGGCACGTTCAAGAACCGCGAAGACTTTGAAACGAAACTCGCTATCGAACGCAAAAGCGAAGTCGAAACAAATACGGGTGAAAAAATTGCAAGCGCCATTGCCGCCATCTCGGGCATTCTCTTGATTCTCGGCTTCGGAGCACTCTATATCGAATTCAAGACTCCCGGATTTGGAATGTTCGGCATCATCGGCATCATCCTAATCGGTATTGTCTTCTTCGGACAGTTCGCTCCGCAGCTCGATGGCTACTTCCCGGTCATCCTCCTTATTGCAGGCGTTATTTTGTTCCTCGTCGAGATATTCGTCATGCCAGGGACATTCCTATTTGGCATAGGCGGTATCGCATGTATGATCATAGCACTCATCATGAGCGTCGATACCACAAACATTCCTGAATACGTCCCTGAAGCCGTCGAAACGACATTTGATGCAACCCCCTGGCTATTCGGGCTATTCTTCGTTCTCGGAAGCGCAGCCATTGCGTTAATCATTCCAATTGCGGCAAGCAAGTATTTAATACCGCTACTCCCCGAAGGCTGGACTCCCATGCTCAAGACCGACATGGAAACAGCAGTCGCCCCCACCGAAAACGTGCAAGTCGTTTCCATTGGCGACACCGGTATTGCCAAAACATTCCTCCGTCCCGTTGGACAAGCAAGTTTTACCATGCCAGATGGTTCTACCAAGCTCTTTGACGTACAAACTCATGGAGAAATCATCGAAGCCGGCCAACGCATAAAAGTCGAAGCCGTGCAAGAAGGGCACATCTGGGTCACCCGCGCCTAGCATAAATTTTAAAACAAAAAACATAAACTGGAGAAGATAAATGGATAATCTCATCATCATTGGCATTATTATTGCCGCTATCGTCGTCATCATCCTACTCGCCTTCATCGGCAAGTTCTTTAGCCTTTGGCTTCAGGCCTTGTTTTCCAAGGCAAACGTGAGCATTTTCCAGCTCATCGGTATGCGTTTGCGTAAGGTGCCGCCTCAGGTGATTGTCGAAGCTCGCATTTTGAGCTGCAAGGCAGGCCTTCCGGTCGACACGAACCTCCTCGAAGCCCACTACCTTTCCCGCGGTAACGTGCTCCGCGTGATCCAGGCTCTCATCGCCGCCAACAAGGCAAACATCAAGCTCGACTTCAAGGAAGCTGCAGCAATTGACCTTGCCGGCCGTAACGTGCTCGAAGCAGTGCAGATGTCCGTGAACCCGAAAGTCATCGAAACCCCGAAGGTCTCCGCCGTGGCTCTCGACGGTATTCAGCTCCACGCCATTACCCGTATCACCGTGCGCGCAAGCATCCAGAAGCTCGTCGGTGGTGCAGGCGAAGAAACAGTTGTCGCCCGTGTTGGCGAAGGCATCGTGTCTTCCATCGGTTCTGCACAGAGCCACAAGGAAGTGCTCGAAAACCCGAACATGATTTCCAAGAAGGTGCTCGCTTCCGGTCTCGATGCCGGTACCGCATTCGAAATCCTTTCTATCGACATTGCAGATGTGGACGTGGGCCAGAACATCGGTGCTATCCTCGAAACCGACCGTGCCGAAGCCGACAAGAAGATTGCACAGGCCAAGGCAGAAGAACGCCGCGCCATGGCATTCGCTGCCGAACAGGAAATGAAGGCCAAGGTGATGGAAATGAAGGCAAAGCTCGTGGAAGCCGAAGCCCAGATTCCGATGGCCATGGCCTCTGCACTCCGCGACGGCAAGCTCGGCGTGATGGACTACTACAACCTCAAGAACATCGAAGCCGACACGCAAATGCGCAAGGAAATCGGTTCTGCCCCGGAAGCAAACAAGTAATTTGACCAAAAGGGTTTAGCCCATGGATTCATTTGACAAACTAGTCATTGTCATTATCGCAATCATCGTCGACCAAGTTATCAAAAGGGCGAAAGCGAAGAAGAAGCAATCTCAGCAGGAGCAAACGTCACCGTATGCTCCTGAGGATGATTCTACGCAGGAAACCGAAGATGATGTAAATGATGATTACGACGAGAATTCAGAAGATTTCCCAAAGCCTTCGCCATCTGCTTCTCGTAGATTGCAAGAGTACATCAAGCAATTCGAAGAAGCTCAACGCGAAGCCTCCCAAGGAACGCTTGAGCCAGCAATGCCGCCTCCGATACCCGAGAGAACGCATCGCATAGGCAATAACGTGACCATGCGTGAAGTTGCAGAAGACATCGTACAGCTAGACGTTGTCGATATCGAGTACCTGATGGAAGAATTCGAAATGTCCAAGGGTTGCGCAATCGAAATACTGAACGAACTCCAGCAGCACCGCATTATCGGGCACGATATGGGAGACGGCGAATACGACGTTCTCGTACAAGACATAGACGAACTCAACAACCTGCTATCGCGCGAGCTCAAGGCAGCACCCATGACCGCAGAGAGATCCGCGGCCGCCCCTGCCGTAGATGCACAAAGCTCTACATCTAGCGATAAGCAAAGCCAGCTCAAAATCCTTGAAGAGCGCGCCCGCAGGGCACGCGAAGAAGCCGCAGCGGCGGCCCGCCAAAGCGACCGTGAAAACGGTTACACCAGCGAAGCCGTCGAGATTGCCGACCCGCTCACCAAGCGTACCGCCGTACGCTCGATAAGCCGGGAAAGCGTACGACGCGGATTCATCTGGGGCAAAATCATCGACGAGCCCCGATTCAAGAGACGCTGGTCACCAGCCCGCCGATAAACGAAAAAGCCCCAGTCAATGACCGGGGCTTTTTCAGCTGCTTCACTTGGACTCGAACCAAGGACAACGCGATTAACAGTCGCGGGCTCTACCAACTGAGCTATGAAGCATCATTTATCAATTCAAAAATCTTTTGAAGGATTCCAATTGACGGGCTCAAATATAGATAAACCTCAGCATCTGTCAAGGCATCGCCACGAATAAAGTTTAAAAATAATGGATTCCATCGCGGCTTCGCCCCGATGGAATGACAACCTGAAAACGAAAAAGCCCCGGTCAAAGACCGAGGCTTTTTCAGCTGCTTCACTTGGACTCGAACCAAGGACAACGCGATTAACAGTCGCGGGCTCTACCAACTGAGCTATGAAGCATCATTCGTCAATTCAACTTTCTTTGGGAGAGATTCATTGACGCGCTCAAATATAGATGATTTTCACTCTTTTGTCAAGGCTTAGGCATAAAAAAGTTGAACTTTTTTCGTCAGCGTTCCCGACTACGCATCAGCGCAATTTCTGCAGCATAACCAGGCAATTCGTTCGGCGTCTCCAAATAGAACGGCAACTTCTTGAGAGAAGGGTGATTAACCACATTTACGAGGGCTTCCAGACCAATGAATCCACCTCCGATTACCTCATGGCGATCCTTGTGGCTACCCATCGGATTCTTGCTATCGTTCAAATGAATCGCACACAAACGCTCAAGTCCAACAGCCTTGTCAAATTTCTCAAGAACATCATCCAAGTGGTTCACGATATCGTAGCCACCATCGAAAACGTGGCACGTATCCAAACACACGCCAACCTTCTCGTTAAGCTCCACTCGGTCTATAATTGCACGCAGTTCTTCGAATGTACGCCCCACTTCAGAGCCTTTTCCAGCCATCGTTTCCAGGAGCACTTTCGTTTTCAAATCCTTGTGCAGAATATTGTTCAAATGCTGCGAAATGAGCTCTATCCCCACCTCGACACCTTGCTTCACATGACTGCCAGGGTGAAAATTATACATCGCATGCGGGAAATGGTCCATACGGAACAAATCATCCTTCATCACGTCTTGCGCATACTGTCGAAGCGAAGGATCCGCAGCACAAGCATTCAACGTATAAGGAGCATGAGCCAAAATCGGAGCAAAGCCATGCGCGTCCATAAACGCATTCAAAGCTTCAGCGTCCGCCTTATCAAACGGTTTTGCAGCACCACCACGCGGGTTACGTGTAAAAAACTGGAACGTGTCGGCCCCGATGGAAAGAGCAGTCACCCCCATCGCCAAAAAGCCGCCCGTTGAGGACAAATGACATCCGATATGCATTAGAAATCGTAATTCATCGAAATCATGCCGTAAAGATCTCTGTAATCTTCAGAAGCATTATCCGGACGATAGTTAAAGAACGCGCCAAAAGCACATTCCATGCCGAGTTTTTCAGTAAACTGGAATTTCAGACCTGTCGAGACATCCAAATCCATTTCCATCTCGTCAACCGTCTTGCCATCTTCCTTGCGGCTCATAAAGTTCTGACGAACGTTGCCATGCAACAAAAGATCAAGGAAATTCGGCTTCAACTGGATAGTCGCATTGTCCAAGAGATTCCATTCAAATTCACTCATATCATTGCGATTATAAACTCTAAATCTCGGAGTCACGGCCACTGTATTGCGCACACGATCAAGCGTTGTCGTGAGAGAAATCGGATAGCGAGCATCCAAATAATCGCCGCCATGGAAATAATAGCCCAAAAGACCGTAAGTTTCATCAGAAAAATCAAAGCCATCCAGCAAGTCATCTTCATTGAACTTCGACATATCAGTACGGTAAGTCCAGACACCACCAATCTTTAACACATTCTTAGGGAACTTAATCGTTGCTTCAAGTTCAACCGTGTGCTTCAGCAAGCGTTCCTCGAACTGCGTTGCCAAATATTCTTCGCTCTGCAAGGCGGCATATTTAGCCCAACGAGCAGAGTCAATTTGAATCGTACCGTCTGCAGTTTTTACATCTACAGTCGGCTTGCCCTTCTGCTTTTCAAACCAAGAGTCCGAATAGATTCCCGAAGAACCAAAGAAATTGCCATGAAGTCTTTGCGGCGTGCTACGCGTGCGGTAGTTCAAAGCGTAACGGACTTTAAGATCAATTGAATCGCGAACCTTAAACGTATTCATCAAATCGAAATTGTGGTCATAGAGCGTTCTCGAAGCATCTTGTTCATGCTTTTCAAGCCAATCGTCATCAGCGCCCGGCAAAAGTCCAAGCTTGGAACCTTCGGCAAAGCCAAATACGTTGTATGCATCACCACTACCAGACGCATTTTCGATATTCAATTCATACCCAAAGTTCAACTTCCAGAAATCTTTAATCTTCTGGTCTAGCTTTGCACCTAACAAACGAGAATTCTGCAACAAGTCCGCAGAACCCGCACTATAATAATTGCGACCCACAAAGCGGAAATAAGCATCGATCATCGTCGAGTTGTTTTTCCAATTGTAAGATCCCGACAAAGCAAGATTCTGAGCCGTCCATTCCGTCGGATCGTCACTCTTTTCGTCTCGGTGAGCTTTCAAAGCATCTTGAGCAACTTTCAAAAGGCGAGTCAATTCACTACGCATTTCGTCTACGGTCATGTCCGTATTGTCGCCAAAAATCAATTCCAATTCATCGCGGTCCATGCGGTTTACAAGCGATGAATTATTCATCAGGCGGCGCAATTGCGCAAAGCGGGATACATCAAGCCCAGCTTCTTCAAAGACAGCGTTAACAGCACGATGGGCAACAACATTAACTGTATCTGCCCCACCGAAACCGATTTGCAAATTATACGTTCCACGTCCGCCAAGCACCTTTCCGTTGACTTCGCCAAAGAACGTTTTCGAAGAGAACATCGGGTTTGAAAGATTTACGTTATCAGAAGTACCATCGCGTAAGAACGGATCATCCAAATAATCCTTGCTTCCAATAAAGCCAAACGAAGCATCAAAGTTCTTAGTGGCGTTCAAAAGAATCTTGCCGCCAACGACCATCTTTTGAGCTTCGACATCATCAAGACCAATATACATGTTGTACTGGTCCGGATCCCTTTCGCCAGGCAACTTAGGCGCAACCGATTCACCACCAAAAGCACTCAGCACAAGCAAAGGTTTTTCCGATTTTTTCGGATTCACATAAATATCGTAGCTAGCACCAAATACATCGACACTAGACAAAGACAATTCACCGCCCGAAACATTGAAATCGCCCAAAATCAATTTCTGGAAGCGATCTTCGTACAAAGCCTGCAAATATTTCAAGTCAAAGTGATTCCATTGATCATGCGAAACGTCCATGGTGAATTCAATTTTCTTCCCCGTAGACGATTGCATCTGGACAAACGCATTCCATGCACCATAGAATCCAGGAACCTGGAAATAGTTTCTGTACTTGCTTCCCGGCATAATCATGGATATGCCGTCGTCATAAACTTCATCTGTTTTGTTCTTTTCGGTCACAACAGAATGGTAGCCAAATTCTGCACCCACAGAACCGTTCACAGTCCATGAATTTTCAGACGTTGAATTAGCCGAATCCGCAGCAGTCTGAGCAAAAGTTGGTATGGCAAAAACAGAAGCTAAAGCGAGTTTTCGAAAAATCATTTACTAACCCCGTAAACCTTGGAGGTCTTGACAACATAGCCACTCTTATGGATAACTTCAATATCAAAGCGGTTTTTCATATTGCGATTCAGTTCCACAGGAATCTGGTAGTCCAAGTTCTGGATTTGCGAGAGACGTTCCTGCAAAATAACTTTTCCGTTCTGACGAACCGTAACCTTGTTCAAGAAACTCGGATCATTCTCAGGCACACGAATCTGGAATTGAACAGTTTGCATAATGGTTCCATCGAAATTCGCAATCGGAGGTTCAGGCGGGATTGTGAGGGACTCATACTTTTTGCCAAAGAGCTTGATCGAGAAAGGCTTCATCGGATAGCAGCCCAGAGTCTTTTTAACGCTATTGCGGCCAGCACTATTTTCAACAACAAATTCATATTCATGGACACCGCTACGCAGATCAAGGCGCTTGGACATATTACGTTTAACGCCCACTTCAGCAATAGGAGTTCCATCCATCAACGAGGACAAGCGGACATCATCCCCCTGCACATCGGACACAGAAACGTTAGCCACACAACGCAAGGAATCATAAGAAGAATACTTGATTTTCGGGACCTTCAATGCTGTCGCTTGATCTTCCTTATTTGCAACATCTGCCGGAGACTGAGATGCAGCAGCACTTGAGGCATGCGATTCCTGATAAGCAGAATCAGCCTTTACAACAGCCGCTTCCAATTCTTCTAAGGAAAGCGTAGAATCCGCCAAAAGGGTCACCAACGTTTTTGCAAAAGCTGTATCGCCCGAAGACTTTAAATTGAGAACGAGGAATTTTTCTCTGCCAAGAACCGTCTGGCCATTAGCTATAGGAATAGAATCAGTAACTCGCACAGAATCAAAAACAGTCAAATGACCATCTTTCAGACCGACAAAGAAAGACTTTTCATCGCCACCAATAACACCTTTCGTACCGCGAATCGAAGCCGCAGCCGTCCCCGTAGAGAAGTCTACCTTATGGCCTTCGTTTGATTTGACGTTAAAGCCCATATACCCTTTTTGAATCTTGGGCTTTATGATAAAATTCCCTTGACCATCGTTTTCAAGAAGCGAATCGACAAGAACAATTGAATTTTCACCAATGACGAGCGTGCTGTTATCGCTCTTCAACGTTAAAATGACAGAACCACCATCATTAGTTTTAAAGCAGTTCTTCTGGTTAAATTTTTGCGGGAATTTAGCTGGTTTCCACACAGCATCATCAGCACAGCCTTTGTCACTTTTAAAAGCATCCGGGACAACGTTACTAACTTGTCCAACTAGTGGGGCTGCAATAACACTTGAGGCAGTAATTGTCGTAAGTAAAAGACATGATAAAGACAGATGCTTAAACATAAGACCTCTCTACTAATTTTCTTACGATAAATTTACTTTTTTTTGTCGAGATTTGGGAAAGAAATATTCAGAACGTGAATATAAACACATTACCCGCCAGCAAGCTTGACAGTATAGCCTTTCTTTTCGAGTTCAGCCTTCAGCACATTACGCTTGTCGCCCTGAATTTCGATATTAAAATCCTTGACGGAACCGCCCACACCGCATTTTTGCTTTAAAGCACGAGCCAATTCCTTGAGTTCGTCTTCGTCCACCGGAATACCAGAGACTACGCTAGCCATTTTTCCGCCACCAAGGCGCTTTAACATAATGCGGACAACGCCATCGCCCTGCGGACGAGAAGCCTTAGGCTTTTCTTCTTTGATTCGGCCAACACCACTAGCAAACACCAATGTAGAACGTTCTTCGATACCCATAAGAATCCTCTTTTTCGTTCAAAAATAGAAATTTCTCATACGAAAAAATCCCGAGCGGTGCTCGGGATTTTCTCACTTAAAGCTAAGCGTTACTTTTTCTTTTCGTTGGACTTCTTTTTGTCGTCCTTCTTGTCTTCTTTCTTATCTTCCTTCTTAGAAGATTCAGAAGACTTTTCGTTGCCGCGTAACACCGGGCGTCTGTAACCGAAGCGCTTGAGCATTTCGTCGCTAGACTTCAGCACATCGCCAACCTTGGACTTGTCTACCGGCGGCACAACGCAACGCTGTGTAGAACGGATATCGACCTTGGTCTTAACGATGTACGGACCCGTACCATAGAGACGACCGTTCTTATCTCTCAATTCACCGTTGATATCCGGCTTCATTTCGAAGAAGAACTTCACGAGACCAGCCTTGTCGACCATTTCCGGATCTTCGATATCGTAGTCGAAGCGATACTTGTCAACGAACTGACCGCCAGTCGTGTAGAACCAGAGAGTCACGCGAGCCGTTGTGGAGTAGAGCAAAGCCTTGCTGTAGTCCTTACCCAAATCTTTCTTGAATTCGGCAGAGCAATACTTTTCAACGTATTCTTCCACAGTAGCCTTTTCACTATTGTCAGCATCGACACCATCCAACGGAATCATGTTGCCGTTGATGATAATATCGTCCAACGTAGCAAGGCCACCCACAGCGCTTACGAGAGGCACCTTCATGTCAACCGTAACCGTCGGGCCAATATGACCTTCGTAACCCGGATAAGGTTCTTCGCCAGAGCCCTTCTTAGTGTCTTTCTTAAAGCCCTTGATAACTTCCTTTTCGGTCTGAGTCGTCGGGTTCAAGATAGATACTGCATACTTCTGATTTTCTTCAGGCGGATTGTTATCGTAATACTTTCTCACAGAGTCTATCGAAACGATAACCATCGGTTCTTCGAGGTTGATATTGACATCCTTCGCCTTCTTCATCATCACCTGAATTTCAGCGATAGTTTCGTTACCAGCCTTGTCACGATAGATACGCTTGATGCGGTTCACGCCCTTGTTGAGGCTCTGGAACTTCAAAGTATCCTGCTTTACGCAGTTCTTTTCGTCACCATCGACAGCAATGCACCAGTCCACATCAACATAGTTTGCATAGACCACATCACCATCAGCCGGAGTCAAGATCTTCACAATCGGAGCACGCTTGTCGAGCACCATGAACACCGACTTGTCGGCAGAGTTGCCATACTTGTTGGTGTAGGTGTAAGTCACGAGGTAACCCTTGTCACCTTCTTCGTTAGAAGGAATCTTACCCTTTTCATCAATAGCGTAAGAGACCGTAGTCTTGTTGCCATCTTTACCCTTAGCATCGTAAGTCACCGTAAAGGCGCCCACGCCAGTCTTCAAATCAACAGCGTCTTCATCCTTGTCGCTGCTGCTAGAAGAGCTCTTCGGGATGTTGACCAGCAAGTTACCTTCGGAGTCACCGTACAAGATCTTGCCCGTTTCGGCATCGGCCTTGTAAGAAACCGTCACAGACTGACCCTTCACATCCACGACCTTAGAGACTTCAATCACGTCGATCTTCTTCTTTTCGCCGTTTTCGTCAATAACAGTCGTCTTGATGACTTCACCCTTGTCATCGGTGTAGTAAGAAACCGTCACAGAGTCACCGTTAATAACCTTATTATAAGAGACCTTGGTCTTGTCGCCAATCGGCTTCGTCTTGACATCGGACTTCGGATTCTTTTCAAGCGTAATCTCGGACTTGGAGATTTCCACCATTTCCTTCACGGTCTTATCAGACACAGCCACAGTATCCAAGACAACAGTCACCTTGAACTTGTCTTTGTACTTAGAGCCAGCATCTTTATAAGCGGTGTCAATAACAGAGACTTCGACATCCTTAGTCTTGTTGTTCACATAAACAGAAGAGTCCTTCTTGTCTACGTTTTCAACAATCGTATAGATGTTTTCGGCAATCACCTTGATCTTATCGGCATCGATATCGACAATCGGAGCGGCTGTGCTGTAGCACACTTCGATAGTATCGGCACCTTCGACGTCCTTATCCGGAGCCTTATACTTCTTGATAATGTACTGGCAGCCTTCCTTCAAGGAATCGAGGCTAGACTTGGTCTTGCCATCCTGAGTCCATTCCACCGTAATAACAGGCTGATTCGTGTAAATCGGCTTGTCCTTCGGCGGCTTGATATAGACGGAGTCACCGGCTTCGACGCGAGTAATCTCGACAACAGACTTTTCGATGACGTTACCAACCTTGATAGTAATATCAGTCGTATCCTTGAATTCGCCATCCGTCACATAGACCTTGATGACATAGCTCTTTTCGGATTCGTAATCGAGATCGCCCTTCAAGACAACGTCGCCATTCGTCTTGATTTCGAACTTTTCATTTTCGTCAACAGGATAGAACTTCAAATCGTTGAACTTCGGATTCTTTGTATCCGGATCCTTGGCTTCGATCGGTCCCTTCTTGGTACCAGGCTTGGAATCTTCCGGGAATGTGAATTCCTGCGGAGTAATCTTTGGCGGTTCGTTCACGTCAATGACCTTGATAACGATGTCATCGCTAAATTCAAGACCGTCAACATCCTTGACAGTCACCTTGATGGTGAACTTCTGCATCTTTTCGTAGTCAATATTAGCACCTTCCTTGACTCGAATTTCGCCATTCGGCTTTACAGTCACATACGGGCTTTCTTCGGTAAGCGAGAAGAGGAATTCAGAATCACCATCCGGGTCGGTAGCCTTAATGACACCAATCAAAGAATCAGCAGGAGAATTTTCATAGACGCTAAATTCCTTGGTTGTGATTTCAGGAACTTCCGGTTCATCCTTCAAGTTAATCGTAATCGTAGTCTTAGTGGTAAGCTTCGGATACTTCGTCTTATTTCTATCAGACAAAGCGACATCCAATTCGAACGTACGAATCGTTTCCTTTTCGTAGTCAAAGTCACGCTTAGCCTTGATCTTGCCATCTTCGGTAATCGTGAACAAATCGGTATCGCCACCCACAGCGCTGAACACGTTATCGATAAAGGCCTTGGAAGTATCGATATCATCCGGATAAAGTTTGCCAACGACATACCCCTCACCCTTATTTTCATAGAGCGAGAAGACCTTGTTACCCGAAATCATCGGCATTTCGTTCACGTCAATAATATTGATGGTCTTTTCCACCTTAGCGGTAAGATTATCAGTATCCATCACTTCGACAGTGATCTTGTGGACATGCTTATTGGTTTCGTAATTGAGCTTAGAAGCATCCTTCACAATAAGGCAGAGGCTGTCGCTCTTCATCTTGGCATCAAAGATGCGATCGGCATCCGTATTGCCAACATCCGTCACGTAAGCGACGAGAGTTGCAAGCTGGCCCTTATCTTCATCCTTGACCAAGTAGCACTTGATTTCCTTACCGTTCGGAGTATTATTATCGACAGTATTTTCTTCAACATCATAGCTCTTCTTACCATCATCGACAATTTCCGGACCATCCGGATCATCAATCAAGTTGATGGTCACAAGCGTCGTTGCCGTGTAATTTACAAAGTCCGTTCTTCCGATTGAAGCACCATAAGATTTACCATTATCCGTAGCCTTGGCCACGATCTGGTACTGTTTCTTCTTTTCGAAGTTCAAAGAACTTGTATTCAAGTAAATCTTACCATCATCAATCTTGAAGGCAGCAGCATCCTTAGAGTCTTCAACATAATC
Source organism: Fibrobacter sp. UWB11 (assembly GCF_900143015.1). Lineage (NCBI taxonomy): Bacteria > Pseudomonadati > Fibrobacterota > Fibrobacteria > Fibrobacterales > Fibrobacteraceae > Fibrobacter > Fibrobacter sp. UWB11. Next base: position 571,445 of record NZ_FSRT01000001.1, on the reverse strand, counting down.
CTCAATTGCATACGTGAGCTTGCTCCATGTATCTTCATCATCGGCAACAACAGAGCCAATGAATTCGCCAATCGGAGCGTTTTCATGGACTTCGAATACATATTCACTTTCTGCGTAGGTCGGCTTATCGTTCACGTCATTAATCTTAATCGTGACATCGACATAAGAAGTAAGTGTCGGATCATCACCATCTGTAGCAACAACGCGAACAGAATATTCGTCCTTCTTTTCATAGTTCAAGTCACCATTCACCTTGATGGTTCCCGTCGTTTTGTCGATAGAGAACGACTTGTAATCATCGGCAGCAACGTCGGTAGCCTCAAGCGAATAAGTCGGCTTTTTGCACGTATTGCTATTCTTGCAATCGTCATCATTGGCTGTTACAACACCAACCTTAGTTCCTGTAGCAGAGTTTTCATCGACAGCCAATTCAGGAACATCCGGGAATTCTGGAGTTTCTTTAACATTCGTAACTTTAACCGTAACAGGAACTTTCTTTTTGAACTTCTTATCCGTCACAACGGCATAGAATTCATAAATATTCTTGAGTTCGTAATCAAGCTTTGCAGACTTGGAGACAGAAATTTCACCAGTGCTACCGTTGATATCGAACGGAGCGGCTTCGTCACCTTCGAGCGAGAAGTAAAGCGTTCCAAACCTAGCGTTATAAATATCCGGGTCAGTAGCTTCTGCAGTACCCACGATAGCTTCCTTGGCAACATTTTCTGCAACCTCGAAATCATAAGCAGGCTTTGTAAACGCAGGTTCCTCGTTCACGTCAATAATCTGAATTCTAGTATCTTGCTCAGGATACTTCGTTCTTACTTCAGTATCAACAATAGTCAAAGTGATATCGAACGCAGCTTCAGATGCTGTTTTATCGTAAAGGTCTTCGTAATTGATACCAGCCTTTGTCTTGATAACAAACGTACTCAAATGAGTTGTCTTGTCGGTTTTACCCACCTGAACGACTTCGAAAAGCTTTGCTGCATCACGAGTTGCAGTAGCATTGTTATCCGTTATGGTAATCTGCAATTCATCAAGGTCAATATCATCTTCGTCATAGACGACAATCTGCTTGCCTTGCAATGCAGTACCCTTATCTACATTTTCTTCAACTTCGTACGGGTTCGTCAGCACCTTGAATTCGGAAGGTCTATTGACATCCGTAACATTAATAACAATAGTCTTTGTTGCAGACAGAGCCGGATAAATCAGTTTTCCTTCATCATCAAAGAGCTTCGGATTGTCAACAACCTTCACAATGCACTTATATTGCTTCTGCTTGGTATAGTCAAGCTTTTGACCGTCAGCAACCGTAAATACGCCCGTATTGGGATTGAGTTCAAACGGGAAGTCCGTACTACCATTGACTTCAAGAACTTCGTCAACCTTATAAGTCAACTTGTTGAAGCCTGCAGGATGCACAGAACCATAAGCATTATCCTGGTCCGTTGCAGTCACTTTACCAAATTCGCCATCATCAATTGTGAACGATTCAGGTACAGTAAGCGGGGCGGCAGTCGTAATTTCCGGTTTTTCATTAACGTCAGTGACGGTAATTCCCATGGTAATCAAGGCTTCTACATCGAAACCATTAGCATCTTCACCAGAAGCAACAACAACAACTTTATATGTCGTTTTATCCTTTGTTTTATCCTTCGAATAAAGGGCTTCGAAATCCAGTTTTGTCGGGTCCTTTACCTTAACAATAGCTTTGCCAGCAGTCGTAGTGATAGCAAAAATACCGTTCGCATTAGCTGAAGCTTCCTGGTCTATCTTGAAGCTAACCTTTCCAACAATTTTTTCGAGTTTTTCTCTGATTTCATCGTTTTCAGCCTTTATCTTTTCAAGAATTTCCACAAAGTCTACAACTGTTTCGCCTTCACCGGTATTTTCTTCAACAGTAACATCGCCTTCGTATTCTGTCGAGAGCTTCGGTTCTTCAATATTATCGATATTCACAACAACCTCAGCATCGGCAGTAAACGTACCATCGGAAACCGTCACCACAAACGTATACTGATGCGAGCCAGATTCATAGTCAAATTCATCGTTAGTGGACAAGGCTCCCGTATTTTTGTTTACGGTAAACTTCTTATAATCGGTTCCTGTGTTTTTGCCCGGAATAATCTGATAAGTCAAATTGTTAAAGGAATCATTATTGGAATAGACGTCGTCATCGGCATAGATATCAAGATCCGAGCCTTCTACACGAGCCACTTTACTGCAATCCAACGGATTATTTTCATCATCCTTATATTGAACAGCACAAACAGGGCTTCCAATCGGAGAATGTTCATTCAAGTAGAACGTTCCACCCTTTGCAGAAACCTTTTCATTGACATCCTTAACGGCGATATTCGTCGTCTTGGAAACAGAGAGACCTGCAGCATCCTTGACAGTAACCGTAGCCTGATACGTTGCATTGCCCTTGTTCTTAATGAAGAGCTTTTCGTAATCAAGCAAAGCGCCATCCTTTACATTGATATTCACCGTTCTTGTACCATTGGCATTTTTAGCTTCCTTAAGCACAAAGATAGCAGACAAGTTCTTTGTAGCAGTCGTAGCATCAACGGCACCAGTCAAAGCACCCGTCAAAGTATAAGTCAATGCATCACCAGCATCAGGGTCAAAGACCGTAAACGTACCAACAGTTTTTCCTGTTGCCGTATTTTCATCGACAGAATATTCATTTACCAGAACCAGATTTTCAGGGCCTTCATTGACATCTGTAATTTTCACGGTAATAGTAGCCGTAGCTGTAAGTTCGCCATCAGAAACCTGGACCTTCAATGTATAGGTCGGCGTAGTTTCGTAATCAAGGACGCTACCATCCGTAATAACAAGTTCGTTAGAGCCGTTGTTAAACTTAAACGGAACACCCGTAGTGATAATGCTATAGGTCAACGGATCACCGTCAGGATCACTTGCCGTGGTGACCTTACCAACGCTCGTACCTGCCGGCCAAATTTTTCCGTTAGACTGCTTTTCAGGTTTCGTGAATGTTTGATTTCCGATAGTCGGAGGATCATTTTCGTTCTTAATCGTAACCGTAATCTTAAATTGTGCAGAAGTCAGCGGACCGTTCACAGCCTTTGTTTCTGTAGCAGCATCATCTGTAACAGTTGCATAAACAACATACTTGTTCTTTTGGCTGTAATTAATCACCGCATTGTTCTTGACCTTGATTGTTGCATTCTGATTGCTCAATTTGCTGATTTCAAACAGGCTGTTGAATGCAGCATAGTCACTGCCAGATACATTAACCAGTTTATAGGTATAAGTATCTGTGTTTCTTTCATTAGAAACATCTGTAACGACAATCGGGCCGCCAGCGACAACATGATCCAATTCGTTCACGGTGAACACTGCATCGGCAACAGTCGGCTTGTCATTGACCGGGATAACGTTCACGGTAGCCGTGTATTCCGTAGATGTGTTACCACCAGCAGCGCCATCGCCAACAACTTTGTACTTAAACGTGGTGTAGTTATTACCAAATTCATTGGCAGCAGCCTGATATGTAAGCTTGCCAAGGTCAGCAACAGCAACAGTTATACCCGAACCAGCAGAAGTAAGTTTTGTACCATTCAAAACCAAGGAACCCTTATTCGGAAGGCTGGTTATAATAACAGAAGCAAAATTTTGTGTAGCATGCTGGAACTGGAATTCAGCTTTAGTGAATGTATGCTTTTCATCTTCATTAACATCAAATTTAAGGGCAGTCTTAACCGTTGGGAATTCATCGTTACTTACAATGTAAATTTTGTATCCAAGACCGTTTTCATAATCACTAGATAATTCAGCGCCTTCAATATTATTAACCTGGAACCACAAAGCTTCATCATTTTCAACAAGGCCATCAATCAAAGGCTTGAAATAGATTCCTTTAGCCTTTGTTTCGCCTGCTGGAATTTTTCCTTTTCCAACCTTCTTACCGCATATAGGGAAATCATGATCAGCATCGGTCTCAGCAACATCCTGATATCCAGCGTATTTACCTTCGACACCAGTTGCGGATTGGAATTCAAAGCAATAATCAAAGGTTACTTCCTTTTCAGATTCACCATCCAAAACGATGTCAAGAGTGTACCAAGATGTGCTTTCCTTTAGTTTCTTTGAGTTATTATCGACAACAAGCTTTGGAGTCGGATGAACGGGTGTAAAAGTAAAGTTCTTGGCATCAATTTCATTACCGATAACAATTTTATTTGCAATAAATTGACCAGAAACAATCATATTGCATTTCATAGTAAGCGTACCATTACTAACCAGGGTACCCATAATTTGAACGTTATCAATATTTTCGAAAGTAATGTCACCATCGACATATATCACCAAGTTGCCTTTATATTCCGAAGGAGCGAGATCCTTGCCAGCGACAGGATCACGGACCACAATTTCCGGATGTGTTTTCAAATTCAGGCTCTTAGTAAAGATACGTGCAATTTGCTTTTCAGGGATTGAAATAGCGAGACGACTATCATTTTGGAAATCAATAGAGCTATAATACAAGTCACAAGTACCACCAGAGCATGCAGAACTTACATCAAGAAGCGTTCTTTTGTTAGAATTATTACCTACAGAGAGAGATCCACCCCATGTAACGCCACTCAAAGTCGGAACCTTAATGTTCGAGCGATAGTCCGGAATAATCGAAGGATCACATAGACCAGTCGATTCAGTCATGCTACAAGTATGGACTCCATTACGGACTATAGCTCCATTTGAACCGCCCACACGAACAGGGCCTGTCAAAATTTCAAAATTCTGACCACTATTGGTAATGCTGCCACCAACAACAATAGGGCCATCAAGCCATCCGCCATCACCCACTGAAGAGAGATTCTTCACTGTACCTACAGCACCAAGCGTCAACAAATCGATGTCTGCAGGATAACTCATTGTAGATTTATCGAAATACTTTGGATCGTAAAAACCAGGTCTGTTACCTAGTTCAATACCATTAGTACCCCAAAGCTTATACTGGGTCAGGTAATTCCAGTTGTTAACATCGGTTTTAGGATCCCCAAACGTCAATGGAGCGACACCAGATTGTGCCATCGACGAAACCACACCTGTCAAAACCAGGGCTGCAGCCTTAAGACTTAACTTGCTAAACCACATATTTTATCTACGCTCCTTTTGCTACGGCAAATCGTATGCATCCAATTTGCCACAGTTTTCCCCAAGCATCCAAATACTTTCTTTAGAAATATAGTAACGCTCCATATTAATGCAACATTAATTTTTTGAAATATTACAAAAAAGAGTATCATTTTGGCAGTTTTCTGTAACAAATGTATTGTATAGAAAAGTTTATAGAATCAATAAAGCCCAAACGGCTTGTCGAGGTAGACTTTTTGACTACAAAAAAAGAATTTTTCACACAAAAAAGCCCCAGCACCGTGACCGGGGTAACAAGTTAAACAGGGCTGAGTAAATAGAAAAAGGCGGAATATCCATTCCACCTTTACAAGTTATCAACAACTAATGCGTTATTTATTCACGGGTCTTCTGTAGCCGAACGACTTAAGCATTTCATCGTTAGACTTGATGATGGCGTTCTTCTTCTTTTCTGCCTTGTCCTCGCTAACCGGCGGGAGCGTGCAGCGGAGTTTAGACGTCATCTTGACTTCGGTCTTGAAGAGGTAAGCTCCTGTGCCATAAAGACGTCCTTCTTTCGTCCTTACGTCACCATTCTTGTCCGGTTTCATTTCGAAGAAGAACTTCAGGAGCCCGGCCTCGTTCACGTAGTCTGGATCGTCAAGGTCATAATCAAAGCTGTAATGATCTGCGAACACGCCTGTGTTCGAATAGGTCCAGATATTCACCCTGATCGTTGTCCAGTACAGGTTCATCTTGCTATAGTCCGAAGTCATCGACTTCTTGAATTCATCCGTGCAGTACTTTTCGACGTATTCGCTTACAGAAATCTTCTTACCGTTAGCGGCGTCCACACCTTCCAGTGCGACCATGCCTCCAGCACTCACAATGTCGTCCAGCGTTGCCAGTCCACCCGTTGCAGTCGCAACTGGAACACGAGCGTCAACCGTGAGTGTCGGTCCGAGGTGACCTTCAAAGCCCGGATACGGTTCTTCACCGGATCCTTCGTTGGCCTTGCCCTTGATTCCTATAAGCGCTTCAGTTTCAGCCTTCTTCTTGTGGTTGTAGAATGTCACAGAATAAGTCTGGTCTTTCTTCGGAGTCTTCTTGTTCGTCTCGTAATACTTTATTACAGAATCACGATCCACAAGCGTTACCGGCTTTTCAACGCTAATATCAATATTCTTGGCGCCCTTAACCATCACAGACACGGAATCGCTAGATTCATTGCCAGCCTTGTCACGGAACACGCGGATAATCGTTTGTGCGCCATTATCAAGGCCCTGCACGCGGAGGGTATCCTGTTCAACGCCATCAACAGTCCAAATCACTTCCGCAAAGTTAGACGTAAGCACTTCGCCATCCGTCGGAGACTCAATCTTTACAACAGGTCCCTTCTGGTCGAGCACAATCAGCACCTCTTTCTTAGAAGAGTTACCGAATTTGTTCACATAGGTATAGCCAACGTTATAACCGATGTTGCCATCGCTATTCTTTGCAATCTTGCCCTTATCATCCAGGTAGTACGAAACATCAACCGTATTACCGTTCTTATCGGTGTACGTGTAAGATACTTTGTACGAACCAACAACGTCATCGCCATCGGCAGAAAGCACAGATTCGCTATCGGTAAGACCCGTCTTGAGATTTACGCGTTCACCCGAAGAAGCATCCGCGAAGTACGAGATAACCACATCCTTGCCGTTAATCTTCACAGTGTACGAGATTTCGATAACGGCGATTTCCTTAGTCTTGCCATCGGAGGTTACCACAGTGCGCTTGACGTCGTTACCCTTGCTATCGGTGTAGTAAGAGACCGTCACGTTCACGCCATTGATTGTTTCGGTATAGGTGTTCTTGTTGTAAGAACCATTTTCAGGAGTCGTGGTGATTCCCGAAGACGGATTGCTCTTGCGAGATGTCTTGGTATCGGCAAGAGTCTGAACATTCTTGAAATCCTTCGACGAAACAGAAATCGTATCCAGTTCCAGATTCACGTTAAACGACTTCGTGACCTTGGCTGCAGTATCCTTAACCGTCACCTTGATGTTGTTCTTCTTTTCGTTCACGTAAATGGCGGAATCGTTCTTTGTAGCCTTTTCAACGACAGTGTAAATGTTGTCTGCAGTAACATCTTCGCCATTTGCAGTCACGGTCACAATCGGAGCAGCCGTGCTATAGCAAATGACTACCGTATCGACACCCGGATCGTTCTTGGTCGGATCCTTGAACGTCTTGATAACGGTATTGCAGCCCAACTTCAACGTATCAGTGCTGTTTTTCAACTTATTGTCTGCAGTCCATTCAATATCCACGATTTTATCATTCACGAAAACAGAATCCGGCTTGATATACACAGAATCTTTGTTTTCAACGCGCGTAATTTCGACAATGGACTTTTCGTAAACGTCCTTCACCTTGATAACAACATTTTTGGTCGAAGTGAGCGTCTTATCGTTCTTGTCTGTTACACGAACCTTAATCACGTAGATAGAGTCAGCTTCGTAATCAATCGGCTTGAGAAGAATGACGTCACCATTTGGCTGCACGGAGAATATTTCGCTATTGTCGATATTTTCGTAGACATTATCGCGGAAATCAGCATTCTTGACATCCGGATCGTCCTTGTCGGTCTTGACCGTTTCAAACGGTTTCTTGATTTCCTGATTTTCCTTGACATAAATCGTATCTACGTTAATAGACGGGGCTTCGTTCACATCAACAACCTTGATGGTTACCGTAGTATCAGAGTGGCAACCCTTCCATTTTTCTTCATACGATTCTTCCGTAGTCGAATTCGGGCAATGTTCATCCTTGATACGAACCTTGAACGAATAAGACTCTGTCTTTTCGTAATCGAGTTTCGCAGTTGAAGTAACGGTGAACACACCTGTAAGCGGATCCAAGTAGAATTCATTCGTCGAATGACCTTCTTTATCGCCATCCATAATGTAATAGCTGAATGTGATATCAGGTCCATCCGTATCGAAACCATCAAGATTATTCTTGAGTTCCGTTTTAGCAGGATCGCTTTCCAAAACAGTGAATACCGTTTCTTTCAAGAACGGAGGTTCGTTCACGTTACGGAGCGTAACCGTAATCGTACCCGTTGCGGTAAGGTTCTTATCACCAGCGTCCTTGATTACAATGGAGAGTTCGTAAGTATGTTCTTCCGTTTCGTAGTCAAATGCGCGAGTTGTCTTAAGGAGACCCGTATCTTCATCGAGATCAAAGCCCTTGTCATCGCAATCAAGGCATTCAAACTTGTTGTTGCGGAACTTCGAAGCCGTATCGAGGTCATCGAAAGTAAGCGTACCAACGATAGCACCCTTCACATGTTCATCGAACGCAAGCGTCGTGGTCGGTTCAACAAAGACAGGCTTTTCGTTCACATCCTTCAATGTGATAGTCACAGTAGCCTTATCGGTTTGAACAATCTGGCCTGCAACACCGGATTCATCCGAGGCTATAACTTCCAAGCTATAGGAGCTCTTTGTTTCATAATCAAGAACGGCACCAGCAGCCACCGTAATAACGCCCGTAGTTGGATCGATTACAAACGTATTCGTTTCATCGACCAAGCTGTAAGTAATGACGGCGCCCACCTGCGTGGTTATAGCATTGATAGCGTGGTCCATTTTAACAGCCGTAGTTGCAACGGAGTTTTCGTCAATGGTTCCATTGTAAGCAGCATAATCGAACTTCGGACCATCATCAACATCGGTTACAACAACCTTGAATGTCTTATCTTCATAGAGATCCGGATAAACAAAGTTGCCATCACCATCCTTATTTTTATCGCGGACTCTCACAACAATTTCATATTCTTGCTTTACTTCGTAATCAAGGACAACGCCTTTTTTCGGCTTAATCTGACCACCGGTAGTAATATCAAATATATCGCTATCACCACCGACGATAGCCAGTTCGTTATTAATAAACTCATTCGTGTTATACTTGTCTGTATCATCATAAAGAACATCATCAGACGAGAACGAAGCATTTTCGGCAATTTCGATTACATCTGTTTTATTGGTGAAGTAAGGCTTTTCATTTTCATCACCAACATTCACCTTAAATGTAGCCTGAGAGCAGAGCTGAACACTGTACGAGCCAGCCCTAGTATCGCAGACTTCAACTTTAATAGTGTACGATGTTTTCGATTCCACCCATTCTTCGTAATCGAGCGGATCAACAGTGCTCTTCAGAGTCACAACACCCGACGTAAGCCCAATATCAAACATATCCTTGGCATTACCACCGGTGATTTCGAAAGTAAAGCTATCGTTTTCATCGTCAGAAGCCTTGATGGTACCAGCCTTTGCCTTTGTTGCGTTTTCAGGAACAGTCAGCTTAATCTTGTCCACATCAATAAAGTGAGGCGGTTTGTTATCATCGTCGATCAACTTCACAGGAATACCGCCATCGAATCGGCCACCCGAAATCGTAGCGCCGTTCATATTCGTAATTTTGAACAACATCCATTCATCGGATTCGAGAACACCATCCAACTTGACCTTAATATAGGGCATCGTTGCTGCTGTCGGATAACGAGTGTTCTTGGCAATAACGACATGTCCGCTTTCGCCTTTCGAGCAAAGCGGCATAGGATGCGTTTTGTCATCCAAATCAAGGTCTGCAATCTCAGCAAATTCACGACCGGCATTAACCCAGCTTGCAGGCTTTTCGACATCAAGACCGAAGAACGCCAAGCAGTAATCGAAACTCACCTCTGTATGTGCGGTATCCGTTAGGTAGAAATTCATGTCATACCAAACAGTCTCGCTTTCCTTGAACACATCACTAGAAAAGATATCGGACTTGATTTCTGCGGCGTTAAACGGAACATAGTGGAACTCGCCATTAACATCAGATTCAAACTTAAGGGTCTTACCTGCAATCAACTGCCCTGCAATGTTAATATGATCCTCGATGGTAAAATTACCAGCGGTCATGAACGTACCCTGATAATGAATATTAACCATTGCATCCCAATTAACATCAACCGGTGTATAGAACAAAAGATTACCAGCATAATTCGAATCTGCTACTGGATTTATGTTAAGTTTATCTAGATTATGCCATCCTGTTTCTTTTTCCCAATAGGGTTTATCTTCAGATACTTTCCAACGACTAGTTGAAGGATCCCATTCAGGCTCATTAAGGTTTTCCCACATTTGAGTCGATGAATTCCAAACAGCATTTTCATTCGCAATAGCAACCTGTATTCTCAAATCATTTGCAGAACCCATGACATTAAAGCCATCTCTAGAGAAAATACGGGTCAAGCGCCCTGTTTTTTTATTGGCGTTCCACTTATTCGATGGCATCACGATATAAATAATTAGCCCCGTCGATCCACTTGCTCTAAGATCTTCTACATACTGATCATACCAAACTTTTTTGGGACTTTGTTTCAAATCAGTTTCTGTTATGGGCGGGACATGAACAAAAACAATGTTCCCTACATTAGCAGAAACATCTATAGCGGGTCCCCAATTCGAGGGGGTTTGCATTAGAGGAACGGAAAGCTCCTTTTCTGGTCGAGGAACATCTGTAGGACAATTATTTTTTTTATTTGGATCTGTTGTTGAAAAAGTCCCATCGAGATTTACAGCAGCTTGATAATTACTAGGAAGATCTAAAGCCCAATCCGCATAAACTTTTCCTTCTTTTCTATTTACGTCATCTTTAATTTCATTATGAGCATTTTCGATAAAGCGATTTAGCGTCCAGACATAGTCACCCGTTTGAGTGTCTTTATCTGGCGAGTTAAAAATAATCGGGCCTTCAAAGCAGATATTGCCATCATATCGAGCATCAGAAGCTTTATACCACCCTGGTAGATTAAGGTTTCTTGCATAAATCGAACCTCCAATCAAGGAATCTCTTGTCGCATCGCCCATCGCAAAAACAAGATCTCGACCAGAAACAATCGGGCCACCAAGAGTATGATGATTGGTATTGAAAACAATGTCACCCGTAGCTGAGCCTGTATAGCCGCTAGGATCAGCAATCCTAAAATTGCCTTTGTTAAAAATAACAGACTCGGTTCCCCAGAGCTTATACTTCATAAGCTCGTTCCAAAGGCTCTGGTTTTCATTTTCATCCGTTATGACAGAACCATTCTTTACAAAATAAAGCGGTTCCAACAAAACGGTATCGCGTTCAATTGCCGGTTCTTCTTCTGCCGAAGCGGAGACTGCCAACCCTAGTGCAGCTGCAACCGTACTCAAAACTGTTCTCAAAAAAATATTTCCTTTTTTCATAACAGACCCCAACAAAAAAGTCTACTACCTCAAACACCTATTACTGAATATAGTAAGATTTTTTTAACAGTAAAACATTCGTTACGAAGAAAATACGAAAAATGGGGTAATTTTGACCACTTTTTGAGAAGTGACTTGAAAGGAACGTATTATATGGGATAATTTGTTGCACATAAAACGCCAAGCCCTTGCAAAATGAATACTTTGATTCTATATTTGCGGGTCCTAGGCCCTGCGCAATGATTATTTGCGGGCAACTCGCCAGGGCGAAAGCAGCAACGGACTTGCGGATCTTTATGTGCTCAGGTAGCCTAGGATTTTTTTATATTGCGCCCGCCAAGGGCGTTTTTTATTTAATAACCAACTAATATCATGATTCTTTGGACGATTCGACATACCAAGCCTTACAACCCCAATGACGTTTGCTACGGAAGACTGGACTTCGACGTCTCCCCTACATTTGATGACGAATCCGACAAAGCACTCAAGGCTCTTACCGAAGCGGACGCCAAGCCGACTCGCTTATTTTCGAGCCCGCTCATCCGCTGCACCAAGTTTGCAGACAAAGCATCAAAGCTACTGGGCTTGCCTGTCGAAAAGGAACCGGCTATTATAGAGCTCAACTTTGGCACATGGGAAGGGCAAAAGCTAACCGCGGTGCCCCGTTCGGAGATGCATGCCTGGACAAGCAACCTTCGCGGATTCAGATTCCCTGAAGGCGAGAACTTTTACGACATTGACGAACGCGCCGGAAAGTTCTTGGATACTCTCCCCGATGATGGAGAATTCCTTTGCATTACGCATGCAGGCGTAATCGCCGCATTACAACATTCCCGTTGCGGACTGCCAGATGAGGTCTTTGTTGAGGGAATGTTCTCTTATGCCATGGTCACTCGTTTTGAATTTACTCGTAACGAGGACGGGAAGTACCACGGAACGTTTACGAAGATTCACGATGGCATACCAATGCCAACGCTCAATATGGAAAAAGCGTAGACGATTGTGTATGGCGACCCCGGAACCGTGTCCGGGGTGACAAAGTGTGAAAACGAGACGTTAAAAATCGAGCGTCATGATGGCTTGGGCGCCGCCTTCGAAATTCGGGAGAAGAGCCATGTGCAAGGGGCTGTCGAAATCGCTTAGAAGCGCATCTACAGCGGCATCGGCGATAGAGTACAAGTAAATTAACACACCACCCCAAATGTACGTATTGCGGTTTTTGCGGTAGTACGTTACACGTTCCTTAATGCGATCGAATTCCTCAGACTTCGGGTTTTCTTTTTCGACCAAGTGTTTACGATCAAGGTAATAATTGACCATGTTCTGGGACGTAGAAACACTTGCAATTGCACCAAGGATACCCATGTAAACTAGACCGGCCTTGCCAAAATCACGATTGAAAATTTGACCACCGCCCGGCAAGATTGCCCAAAGAAGCGCCGTTTTCATATCGCGATATTCCGTACTTCGATAATTGTTGTTGTACCAAATGCCGAACGTATCGAACATTCCGTAAAGATGAACGCCTATAAGCCATGCGACTTCGGCTTTACAGACATCTTCCTGTTCCATCTTTTTATCGCTCTGCGCACGAACGCGTTCAAGGAACTCAAGGCGTTTTGCATGGAATTTAGCGACACTATCACGAGGACCTTCCATAATCTTCGAAGTAAAGTAACGGACAGAATCTTGGAAGGGACGAGCACGATCTAAAAGTCTATCGCGCTGGTACGACCTGTTGAAAAAAACATCGTAGATTAGCAAGCCTTCAATTCCTGTCAAGAATCCACCACGGACATAATGTTCCGTATAATATTGACCGCCACCAGGAAGCAGGCTAAAAAGCATGGCGTATTTAAGCGAATTGCGCTTGGTCGGGATATCCCATTCGTTCACGGGAAGCGTGTCGATAGCTTCGATGCCTGTTTTGCCCCTCAATAGAGGAGTTGTGGAGACTTCGAAACTTTCATCGGCGGGCGCTTCCGGGACATCTTCATCGTCGGACTCGTCATCGGCCTCTGCGGCAACCTCCACTGGGCTGCGGGTAGAATCGGGCGCACTCCGCTGAACCGAGTCGGAGACAGCAACCGGAGCAGTCGCCTCTGCAAAAAGAGACGAACAAAGCACCAAAAGCGCCATTATGAAGGTTTTCGCTATCATTGAGGGCGAATATAGAAAAAAGTTTATACGTGCAACGCTAGAGCAAAGAGATGCAAAGGCTGGAATTTATTTAATTTTTGCGTCACATGATGGAGATTCCCGGTCGGAGCCGGGAATGACAAAATGAGAACACACGTTAGAGATTCCCGGTCGGAGCCGGGAATGACAATTTTTTAAAAATTTTATTAAAATGTCTGTTTTTGACACTTAATGTTTTTAACTTATGGGTGTAATGATGAACGAACCAATCAATATCGAACACGAAATTCACGAACTGGCCATGAAGATCAAGGAAGAACTGATCAAGCGCGGAGAAATGATGGCAACGGCGGAATCCTGCACGGGCGGGCTTATCGCATCGAGCATCGTCAACGAGCCTGGTTCCTCTGCGATTCTCAAGGGTGGAATCGTAGCCTACCAGAACGAAGTCAAGCACGAAATGCTTGGGGTAAGCAACGAAATTCTTGAGAAATACGGCGCTGTCAGCGAACAGACCGTAAAAGCCATGGCCGAAGGCGCCCGCAAAACATTCCATTGCGAATGGGCGGTTGCCACTTCGGGAATTGCGGGACCAACCGGTGCAGAACCGGGAAAACCCGTCGGTACAGTATGGATGTGTGTCGCCAATAGTTTGCAAAATGAAGCCTTTTGCGAAATTTTTGCAGGAAATCGTGGACAAATCCGTGAAAAAAGCGTGTATAAGATAATGAGCAAGCTTCTTTTTTTACTGAATAGCCAAAAAAGCACTTGCACAAAAGTTCACTAATTAGTATATTAACAAAAAACAAGGATAAAAACGGAGTCTACAATGGCTAAGAAAACTACTACACCCACCAGCAACCTTTCCAGCGAAAAAGCAAAAGCAGTCGAAGCAGCAATTGCCCAGATTGAAAAGAATTACGGTAAAGGTTCTATCATGGCTCTCGGACAGCAACCGGTCGAAGACATCCCGGTCATTCCGACGGGCTGCATCCAGTTGGACATGGCTCTCGGCGTAGGCGGATTCCCCCGCGGACGTATCATCGAAATTTATGGACCGGAATCTTCCGGTAAGACAACGCTTGCATTGCATGCCATTGCCGAAGCGCAAAAGCTCGGCGGCGTTGCAGCATTCATCGACGCTGAACACGCCTTTGACGCGGTCTATGCCCGCAAGCTCGGCGTGGATATCGAATCGCTCCTCGTTTCCCAGCCGGATACCGGCGAGCAGGCTCTTGATATTGCCGAAACGCTCGTACGTTCTGGCGCCATCGACATCATCGTCGTAGACTCTGTGGCTGCCCTCGTCCCGCAAGCAGAAATCAATGGTGAAATGGGCGACAACCACGTGGGCCTCCAGGCCCGCCTCATGTCTCAGGCGCTCCGCAAGCTCACCGGCATTCTCTCGAAGTCGAACACCTGCATGTTGTTCATCAACCAGCTCCGTATGAAGATTGGCGTGATGTTCGGCAACCCGGAAACGACTACCGGTGGTAATGCACTCAAGTTCTACGCCACCCAGCGTATCGACATCCGTCGCATCGCCGCCATCAAGAACGGCGAAGAAGTCATCGGGAACCGCACCCGCGTGAAGATCGTGAAGAACAAGGTCGCTGCTCCGTTTACCCAGTGCGAATTCGACATCCTTTACGGCGTTGGCATTTCTCGCGAAGCCTCCATCCTCGACCTCGCCTGCGAACTGGATATCATCCAGAAGAGCGGCTCCTGGTTCAGCTACAACAACGAACGCATTGGCCAGGGTCGCGAAAACACCCGCCTGTTCTTGAAGGACAACACCGACCTCTGCAACGAAATCGAACAGAAGATTCGTGAAAGCATGAAGGACGTGGAACTCTTCAAGCTTGGCGAAAACGATTCCGTAGACATCGGTGACGATGGCGAAGGCGAAAGCATGCCGGACGAAGCATAACATTTCTTCCTGAAAAAAAACAAACCCCGGTTCTTCCTTTTTTAGCCATTTTGGAAGCGCTGGGGTTTTCTTTTATACTAAATTTACGTATTATTAACCATTCTTGCTTAACAGGATGCAATAACATTTACTTATATTAATTGTATGATAAAAGGCGCAAAACAGACGATACTTGCAATTTGTATATCGACCATCCCTATTTTGGCTCAAAACGCCAAACAAACAGTCTGTCCGCGGCTTTTGACCAATTCGTCTATAATCGTCAACATCAACGGAAAGTTCGTCAACGAAGAAAGAAACAGGACGAGCGTTTCCATCGAATGGCGCCATCATAGCGACGCCTTAGACACGTTCTTTGTCAACTTAAACGACAGCCCGTCGTTCAGCTACATTACCGCAGGCAAATTCCGCTACATGGAATTCGAAGAGGGGAAAGTAAAGAGGCAACTCGGCCTCCACCACCTCAGAGAAAATATCGGCAAAACACCCTTAAAGCTAGACGACCTGGAACTTTTGGCGAACGGCTACTTCAAGTGTCCGGACTCCACAAAGCAAGAAATCAACAACAACGTCCTTGCTACAGCAGCATCAAACACCTGGTGGAGCGTAGTCGTAGATTCCCTCCCCACCCCCGAAAAGGTCGTAATGCGCGGAGTCACCAAGAAGCCCCGTTACTTTTCCCTTGCTAACTGGAAAGCCTACGCTGGCGAAATGCTCCCAACATTGGCAAGCATATCGAGTGAAGACTACAGCGGAAGCCTCTGGATCCAGTCCGCTTATCCTAAAAAAGCTCTTGAGGCCGATCCGTTGCAAAAACCGGTCAAGCCCAAGATTCTCTTGCCTGTTCCCAAGTTATTTGGAAAAATTACTGTGGAAGGGGAACGAAAAATACCCCTCATACTCAAGCTGAACCAAAAGCTGCTGAGCGAATGATCCGTTATAGAATCTTTTTTTGTCACGGCTCCACATACCGGCCTTAACGACAACATTGCGAAGACCCTCTTTCCAAGAGAAATGCGCTCCCAGAAGCATCATGCGATAGCTCAGGGATTCTTTTTTAACGCTACCACCGCTGCGCAAAAGCCCTGTTTTTATATACATGCCATCGTAAACGACGGATACAAGATCATTGACGGGGAAACGTCCGAATGATTGCAATTCAATGATGTAATCACGGCTGAACACAGGAATATTGCGTTCATAGTCGTAGCTTTTGCCCTCGAAATCGGTGCTGATATCGGATAGAACATAATGGGCGCCAATGCCAATAATGCCACCATGCGGGAATGTATAGCTAAAATCGATACTCATATCGAAAAGCTGGGCGTAGTCAAAGTCAGAATTCGATTTGCCAACATTGTCCAAAATGTAATCGGAGTTCCATGTTTCAGCAATATGGCCACCGCCCTTCACATCGGCATTGACCATTTCCAAATTGGACTTGAAATAGAAATAGCTTTCATAGACAAAATTGAATTCAATCTGCGGGTTGATTCTGAAAGGACGAAGACCAAGCCCGGCACGATACCCGCCATAGAACGGAGTCACTTCAATAGAGGCGTCCATTCTGAGATAAGCAGAAGCAAAGCCAATAGGGTCTCCATAGTTCAGAGGCGCCAAAGGCTCAAGCCAGGTATAACGCATCCCGACCGCAGCTTGCGGAACCCACTGCCCCCACACAATCGGAGTATTCACCATTCCACCCCAAGAAAGGTTCGGTCCGTAACGGAGCCCGACTAAATTGGACTGGTCACGCCCAATTGCGCCAAAGCTCAAGGAGCTTAAAACAGCCACATTAAGTAAAATAATTTTAAACAAAGCGTTAATCTTATTCATTTCAGTGTAAAATCTAAAAATTATTTAGCTACTTGCGCAATAAATTCTTATTTTGTGGTCATCTATTACAAGGAGATCCAATGAAATTTTCACATCTGTGCGCTATTTCCTTCGGTGCACTCATGCTCTTTGGATGTACAAACAACAAGTATTCCTCCCCTGTGCTGATTGAACGCGGCGTAGGCCAGAACGAATACGAACGCGAGTACTTCATTTCCAAGGAAAGCATGGGCATCGACAAGCACTTGCAGAACACCTTCAAGCAAGGCTACATCGAAGAAGGCATGACAACCGACATGGTGAACCTCCTGTGGGGACCTCCCGATCATGAAACTGCAGATGGCATGGTCTGGGAATATTTCACACGCGAAGGTAAGCTTATCACTCGTTTGTTCTGGAAATATCCGGAACAGGCTCGTCTGAAAGGCTACGAAGGCGAAAAGGTTCTCGACAAGATCGAAGGCGACCGCTATGGTGGATCTCCTCCGCCAACATCTAGCCGTTCGAGCAACTACGAACACTAGTACTTAAACAAAACTGCACCCCTTGGTTTAACCGCCGAGGGGCTTTTTTTATAAAAAAGGCGGCCCCGGAACTGAGTCCGGGGTGACAGCAGAAAGAGGTTTTTCTACATTTACGCGCGTTAAATTTTAAACCTCTCAAGGAGTTATATCATGCGTCAGTATATTATTGCTGGTAACTGGAAGATGAACAAGACCGTTAGCGAATCCGTTCAGCTCGCTAAGGACATCGTTGAAGCTGTCAAGGACGTGAAGAAGACTGAAGTCGTTATCGCTCCGACCTACCTCGCTGCTGCTAAGGTTGCAGACGTCGTGAAGGGCACGAACGTGAAGCTCGCTATCCAGGACATCCACTGGAAGGACCAGGGCGCATACACCGGTAAGGTTTCCATCGACATGGTCAAGGAAATCGGTGCAGAATACGTGATTATCGGTCACTCCGAACAGCGCCAGTACTTCCACGAAACGGAAGAAACTGTGAACCTCAAGGTCAAGAAGACTCTCGAAGCAGGCCTCAAGCCGATCATCTGCATTGGTGAAACTCTCGACCAGCGCAACGGCGGCATCTTGAAGGAAGTTCTCGGCCTCCAGGTCAAGGGCGCATTCAAGGACGTTTCTGCTGAAGACGCTGCAAAGTGCGTTCTCGCATACGAACCGGTTTGGGCAATCGGTACTGGCGTTACCGCTACCGACGAACAGGCTGAAGAAACTCAGGCTTATGTCCGCTCTGTTGTTAAGGAAATCTACGGCGAAGCTGTTGCTGAAGGCATGCGCATCCAGTACGGTGGCTCCATGAAGGGTGCAAACGCTGCTGGCCTCCTCGCTCAGAAGGATATCGACGGTGGCTTGATTGGTGGTGCAGGTCTCAAGGCCAACACCTTCAAGGAAATCATCGACGCAGCTGAAGCCAAGTAACTTTTAACGAAAGGATCGTCACAAATGACAACTCTCTTTTGGGTATTGATCGTCCTCCACGTGTTTCTCTGCTTTTTCCTTGCTCTCCTCGTTCTCGTTCAGAACGACAAGATGGGCGGTTTGGCAGGTCTCGGTGGCATGACTTCGCAATCTGCATTTTCTACCGCCGGCGCAGCGACCTTCATCCAGAAGTTGACCCGTGTCGTTGCTGTGATTTTCTTCATCGTGGTTTTCGCACTCAGCCTCATCACGGCTAAGCAGGATCAGGCTGTTGAAGAATCGACCATGCAGAAGGCTACTCGTGAAAACGCAGCCGAACAGGCTCCGGAAATACCGGTTCTCCCGGCAACGTTCAACGCTCCGGCTGAAGCAGCTCCTGCTGCACCGGCTGCCGCTGAAGTGAAGGCTGAAGTTCCGGCCGCACCTGCAGCCGAAGTAAAGGCTGAAGCCGCTCCGGCTCCTGAAGCTGCTGCTCCGACAGAAGCCCCGAAGGCCAAGAAAGGCAAGAAGAAAGCCAAGTAAAAGATTAGATTGACTTGAATCAAGTCTGTCCGACCGCATTCAGAAGTCCGTTCTCGAAAGAGAGCGGATTTTTTATAAATAAAGTAACATACTTTAGTATAAAAAAGTACGAGCTCCCAATACCCATTTAATGATTGGTCAGAGAGCCCATTGCTGGTAAGGGTTGCTAAATTTTAATTGGAATTACATCAAGGATTTTTATGCAAAACTCACTCGTTTCTCCTGTTGGTATTTTAGGCTTTGGCGTCGAAGGCCAGAGCACGTTGCGTTATCTTTTCCGCGAAGGCATCAAGGACATTGTCGTGATGGACAAGAACCCAGTGACACTTCCGGATGTGCCCGCAGGCGTAAACGTCAAGGTTAGCAGCGGCGAAAACTATTTGGACGGACTCAAGGACTGCGTGACCGTTGTGCGTTCAGCGGGCGTTTATCCGATGAGCAAGGAGCTGTTCCATTTCCAGATGAACGGCGGCCTCATGACGAGTCAAATTCAACTGTTCTTAGAACAAACTCGTTCTGCAAAGGTGGTTGGCGTCACGGGTACACTCGGTAAGGGCTCAACCGTGAGCATGATTAGCCACATTTTGGACAAATGCGGCAAGGCGAACGCTATTGGCGGAAACTTTGGCGTACCGGCATTGGACTTACTTGAAGACGAGACTCCGGACCGCATCAGCATTTTGGAACTTTCAAGTTTTCAGCTAATGACTTTGTCCGTATCGCCGGATGTAGGCGTTGTGTTGCGCGTTTCGACGGAGCACTTGGATTGGCACAAGACAGTCGAAGAATACCGCGATGCAAAGGCTAATTTAGTGCGTTGGCAAAAGCGTGATGCAGCATGCGTTTATCTGAAAGATGCAGAACCGACTGCAAAGATTGCATCGGAAA
Organism: Fibrobacter sp. UWB11; assembly: GCF_900143015.1. Lineage (NCBI taxonomy): Bacteria > Pseudomonadati > Fibrobacterota > Fibrobacteria > Fibrobacterales > Fibrobacteraceae > Fibrobacter > Fibrobacter sp. UWB11. The sequence continues at coordinate 551,316 of NZ_FSRT01000001.1, read as the reverse complement.
GCCCGGCCAAGACAAAGTATGCGGTAAGCCTTAAGGATGGCGAAAGTGCAGGTGACGGCGATGCCGTAATTGACGGAGCAACACTTACAATTGATGGTGTAACTTTGTACCTCGCTGATTGCAAGGTTCGTGGTATTTATCAGCTCGAAAACATGGCTGCAGCAACACTTGCATGCAAGGCATTAGGCGTTAACATCGCCGATGCATTCGAAGCCCTCAAGAGCTACGAGACGCTCCCCTTCCGCATGGAATTCAAAGGCGAAAAGAACGGCATTGAATTTTACAACGATAGTTACGCAACACGCCCGGACGCAACGATCGCAGCCACCGCAAGCATGACGCGCCCGTTTGCGTTGATTTTGGGTGGTTCCGAAAAGAATGCCGACTTCACGGAACTTTCGAACATCTTGGTGAAGGAACGCCCGAACTTGAAGCGTATTGCACTTATTGGCGCCACCGCCGAACGCATGCTCGCCGACTTGAAGAAGGCCGGTATCAACGAAGCGGGAATCAAGACAGCAATCTTCCCCACGCTCGAAGAAGCTTTTGCAGATAGCCTCAACATCGGCAAAGGCGGCACGGTCATCATGAGCCCCGCCTGTGCAAGCTTTGGACTGTTCAAGAACTACAAAGTCCGCGGACAGGTTTTCGACAAGCTTGTTGCGGAGGTGTAAAAATTTTTGATAAAAAAGCGCGCAACCCCCTTTACAAGCTAAAAGTTTTATACTAAATTTGTGCCGTTCCGCTAAGGACCACGCGGTCGTGGTGGAATTGGTAGACACGCTAGCTTGAGGTGCTAGTGGGAGCAATCTCATGACAGTTCAAGTCTGTCCGACCGCAGAAAAAGACTCGATGTAAATCGAGTCTTTTTTCATTTTTGCACGAAGGGAGATTCCCGCTCGGAGGCGGGAATAACAAATAAAATGCCGACCCCGGCACAGAGGCCGGGGAGACATTGTCAAAAAAAAATTCAATTATTTTTCAACAAGAGTTTCCAAAATCAAAAAATTATACTATCTTTGTGTTCGTTCCGCTAAGGACCACGCGGTCGTGGTGGAATTGGTAGACACGCTAGCTTGAGGTGCTAGTGGGAGCAATCTCATGACAGTTCAAGTCTGTCCGACCGCAGAAAAAGACTCGATGAAAATCGAGTCTTTTTTATTTGCATTGGCGCCCTTTCCCACCATCCCATAAAATTCTACATTTGCATGCATGAACCGTTTTGAACTGAAAAAGACGTCGAAGAAATCCAAGGCCCGTCTGGGCGTTTTGCACACTGACCATGGCGACATCCAAACGCCAATTTTTATGCCGGTGGGCACCGAAGCGACCGTAAAGGCCGTAACACCCGCTCAACTCAAGGAAGACATCAAGGCCCAGATTATCCTCGCAAACACGTACCACTTGTACCTGCGCCCCACAACGCCAAAAATCGCTGCAGCAGGCGGCATCCACAAGTTCATGAGCTGGAATGGCCCGGTGCTCACGGATAGCGGTGGATTCCAAGTGTGGAGTTTGAAGGAACTTCGCAAGATCAAGCCCGAAGGTGTTGAATTCAGAAGCATTCTGGACGGTTCCAAGCACTTTTTTAGCCCGGCAAGCGTGATGAACGCCCAGCGCGAAATCGGCGCAGACATCATCATGGCACTTGACGAATGCACACCGTACCCAAGCACGGTCAAGGAAGCGGAACACAGCTTAAACTACACACTCCGCTGGACCGCCGAAGCGATGGAATGGCTCAAAGATCACCCGCCGATTCACGGTTACGATCAGCAGTTCTTTGGCATTATCCAAGGCGGAATGCACACGCATTTGCGCAAGCAGGCGATTGAACGCATCGCAGAACTCGGCCCCGATGGCTACGCCATGGGCGGACTTTCCGTCGGTGAACCGACCGAAACGATGTACGAAATTGCCGACTTCTGCACAGACTACTTGCCTACAGACCACCCGCGCTATGTGATGGGCGTCGGAACGCCGTGGAACTTGCTGGAATTGATCGGTCGCGGTGTCGACATGTTCGACTGCGTGATGCCCACGCGCAACGCCCGCAACGGCATGCTCTTCACAAGCGAAGGCGTGCTCCGTTACAAGGCCGCCCGCCATGCCGAAGAATACGACAAGCCGGTCGACCCCAATTGCGACTGCTACTGTTGCCGAAACTTCAGCCGCGCCTACTTGCGCCACCTGCACCATGCCGGGGAATCCCTCGGCTACACGCTCGCCAGCATCCACAATCTGCACTTCTACCTGCACTTGATGCAAGAGGCGAAGGACCACCTCGCCGACGATACTTTTGAAGAGTGGGCTAAGGCAAAATGCGAAGTGCTACAGAGAAACCTTGAATAAAAGGCGACCCCGGAATAAATCCGGGGTGACAGCCTGTGTCTTCCGCCTTCGGCGTCAGGATGACGAGACTGCAAAAACGCCTCGGACAGTTTGTCCGGGGCGTTTTTGATGGTTACTTAAGCGCTCCGCGGGGAGCGCAATCAGTCTTACTTGATAGAGATACGAGCAGTCTTTGCAGAGCCATTCATCATGACACGCACGACATAGTTGCCGTTGCTCAGGTTCTTGAGAGAAACCTGATGAACGCCAGCGCTCATATAATCAACATGGCTTTCGACAACATGACCCATCATATCGAACACCTGGATACGAGCTTCACCAGCCTGCTTGAAGTTCACATTGAGCATGTTGCCCTTGATGCCAACCTTGATGCCGCTAGCAGCGCGTGCAACCGTCTTGAAGCCGACCTTCGGGACTTCGACGCACTTGAGGTCGTCCACATAGAGGTAGTTGATTGTCGGCTGATAAACAATGCCCTTGTAGCCAATGACTTCCCAAGCCATCTTCTTGATAGCACCCCAATTGAGGTCCTTCGGATCTTGAGTCCAGTTCGGCTGAGCAATGTCTTCGACATTGATGACCATGGTCTTCCAATCCTGGGAATCATCAAGTGGATATTCGTGGTAAGCGTAGTCCGTCACAGAACCATCCTGAACCTTGAAGGTATGAGCGGATCCCTTGTAACGGTAGCTGATAGCACCGCACTTGCTCAAGTCAATACCCTTGGAGGTATCAGCATTGGTATTGAGGCCGAGAGCCACGAACGGAGCTTCCGTGTAGGTTCCCTGATCCCAACTGATGTCCTTCAAGCCAACAAAGCCCTTGGTACCATTCGTCGGATCTTGTGTACCCGGGAAGGCAACCACATAACCGCCAAGCTGTTGGTCATAGACGTTAGAAATAGAGGACTTTCCACCCGGTTCCTTATCCGTGTAAGCATACCAGGTACCCTTTGTCTTGAGAACTTCATCAAGATCTTCGACGTCGTCGATATCGACAACAGTCTTGTAGGTAATCGTAGCAGAAGAACCCGGAACGATTGCGCTAGAAGAAGAAGTTGCCTTTGCGCTGCTAGAAGAACCAGCAACAACAGAAGAAGAGCTCTGACCAACTGCAGCACTAGAAGAGGACTTCGGATTTTCGCTAGCACCACCGCTAACGGCAGTGAAGGAAAGACCGTCGCACTTCACGTCATCCACATAGAGGTACGGATACTTGGGTTGGTTCATATCGTCCGGAACCTTTTCGAGGCCCTTGATTTCCCAAGAAAGACGAGTTGCATTTTCCATCTTGATCGGCTTAGAGCGAGAATCATCACCCCAAGTTTCCTGCTTCAACATGTCCGTCGTAATTTCGACTTCCTTCCAACCTTCAGAAGCGTCCTTGTTCACGCGATGATAGTTGTAGTCAGTAACATCGGTCGTTTCGATAGCGAAGTTATGGCTTGCTCCCTTGTACTTGTACTTGATGGTCTTGCACTTGGAGAAGTCTGCATAAGCCTTCGGAGAATCCTTTGCCGGTTCCTTCAAAAGCGTGAGGAACATCTTGATGTACGGACCGTAAGTAAGGGAACCCTTACCAATCTTTACATCCTTAAGGGCTGCAACATACTTGGACGTATTCTTGTTGTCGCCGCTGACCGGGTAGACAACCTTATAGGTCGTGTTGCCAAAGTCATCTTCAATCTTTTCGTTAGAAATGGAGCTTGCACCGCCATTTTCCTGGTCTTCAACAGCAGCCCAAGCGCCACCGAGGTAACCATAACGGTCGCCATCTTCCAAGTCATCGAGGATAGAAGTCGAAGCACCGTTTGCGACACCCGTAGAGAAGCCAGACTGTTCTTCGGCATCACCATTCTGGAGGCCGCAATCCTTATAAGATGCGCCACCGAGCTTGCTCTTGACGTACTTACCAGAATTGGTGTAGGTGAAACCGTTTTCGAACACGGCATTAGCAAATGCAGCAGAAGTTTCGTTCATAGCAGAAGCGTTCCAGTTCGTCCAGGACACGCCCTTCTGAGCCATCCATTCTACCCACTGGTTACTGGAGCCTTCATCCGGCTGGCCATCACCATTGGCATTGACGGTACCCCATTCGGTAGCGAACACGGGAACGCCCTTACCCATTGCAGATTCCGCAGCCTTGTTATAGCCGCCATCGCCCATTCTGTGCGTTGCTGCGTAGAAGTGGAGCGTGCAGCCATAGTTCTTGTCGTTGATACCTGCGTTAGCGCAGTTATCCGGCTGGCTAGACCATCCCGGGCTACCCACGAGGATGAGGTTGTCGGAATACTTACGGATAACCGGAATCACCTGATCGGCATGCTGCTTCACGGCATCCATGCTACCGGTCGGTTCGTTCCAAATTTCGAAAATCACGTTGTTGTACTTGCCGTATTCCTGGGCTGCATATTCGAAGAACTTGACAGCATCGTTAGTAAAGCCATCAGAAGATTCGATGTGCCAGTCAATGATGACGTAAATGTCCTTATCGACAGCAGCGTTCACTACGGACTTGAGCAAAGCCTTCTGGAAGCCTTCGCCACCCGTCGTGTAAGAACGGCCCGAGCTGTTGAACTTTTCGTCAGCGGCACCAAGAGCAAAACGCACAACTTCGATACCCATGTCGTCAACCAAGCGGTTGATGCCCTTTTCAGAGTAGAAGTCGGTAGAATAGGTATTGCCCGAGCTCCAGAAGAGGCTCATGCCCTTCACCTGGACAGCCTTGTTTGCGTATTCAGGGCAGGAACCCGAAAGCTTGCCACCATTAGCCTTAAGTTCACCGTACGTGCTTACGGGGCCAACACGGCTTGCAGTCACTGCCATAGCAGAGGTCACGGCAGCGCACGTCAATAATGCGAAGACTTTTTTCATAAACATCCTTTTGGTTTACACCCAATCTCCGCAATCACAAATCCCAAGCGAAAGATATATAATATGGGGTTACTATAGTTGTAATTAATTTGGAAACATTCAAAAACGCTCAAAAAACGGCATTTTGATTAAAAATGTTTACTAAAGTCAGTAGTCATCAGTCAATGGTCAATAGTTTTTTTAAAGCCCCCAAAAGATCCTTCAACCAAAGACTAATGACTAACAACCAATGACCAATAACTAGTTCTTCACGAACTTCATGGTCTGCAATCCAAGAGGCGTCAAGAATCGGACGATGTAGACCCCTGCACGGAGCGAGCTCATGTCAAGCACACGGGCATCGCCTACGCTCTTGATGTCTGTAATATTGACTCGGCGGCCATCAACACCGATGATATCCAAACGGGTGATGTCTGCGGCACCTATAACAAGGCTTGCAGAACGGGCATCATAATAAATTTCGCGAGGCTTCGTCATCATAACTTTCGCAAAGCCCATCGTCCCTTCTGAACTCGAACTTTCGACCTTTTCGTTGCTGGAACTGTCACTGGATTCTTCGCTCGAGGAACTCAGAATGACGTTGGAAGAAGAACTGTTACTGGATCCTTCGCTCGATGAGCTCAGGATGACGTTAGAAGAGGATGAACTCTGTATGACGCTAGAAGAGGAAGAATATTCCATCACTTCCCCATTGCTACCCTTGTATGCCATGAGCGCATCTTTGAGCGCTTGGTTCACGTCCGAAGAGGCATCGTCAACAGAATTGTCAAAGGTCCACTTGAAATCGCCACCCTGCAAACGGCCAGCGTAGGCACGCACATTCGCAACAGCCTGTTCCGGAGAATCAGCCGTGTAGCTGTACATGATAGACTTGTCCGTATCGAAGTTGTTATACGTATTTGCGCCATCGTAAGACTTAACGCTAGACGGCACCTGAGCTTCGCGACTGCTTACAACATAAGCGTCAAAATCGACCTTAGAATCAATATCGCCAATTGCAGTTTCTTTACCCTTCAAAATGTATTTGCTTGCGCCATACGGAATAAACGTGTAAGAGCCTTCCATGTGGTTATTGTAAGCCTTGATTGTACCGCCCGCTTCCTTGCTGAACGTACCGTTATTGGTCGGATCGCGCTTGGTGCCGCTCGCATAGACGTCGGTTCCCTGCAACGAGGTCATCATCGGATATTTGCAATTGCGGAAGTAGTTTGCTTCCATGAACACGGAAGAGCCCAGCGTAGAGCCTGCGCCGTACTTGGCATTGCCATCGTAATAGTTGTTGTACACATGAGCGCTGTAGTAACGCACACGCGGATGACGGCTATCGGAGTGATCGTACCAGTTATGGTGATACGTGATGTAATAGCCCCCATTGGCACCTTCCTTAAGGCCGAGCAAATTGGACTTGCCATTATCCCAGAAATGGTTGTAGCTAAAGGTCACATAAGTCGATAGCTTGCAATCCAAGGCGCCATCGCCCTTGACCTGGTCCTTGTCGCTACCCGCATGGCCGTAGAAAAAGTCATTGTTGTGGACCCAGATATACTGGTTATCCTGCTGGAGCGTGATGTTGTCGCCTTCGTCGGAATCAACATTCATAATGCCGATGTTTCGGATTTCCAAATCCTGGGTTCCTTTGACGCGGAAACCCCAGCCATTTGCAGTCGCATCATTACCGATGCCTTCAACAGTCATCGAAAGGCCCTCTTTTTTGCCCATATCGATGGTGATGTCGCCCTTGTCGGTCACTTCGGGGTCCGTCACATTTCCCAGGAGACGAATCACCAGCGGGCGCTTATCATAGCCCTTCTTGAACGAAGTTAAGATATTTTGGAGGCCCACACTTTCCGTAACGGCGCCCTTGTTGCTCGTGACGACATCCAGCTTGACCGTGTTCTTCGTCGATTCCGAAATGTAGAGGACGACAGCTCCCGATTTGAGCGTACCGTCTGCGTTATAGGCGCCCGGAACATGTCCGTTGCTAAACGCGAATCCAGCACGGTCATGCGCCTTGACTTCTAACGATTTGGATGTGGTCGAAGCAGTCTCTTTGCCGCCTTTTACAGACGCCACCTTGAGCGTGTAACTACCCGCCTTGAGGCCGACCACGTCGACACGGAACTTGGAACCGTATTTGCGGATGAGCGGAGCATCTACCTTGACATCGCTAGCTCCAGCGCCCGAATAATAGACGTTGTAGCTATCGGAACCGTCAGATGCCCATTCGGCATAGGCCGATTCTAAAGCACCAGAGGCTATCTGAAGAGAAACCTGTGCGTTGGCCACAGCAAAAAAGCCAGCACATGCGAAAATAGAAACAATTTGTTTCATAAAACATCCCAACCCAAAAATGGGCTAATAAAATTAGCCCCACACCGGTAATCAATATACCCCCTTTGTCAATTTTTAGCAATAGCGCAAAGCAAATGCAATAAAAAAATTACATATGAAGAAGCCCGATTTAGAGCGGTTTCATAAATATGAATTTTATTTTTCGTGAAAAATCACATTAAAACAATTATATTGTGGTCGCTACAGTGTGGATGGGAAACCTTAGAGGATGAGTATGTTAAAAAAGACTTTTTTAGCAGGCCTTGCTGTATTTGGCCTCGCATTCACCGACGCCCAGGCTGCATTGAGCGACGACGATTACATCGAAGCCGCATGGATGACCACACGATTCTTTGGCGCCCAGCGTTCTGGCCAAGGTCCGAACTGGGTTCTCGACGGAACAAACAACCCCACCAGTTTCACGAACGAAAAATACAATGGCAAGGATGTCAGTGGTGGTTGGTTCGACTGCGGTGACCACGTGATGTACGGTCAAACCCAAGGCTATTCCTCTTACGTTTTGGCACTCAGCTTTGCAGAATTCACCAAGGGTTACTACGACCTTTATACCGGTGACTACACCGACTACAAGGCAAGCAAGGATTACACCCGCAAAGGCGGTAAACCGAATGACGTGCGCGACCTTTTGGAAGAACTCCGCTACGAAGCAGACTTTTGGGTTAAGGCAGCCATCGACGAAAACAACTTTGTGACCGTGAAGGGTAACGGCAATCAGGACCATAACAAATGGGTTACCGCAGGTGTCATGACCAAGCTCGGAACCGGCGATGGCGGTGAACCGCGCGAAATCAAAGGCAATGCGGACGACGCCTATACACCGGGCATGGCAGCCGCTATGCTTGCCGTTATGGCTCGTATCGACCCCGATGAAAGTGCTCGCGAAAAATACTTGAAGGCAGCAAAGACCGCATTTGCATACGCCAAGAAGCACAAAGGCGTTACGAACTCCCAAGGTTTCTATGAATCCAGTTGGTGGAACGGCATTTGGGAAGATGGTCCATTCCTTGCCGCAACAGAACTTTACCGTACGACCAAGGATGAATCCTACAAATCCGAAGCACAAAAATACTGGGACAAGATTGACTTCGACAAGAACAGCTTCACCCGCTTTAGCTATTCTGACGCAAGCCCGCTCTCTTACATCCTCGGTGAATTCATCTTTGGTTTCAACCCGCTAGGCGACTACGCCGGTGTGCAAAACTACCTCGACAAGATGTACCTCGATCAGGTAGACAGCAAGGGTATTTACAATAAAGAAACTGGTGGCGCAGGAAAGTTCCCGACCCGCACTCCGGCAGGCGGCGCATTCCTCTATTCACTTTACTCCAAATTTGCAAAGGACAATTCCTACGACGAAGCTATCGAAAAGAACGTCGCTTATCTTCTTGGTGACAACAGCAATAAGAAATCTTACGTTGTTGGCTTTACCCGCAACGGAGCCAACGCTCCGACGCATCCGCATCATCGTGGCTACTATGGCAACGAAGACGCAGGTCGCGATGTCAACAGCATGGGTGGCGCACCTGAAAAGAACAAACTTTTGGGCGGTATGATTGCAGGCGACTTCACAAGCGGAAGCCACAGCAATAGCACAGCCCAATGGCAGGTGAACGAAGTCTGCCTCGACTTGAACGCTCCGCTCGTTGGCGCACTCGGTTACATCTTGAGCAAGAAAGCCCCAGTCGAAAAGATCGCAAGCGATGTTGAAGAACCGGAAGAAGAAAAGAAACCTGAAGAAGGTATTGTTGCAGGCCGCATCCTGAATACAAACACATTCAGCCTCGTTCGCAGTACCTCATCCATTACAATAAACAGCGCAAACAATGCTCCATTCGCTGTTCAGGTCTTCGGAGTCTCCGGCAAGCTCGAACAAGAACTTATCAGTGATGGACACAGCCTGAATATCAGCATCCAGAACAAGGGCCTGAAGATCATCAAGGTTTCTTCCAAGAATGCAACCAAGACGTTCAAGGTGAATAATTACTAGAAATTAGGAATCGTCATTGCGAGAGTGCGCAGCACTCGAAGCAATCTCAAACAATTTTATCAAGTTCGCGATGTAATTCGCGGACTTTTTATTTACAGTTTAATGCGAGAAATCGCTTCTTTGAAAACCGCAGGGTCTTGCAGCAGGCTAATGACCACCCAGCCATCTTCGTCAAAATCAAAGAAGAAGCCCGGCTGTACAAGCACATGCTTTTCTCGAAGCAAGCGAAGCGTGAGTTCTTCGTCATCTTCGCCAAGACGCACAACAGCGTACCAGCCACCGAGAACTTCGGGACAATACTTGGACGGGAACGCTTCGCGAAGCATCTGCCAATTAGTTAGGAGTCGCTCGCGGACACGCGATTCATAAGCAGAAGCCTTGGGTAAAAGCGAAATGCCGAGAGCCTGCGCAGGTGCAGAAACGCTCAAGTATGCGTCTTCGACGAACTCGAGAGCCGCGCGAATTTCTTCGAAATTTTCGCGCGGGGCGTAGAAAGCCATCCAGCCGAGCTTTAGCTGCGGCGAGCCCACAGCTTTGCTGAGACCATTCAGCCAGAAAATCGGGCACTTCGGACCGTTTTCGGGAAGGTTAATAAAGTCTCCCCCGCCCGCATCCCAGAGATCCTTCGACTCCACTTCGTTTCGCTCAGGATGACAAGGCGCGAAAACATATTGCCAAGTGCGCGAGACTTTATCCGAGAAAGCATAATCGCCGAATACTTCGTCGACGACGAGAATCATGTTGTTCTCTTCGCAGAAACTGACCGCAGCGTTCCATTCTTCACGAGAGATGCAATGACCAGTCGGATTATGTGGCGAGACAAGCAACAAGATTTTTGCATGTTCCGGCGCCGCCAAGAGGCTGTCGGAATCCAGGACAAAACGGAAGGTGGATTTTACTGGATTCTTCACTTCGCTCAGAATGACGTTTTTTTTCGCCTTAACCGGTTGCCGTACAAGTTTCAAAAAGTACGGAGCACATTCCAAATGCTCGAGCTGCGCAAGCGTATCCAAAAGCGGATAGCCTGGCATCGGCGTCAAAATCACATCGCCCGGATCGCAGAACGTCTTGAACAAAACGGAATAAGCTTCGCTCGTGCTTGCGGTTAGGATTATCTGCCCAGCAGTAAAATTGCCACCACGTTCGCGGTAATACTCCACCACCGCCTCGCGTGCCGATTTCCAACCCGCCGCATCTGGACTCCAGTTGCCAAAAGCTTTACGACCTTCATCAACCGCATCATCTAAATCCACCGGCAAGCCAGCCTTCACAGGCGAGCTCACCGTCATGTCGATAAACGGAAGTGCATCTGAATTCGCGCACGCAGCAAGCACATCGGCTTTTGCGCGTTCCAATTCAGCAAAAAATGGAGACGGAGAAAGATCTTTAGGCAAACGTGAAGAAAGCATGATAGCTCAAATTTAGAAAACAGTTCACCAAGTAGTGCAATGACATTAATCTTTCACACAGCGGACGGATGAGCCATAAACTTTACTCCAGAGACCCGTACCAACACCATCCTCAAATTCTCTCAAATTCACAGAAAATGCATGATACCACCGTTCTTCTGAAGATGTCCAAAAACACGCTTCACGGCCCTCATTATAATAAGCGCCCTGATCACCTTTATAGCCTGCAGGAACCACATTAAATCCGTACGAATCCGTTCCTGCAAAATAAAGCCAGTTACCACTAGACCTGAGCTTTTTTCCCGCATTATCGGTATCGTACAAGTAAGTTGCATTTTGAGTACCACCTACCGCACCAAACAATGTTCGCCATTCATTAAACGTAGGCAAATGCCAACCCGCCGGGCACAATCCAGACACAGGATATACCGGATTGCAATCATGGCCATAGCCACAATTCACACCATTGGCGCTCCACACGGCAGCACTATCCATCACAGCAGACCATGGATAAAGGCGGCCATATTGTTCACACTTCTCGGGATTATTGCCCCAACAGAAACTATTGGACGTTTCCAGATTCAAGTTTTCAGCCATCCACCACTGGTCACCAATTTTCACGGTCTTATAGGTTTGACCATCTCGGTCATCCGTCAACGTTCCGTATTCGCATGTATCTGTACTATCCGTTTTGCACGGTGTCGCCTGCGGAACCGAAGACAAATCTATGGGAGTCTCCGTTACAACAGAATTATTTGACGCATCGTCACCGCAAGCGATGAAACTAGACAAAAGAATACAAACGAGTGAAAAGAATGCAATACGTTTATTCATAAACCCTCCTTCTTTATTTTGTATAATATACAAAATATATTTGAATAAAAGAGAGCTTAGTTTAATCTTTCACGCAACGGATGGAATATCGATCCTTGTCCATATGGCCCAAAACACCACCACCATTTCTAGAACTTCCGTCATCACTGAATAAAGTCGCATTGCCCGAATCATAGCCCATCGACAACATATTGAAACGATTTGGCGCATTTTTACGCGACACAATAAAACAGGCTCCAACATTCAAATAATAGAAGCCAAGGACATCATCACCAAACCTGCCTGCCGCTAGAGCCGAAAAACCAAATGCATCAAAACCATTTCCACTCACCCCCTCATCATAATCTTGCCATCCCGTCTTGGACTTCAAGAAATAACCCGCATTATGCCATATAAACTTTTTTTCTTCATCTTGTACGCCACCAACATTTTTCAAAAGCGTTTCGACCTCGCTCACCTGTGGCAAATGCCAACCCGGAGGGCACGCTTCTTCAGCCTCGTCCCATGAGTAGAGGCGACCGTACTCTTTACAAATGGTAGAATCATTTTTATAGCAGGCGGCCTCCCCCTGTTTATACTTCAGATTTTCAGCCATCCACCACTGGTCACCAATTTTAACGGCCTTGTACTTTACGCTGTCTCGGCTATCCTCAAAAAATTCCTCGATAATTTTTGAGGGCGCAACTTTTTCCAACAATTTTTCAGCAGCTTTTCTATCTCTTATTTTACCAAAGGCCGTAATCTTATCTTCAATTTTAAAGATAAGCTCCATAGTATCTTCAGCCGATCTCTTTCCGTTCTTTTGATTTTGGAAAGTAAGGTTATACGCCATTGAAAGGAACACCGCAACAAATGCAAGTATTATCCAAATGCGTTGCATATCTATTTTATTCCTATAAAAACTTAAAACTACTTCTTACGTTTTTTCAAGAAACTTGCAAGCGCAACGGCAATCAAGATGCCTGCCGGGAGCACGACAGCAATCGTCAAGAGAATAAGCTTTTGAAGGTCGCTTAATCCCTTGAGCGATTTTTTGAAATTTTTGAAGCGAGCACGCAGACCAGGCTTTGCGACTTCTTCGGAACCTTCGACATTTTCGCCATCAACGTCACCATTGTTCGCCAACTCTTCGGAACCGGCAAAAGCCCTGATGTTCGGGAAAAGCGCCAACAACTTGGACGCCGATTCCTTAACAGGCCCCACAAATCCGTCCGCACGCGAACGAACCTTACCATAGACTTTTTTGAATGGCGTCTTAAGTTGTTCTAACATTATTTTCTCCTATGGACTGCTTCACTCGCGATGACGTGCAACGACGTTTACGCTTTCTTGTAAATCAGGTTCACGCCGCCGAAGAGAGCACGCATGTTGGCCTTGAGCGTATCACTCGAAACACCGCGACCTTCGACTTCTTCGTTGTTCGCCTTCAAGACAATGCGGCTTAAGCCACGACCGGCCCACAACTTGTCCTTTTCAGGAACAACGAGTTGGCGGTACTTCACGAGTTCCACCGGCATGCCGATTTCACGCATGAGCATCAAAGCAGCCTCAATCGGACCTTCGGCAGTCACGGACTTCACAAGCGCTTCGCCATCCTTCTTGAAGTGGAAAATGAAGCGGTTTTCGTCCGGAATGACTTCGATGTTGTTGAACACCAGGCGACCGTTCACGTTGACGAACTGTTCGCGGAACACGTCGAGCACGCGTTCGGCACTGAGTTCGCCTTCGGCTTCGCTCAAGCGCTTCAGCACCGGCTGCAACTTGGAAGCTTCCTGCAAGGTCATCTTGTAGCCGAACTTCGTGATGATTTCGTACACGGCGGTGCGACCGCTCTGGCTTGTAAAGCTGAGCGTATCGTTCTGGTTACGACCGATGATAGAGTAATCAATCGGACGGTAAGCGCCTTTCTTCATGTCCTTCGTCTTGGATGCGCCATCCTGGTGGATGCCACTGCGATGGACGATAGCTTCAGTACCGATCAACGGAGCGCGGATGTATATAGGCACGCCGCTCCAGTGGCTCACGAGAATTGCGGTTTCGTAAATGCGTTCGAGATGCAGTCCCGTTTCGACACCGGAGTTATGCAGGCCAATAGCCACTTCGTAGAAGTTCGTGTTGCCGCAACGTTCGCCGAGGCCGTTCAAAGCGACTTCCAGCTGAGTGGCACCGACAAAGAAACTTTCAACGGTAGCAGCCGTTGCCATGCCGAGGTCGTTATGGCAGTGCACAGAAATCGTGATGTTCTTGGGCAGAGCTTCGTAAACCTGCTTGACCTGATCCACATAGAGCTTCGGACGATAGCGTTCCACCGTATTCGGCAGGTTAATCGTTGTCGCACCGGCTTCGACAACAGCCTTCAGAACGTCAATCACAAAATCCATGTTTTCGAGGCAGTCGCCAAAATGTTCGGCGCTGAATTCCACATCGCCCTTGTCGCCGACGAGCGACTTTGCAAACTTAACGCACTTCACAGCCTTTTCCTTGACCTGTTCGGGCGTCATGTGCAGCACGTTTTCCATGGACAAGGGGCTTGTGGCGAGGAACGTATGGATACGCGGATGCGGAGCGTACTGGACAGCTTCCCAGCAGCGCTGGATATCGCTTTCGATGCAGCGAGCGAGGCCAGAAACCACGACGTTCTTTGCAGTTTCGTCGCCTTCTTCCGCCATCTGTGCGGTGAGCTTTGCAAGTTCCATGACCGATTCAAAATCCATTTCGCTAGACGCAGGGAAACCGACTTCGGCACCTTGCACACCGAGCTTCAAGAGCAACAGATAAACATCTTTTTTCTGGGCGTTGTTCCAGGGCTTCGGAAGAGCCTGGTTACCATCACGCAGTGTTACGTCATAGAAGAATGGTTTTCTCGTTTCAGTCATTTTTATCTCCTTGCCGGCTTCAAGACCGCAAAGTTCCTTTAATTTTTCAATTCCAAAAATAGAATTTCGCCATAAAAAAGAACCCGCTTCGTTCTCGAAGCGGGCGCTTTTAGGTTGAAATTCGTTTGAAAATCTTTGAAAAATCCCTAAAACCTCGCTTCGGTAGCGATGCTAAGTAGAAGTAGAAGGTTCAAGATTTTTCTCATGTGCATGAATATACAAAGTTTCGAGGGGAATGGCAAGGGGGCACGGAGTAGTTGTTTCCATTTTGGAAACTACTGCTTTTTACGAATCGGGTGGCGAATGACGGTTTTCAATTTTTCCGAGGCAACCTTGCACGCATCAGAAAAGTCATAGTCGCCACGTCATCGACAAAAAGTCCAAAGCCTTCTAATTTCATTGCAAAGTCTTCTTTCACAGCATACACAAATGTACACTATTTTATAAATTTGTCAAGCCTTTTTTGCGATTCCAGAGCCATAGCAAAAAAATCGTTTCGTAAGCCCCTCCAAAACTGTTTGTTTCGCCCCAAAAGTACGGATAAGCCCGACAGAGCCGAAAATCTTTGGGTTTTCGGTTCGTTGATTACTGGATGTTGAAAAAGCCTTTGATTCTTCCCAAAAGGTCGTACAGCTTGCCGTTTTTTTGTGGTTTCTGTTGTGCTTTGACTTTGTGGATGCGAATCGTTTTTTGTTCTGGCACTTCCAATTTTTGCATCGGATCTCCGATAATCGATTCTCCATAGAACCAATCGTAAAGGTCTTCCTTATGGCCGTACTGGTTTCTTTTCACCCTTTCGTTCACCCATTCCCGGAACGATTCGCCAATGAATTTGCGCTCAAAGGCGTAATACATGAAACCATCCATTTGGTCGCTTCCACTGGTTTTGGACGAACCGATACTTACAAAACCGCCGTTAATCGTGTTAAAGATATGCTCGCTTCCAACAGAGGCACTATTGGCGTTGCCGTAGAAATCATAGCAGGTAAGTGGACCACAGCAAGCAAAGTGGAAAAATCTCGGTGAGACGCACATGTTTCTTTCCACTTGTGTTATATCCAGCCCGTTTCCAAGGCCAGTTTGGCCTCCGTGCCCACCGTAAAGGGCCCAATCATACTTATCTGATTTTATGTTGTCTAGATATTCCTGCCCGTCAGCGATAGACTTATCAAGGGAGTCTGGGGAATAAAGAAGGCTCAAACCATCAACGAATTTCTGGTCTAGAGGATTGTTTAAGCCTCCTTCCTCAGTTAGGAACATGGCACTACGCGTAGCTTTCTTGAACAAACCGAGATAGTAGTTGTGGATTTTCTCGAAATATCTCAATAAAAGTATTTTGGGGTTACCGTAGAAACCAGCCGTGTTGGGGTCAATTCGAGAGACCCATATTTCAAAGGAATCAGAAACTGCGCCACTTTTGGAATAGTGCCCGTCAAAAACTCCATTGGATTTTCCAGAAATCCAAAGGTGCTTTATGTCCTCTTCGGGGAGCGAATCTATCATGAAAATATTTCCGTAATAGGTTTGGTTGAGACCGCGTGTGCTCTTGTCATTTTGACGCCAAACGGAATCAGGGATTGGTTCATAGGAGGCATTATTCCCGCATTTCCATTTTAGGGTAAGATAAGCGTCGCCAAATTCTTCTGCATAGTTTAGTTTGAATTTGTAGAGACTGTCTTTCTTGAATTGAAAAGCGCTGTAATAGGGAATGTCCCAGTTGTTGAACCATGCGTCAATGAGCAGGGAATCGTTAATCCAAAGGCGTCTGTCGTTGTCCGTAGTAAGTTGCAGGGAACAAAGTGCGGTGACTGGAGATTTGAGGTATCCGGAATAGGCAATTGAAAAACTATCCGCCGGCACCTTCCCTGGTATCGGAGAACCGTTGCGTACATTAAAGTTTAATGTTGTCGTGGTGGTATCAAACAACTTTCCGCCATAGGCTTCGGGGCCTCCGGCGGCCGTGTCTTTCCAAACACCGTCAAGATCCATGAAGTATAAGTCTGTTACCCAACGTTGGTATCGGAATCCTTCTTCTGTTTTCTGGTAAAATTCAAATTGAGCTCGCGGAATATCTCCAACAAAAAGGGCTCCCGTGATGGAATCCTTCTTGCTGACGAGCATTTTTTTTAGGTCGGTCGCTTTCCCGCCGTTCTTCTGGGATTTGAAAGATATGACAGAGGCATTTACTTGATAAGTATTCCAAATGTCATCTGTATAGGTGTTTATGGCATTCCTGATTTCGTTGTCTTTTATCATTTCGTCGTCAACGACAATGAGGATGTCAGATGCTCTACTCCATGCACAAACAGAAAATAGGAGAAATACCCCCCAAAAATATTTAAGTGTATTTTTCATGAAAGCCCCCCTAGACTTCATTAAAGACAAAATCCTTTTTAGTGAAATATATATTATTTCTCATTTGTCAGTATCTTTTACCATATTCTTTTCGTGCTTCTGCCGTCCATTTCCGAATAAAAAGTCTTTTCTGAGAGTTCTTTTTTTATGCCAAAAGTTTCCAGAAATTTTTCACAACTCCAGGCCAGTAGCACAATGCGATAATGGCGGGAATGAGGGACGAGATACATTGTAGCCAAGTAATATGACCAATGGCTATAAGGAAGTGGAGCACGGCTCCGAGTCGTAATCTTTTCATTTTTATCTTACAGTTCTAATAGTTGTATGGCAATATAACATCATCTAACCAATATATACAAAAGGCAATCTTGGTCTTCATAGTCAAAAGCTCATTTTCGCAGCCTCGAATAAAATTCTTGCTTTTTTATGCTTGTCTTTCTATTGGAATGCAAAAAAAAGAAAACCCGACTAAGTCGGGCTAGATTTTTCACTTAATAAGAAAAGCAATCACCGATTTCTTGGTAAGATTTCCTTTTTAGGAACCTTGAAAAGTTCAGCCGCTTTCTCTGGGGTCAATATTCCGGCATCGACCATTAACTGAGCATCTTCTTTATGGGCATCGTCATGTCCTTGAGCATAGGCCCCTTGTCTCTCGTAAAGCAAGTCTGTCATACCGTCAACCTCGTTCAAAAGAATTTCGTCGGTGTACCCTGTCAAAGATACATCTTTGATGAAATCCTTGTCAAGTAGGCTTTTTAACTTTTCTTCGGGAATATCTTTTTCTTCAAGGACATCGCGGAAAATGCGTAACATATCAGCTCGGGTAGACTGTTCTCGAACTTCTAGGGGTGTTCTATCTTCTATTGCGAAAAACTTTTCGAGTTCTATCAAATAGACATCCAACTTGTCATAAAAGTGACGCCGATTGCGTACGAGTTGTGAGTGATGAAGATAGGTGTTTCTTTCTAGAGGAAATTGGTTTTCGGTCAAGATTGAGAGCACATAAATGTGTGGCAATTTGTAGGTTTGCGATTTTTTAACGGTGCGGGTAAAAACCCGAGATGTGTAATAAATAAGACGATCAACGAAAAATTTATTGTAATTCTGCTGAACTTCGATAAGGATGGGTGCGCCTGCTTCCGTAGTGCCGTATATGTCAAAAATGGCTGTTTTATCGTTTAGAACACCAGGATTTTCTTGAACACCTAAAGTAAACGATTTGATGGCGTTTCCTCCTGTAAGTTCAAGCATAGCATTCAAAAATTTTACTGTACGTTCGGGTTTTGCCTCGTTCGCTATAAGCATTTTGAAAATGCCGTCGCTAAAAGGATAAACGTTCCTATACGTTTTGCGATATTCTGCCAAATGTTCAGGATGCTCATGGACGTCTTTTACCATGGCGAAAAATTCATTGCGATTCATAATCATTCCCCTATTTGGTTTAGGGCAAACAAAATACATCAAATATTTTTGAAAAAGTGAAAGTTTGCAAATTTTGCAATCTACCGTTTGCAAAAATTGAAAGATTGCAAACTATAGCTAGCATAAAAACTATGGATTTTTTTCAAGCCTTTCCGTAGAGTATTGGTTGGCACAAACAGCGCAGTTTTATATACTTTAGGACAGCCCTAAAATTAATTTTGGAGAACCAAAAATTGAAACTTTCACTTTCTGCATTAGAGACCTTTCTTAAACAGCAATGTGACGCACTCCGCACAAGTATGGATGCGGCAGAATATAAAGACTACATCATTGCGATGATTTTTATAAAATGGGCAAATGATAATTTTGCAATTCAACAAAAGGCATATGCAGAAAAGCTGCGTTCCGATTACAAGGACTTACCCGACATTTCAATTGCTTCGGAAATCGAAGAAAACAATACTGACATTTATAGTTTCTATGTTCCTGTAGAAGCTAGATGGAATATTGAAATAATGCCAGTACAATACACCAATAATGTATTAAATGAACGTGAAAAAGCGCAACAAATTGTAAATGATCCAACAAAAAATTCGGCAGAAATAAAAGAGGCGAAAGAGAAAATTCGCGAGTGCGAGAATCTACTTGAATGGAGAGGTCTTCTTGTCTGCACAGAAAATATAGGTGCAGCATTGACGCGTGCTTTAAGGCAACTCGAATTGGCAAATACTAAAACTTTGGACGGTGTATTAAAGTCTATCAACTTTAACAAACTTAATGGCAAGGGAGAACGCATTCTTTCGGATGAACTTCTTTCTAACATGATTAAGGACTTCAATAAGTATACGTTTACTGAGGATAATTTTGAGTTTCCTGATTTGCTAGGTGCGGCCTATGAATACCTTTTGAAGTTTTTTGCCGAAAGTGCTGGTAAAAAAGGCGGCGAGTTTTATACACCGGCCCCTGTCGTGGAGCTGATGGGAAAGATTTTGCAGCCTGCCCAAAACGCTTCTATTTGCGACCCGACGGTTGGTTCCGGTGGACTTCTTATCAATATGAAGAATTTTGTGGAAGCGCGCTATGGCTCTGCCAAAAATCTTCATATTTGCGGACAGGAAGTAATCGATGGCACATACAAGATGTGCAAGATGAACATGCTATTCCATGGCATTACTGACGCCAACATTCAGCTTGGCGATACGCTTTTGCATCCAAAGCACGTTATAAATGGTGAACTTGAAAAGTTTGATATCGTTGTAGCAAATCCGCCGTTCAGCCAGAACTACACCAAAAAGGACATGGAATTCACAGAACGTTTCTCTTCTTTTTGGATGAATACCAAAAAGCAGGCGGACTTTATGTTTGTCCAGCACATGGTTGCAATCCTTAAAGACGATGGACGGATGGCGGTAGTCATGCCTCATGGAGTTTTATTCCGTGGTGGCGAAGAAATGCGTTATCGCACTCACCTTATTAACGAAGGCCTGCTTGAATGTATTATCGGCCTTCCAGAAGGGCTTTTCTATGGAACCGGAATTCCAGCTTGCATTCTTATTATCAATAAAAAGGGTGCATCTGGACGTAATGGGGTATTCTTCATAAATGCGGATCGAGAATATAAGGAAGGCAAAAATCAGAATGTTCTTCGTCCCGAAGATGTAGAAAAAATCAGTTACGTCTATTTGAACAAGTGCGAAATTGAAAAATACAGTCGCTTTGTTTCAAAAGAAGAACTTGAAAAAGAGAACTACAATTGCAACATTCGCCGTTATATAGATAATACTCCTCCTGCAGAGAATCAGGATGTTTATGCTCATTTGCATGGAGGTGTTCCAGCAAAAGAAATTGAAGAGTTAGGCACACTTACGAATTGCTATGGAAATATTGAGGAAGTGATTTTCGAAGCAAATCATTCTGAGCACGGCGAAGAGTCCTATATGAATTTTGCAGGAGACATTTCGACTAGGGATGATATTAAAACAAAACTATTCAATTATATAGGCTATAAAAACACAAGAGCCGAATACGATGCAATCCTTAAAAATTTTTGGAAATCTGCTTGCAAAGAAATCAGCAAACTTCCTGAAACAAAGGACGTTTACGATTTGCAAAAAACGCTCTCATCGTTGTTCAGTGAATATCTATCTGCCAAAAACAATCCTGTACTCGATGAATATCAGAGCCGAGGAGCATTTGCCCAGTATATCGAAGACTTAAAATCTGATTTTAAATCCATAGCGGCAAGCGGATGGAATGCAACATTAATTCCAGATGAAGTAATTCTTCAGAGCCAGGCAGGCGATATTCTTGAACAATTAAAAGAAAAGAAGGCCCGTCGTGACGAAATAATCGAAAAGTTTGAAGAAGTCGCCAAGTTCGATGACGACGAGTGTGACGAAGAATTTGACGAAGATACATATGATGTATTCCCTAAGAAAATCGCCAAAGAATACAAGGATTCTAAATGTAATTTAAAAATGCAGTTAGATTCTCTTTCTAAAGAAGTTAAGAATAAAGAAGGAATTCTTAAAGCCTATAAGAAAAATGTAGATTCCGATAATAAAGAATACAAAAAAGAACTGAACAATAAGATTAAACAACTCAAAAAAGACAAATCAGATTCAAGTAAGATTGAAATTGATAAGTTGAATAAAATTATCGCAGATATTGATGAGCATAAAAAAAGAGAAACGTTGTCTTTAGACGCAATAAAGATAACTAAGTCTGAAGCAGAAGCAACAAAGGTCCTGTCAGAAATTGAAACTATTAAAAAACTTATTTCATCGAACAATGATAAAATAATAGAATTAAAAAGCCAGATTGATGCTATTGATACAAGGCTAAAGCATAATGATGAACTTGATGCAGAACAAAAGCAGCTTACAAAAGACATTAATGCAATAGAAAAGAACCTTGCTGAAATCGCCCAAAACGCCCGAGAAAAGATTAGTGCAGAGAACGCAAAAGAACTGATTCTTTCTATTGGTTATAAGCGTCTTTCGGACACAATCAATGAATATCTTGATTCTCATATCCGCAAACTTCAGCACCTCATTGAAGGTATTTACGACAAATACACCGTTACTCTCGGAACAATGATTAGCAAAAGAGACAAGGCTGTTGCCGAGCTCGATTCATTTATGAAGGAATTGGGATATGAGTGCTAGTGTTTGGAAAATAAGAAAATTAGGAACAATAGCCTCATTGCACGCACGTATTGGATGGCAAAACCTTAGAACAACAGAATTTCTTGATTCAGGTGATTACTATTTAATAACAGGAACTGATTTTGAAGATGGACATGTAAATTTTGATACATGTCATTATGTTGAAAAGAAGAGATTCAATCAGGATGCGAATATTCAACTGCAAATAGGAAGCATTCTTATAACTAAAGATGGAACTTTAGGTAAAGTTGCATACATTGATAAATTAAATAAGCCAGCAACATTAAATGCGGGTGTTTTTAATGTTGTTGTCAAAGATGAGCAAACAGAAAAAAAATATTTATTTCATCTGTTGAAATCACCGGCATTAATGAATTATGCTACAATAAAATCAACAGGTGGTACCATTAAACACCTTAATCAGAATGTCTTAATAAAATTCCCAGTTATTTCACCCAAAGATATAGAAGAACAAAAACACATCGCCGACATTCTCTCAACCTGCGACACTGTAATTCAAAACACACAAAAGACGATTGACAAACACAAAGCCATAAAGCAAGGCATGATGCTGGATTTGTTTACCCGCGGTCTCACAAAAGACGGAAAACTACGCCCATCCTACAAAGAAGCACCAGAGCTTTATAAAGAAAGTGAATTAGGAATTATTCCGAAAGATTGGGATATAAGTGACTTTGGAGATATCGGCTCATTGGCAATGTGCAAACGAGTTTTTCAATACGAAACGACAGATGAAGGAGAAATTCCTTTTTATAAAATTGGGACTTTTGGAGCTAATCCTGACGCATATATTTCTAAAACATTATATGAATCATATAGGAATCTCTTTTCTTATCCAAATAAAGGAGATATTCTCATTTCTGCATCTGGGACAATCGGCAGAACTGTTATTTTTGACGGTAAACCTGCTTATTTTCAAGATTCGAATATAATGTGGTTGGCTCACGATGAGAGAAGAATTTTAAATAATTATTTGTATTATCTTTATAAAACTATAACTTGGAATCTAGAAGGTTCAACAATAAAGAGATTATATACAGATAATTTTAAGAAAATAAAAGTGTCTTTTCCAAAGGATAAATTAGAACAAGACGAAATCGCAAAACGTCTATCATCCATAGATTTAGCAATCCAAAAGGAAGATGCTATTCTCGAAAAATACAAAAACATTAAAACAGGACTTATGGCACGTCTTTTGACTCCGCCAAAAGATGCGGTAATTATTGATGAAACAGAGGAGTAATGTATGTCAGAGTATTTAAGCGTCGAAAAACCGTTTTTAGAAAAACTAAGAGAAATTGGCTGGAGAGTTATTGACCATGGCAATAACGGCATTCCTCAAGACCCCACTGTATCACTCCGAACTAATTTCAATGATTGGGCTTTAAAATCCGTCTTCTCAGAAAAAGTAAAAGACCTGAATAATTGGATTACTGACGAACAGGTTGAACAGTGTTGGGACAAAATCATAACCCAGCATGGAAAGCTTTTGGAAGTCAACGAATCTACCTTCACAATGCTTCGCAAAGGTATACCCCTTGAAGGGAAAAACGAAGCAACAGGAGAAGAAAATCCTACAGTTCAACTAGTCGCCTTTGGTAAAGACTATGAGAAGAATGACTTTACCGCAATCAACCAATTTAGAATCAATACACCAGGAACTGCAAAACCGTTCATTATTCCTGACATCGTCTGCTTTGTCAATGGACTCCCTTGGATCGTAATTGAATGTAAAGACGAAGATGTCGCGGAACCAATGAGCGAAGCATTTGACCAGATTCAGCGATATGCAAATCTTAGAAATGACGAAGAAGATGAATACGCTGAAGTAGAGGGAAAAGAACAGCTTTACTATCCGAATCTTTTTAGTGTAATTACACATGGTAAAGAAGCTCGATTTGGAACTATCTCTTCTGACTTCGATTTTTACTATAACTGGCGAGACATTTTCCCAGAAGAATACAGAACCATAGATATCGGCGATGACGAACAAAGCGTTCGCCAAGAAGTAATAATCCGTGGCATGTTCAATAAGGAAATCTTAATTGACTTGCTTCAGAACTTTACACTCTTCATGACTTTAAAAGCCGGGAACAAGATAAAGGTTCTTGCCCGTTACAACCAATATCGTGCAACAGGAAAGATGATTGAACGATTGAAAGCTGGTAAGACATGGCAAGAGCGAAGTGGCGTTATCTGGCATACACAGGGTTCTGGAAAAAGTCTTACAATGGTTTTCCTTGTAAAAAAGATGCGCTCAACCTTTGAACTCAAAGGATTCAAAATTCTTATGGTTGTTGACCGCCTTGATTTGGAAGGCCAACTTTTAGCAAATGCCAAACTTACAGGCGAAGCTCCTGAAAAACCGATTGCAACAAAATCTAGAGGTGCAAACGATAATTATCCAATTCTTGCCGATTTGGCCGATAACACGCCAGACCTAAATCTGGTCATGATTCATAAATTTGGAGACAATCAGCAATATACACCGGAGTACCTTGCAAAGCACGATTTAGTTCCCGTTTATGAAAAACTGGAACTCATAAATTCAAGTGACAAGATACTTATTCTCATCGACGAGGCTCATCGTACGCAAGGTGGTGATATGAATGCAGCCTTGTTCCAGGCATTCCCTAATGCTAGCCGTATTGGTTTTACTGGCACGCCGTTAATGAAAAAAACGGACAGGCTTTCTACAAGTCAGCGTTTTGGACAACCTGATGAACGGTACATCGACACTTACAAAATGAATGACGCTGTAAGCGATCATGAAACAGTAGATATCAAATACATTGGCAAAGTTGTCACTTCTGATCTTGATGACAGCGAAGGCTTTGCTCAGGCTTTTGAAGAAATATTCAATGCTCGTACCGAAAAAGAACGACTTGAAATCATGAAACGATATGGTGGAATGGAAGCCTATCTTGAAAGTAACGATCGAGTAAAACGAATCAGTGAAGATTTATTCGCGCATTACGTTACAGAAGTTCTTCCAAATGGCTTCAAGGCAATGGTCGTAAGTTCAAGCATCACCGCAGCCTGTCGCTACAGTGTTCAACTTCGTAAACTTATCACAAAGCAATTGGAAATTGAACAGGCTAAACCTATAGACGAACAGGATGAATACGTCATCAACAGATTGAACAAGCTTCAGGTAAAAACGGTTATTTCAAGTCCTGGAAATAATGCAGAAGCTTATATCCTTAAAGAATACAAGGAAGGGTGTTCAAAGGGCGTTTTGGAATCGTTCTGTAAAAATTATTCGGACGAAATAGGTAAAGAAGACTCAAACATTGGCATTCTCTGTGTTTGTGACCGTTTGCTAACAGGTTTTGATGCACCTATCTTGCAGGTTATGTATCTTGATAAAAATCTACGAGAACAGAATCTCATGCAAGCGATAGCCCGTGTAAACAGAACGAAAAAGCATAAAGACCATGGTATTGTGGTTGATTACTTTGGTGTCCTTAAAAACCTACAAAAAGCACTTGGAATTTATACAGACCAAGATAAGGAAGAAGCAAAACTCGAACTTGATGATTTTGATAAATACTTCTCAAATATTGCAAAGGAAAAGCCAGAGCTTGAACTTCGCTACAATGCGTTAATTCAGTTTTTTTCTGATACTTTAAAAATTGCAAATGCAACTGGATATTTTGACCAGACTTTGTCCTCAGAAGACGATACTAAATTCGTGAATGAAGTTCTTGAGGCCATGAAAAAGGTGGAATATCGAGCAAAGTTTGATACACTTTTGGGAAGATATTTAAGTCAAATTGATTTATTGTTCTCCGAAGTTGATGTTCAGCAGGCTCATTGGATTCGAGCAAAACGCCTTGGATACCTTGTTTATCGTATCGGCTATTTCTTCCATGATAAAACAATGGACTTGAAATTTGCAAGCCGTAAAGTTCGTCAGTTGATTGATAAATACGTGAAAAGTACAGGAGTTGACACCAAATTTTCTCAGATGGAAATTATGAGTGACGACTTTGTTAAAATAAAGAGTGACTACAAAAATCAAAAGTCGCAAGCTTCAGCTATCGAATACGCTTTACGATATCATATTAAAGTAATCCTCGGTTCAAAGGATCCGGGACTTTATCAAAAGTTTAATACGAGTATTAACAGTATTCTTCAAACATACAAAGACAACTGGGAAGCCCAAATTTCTGAATTTGAAGAGCTCCAAAAAGAATTAGCTTCTGGAGAAAAAAAGGACACCCGTTTTAAATCTGTACAACCCGCATTCCATAACATTCTGACTAGTTTTGTTCCTGAAGCGGAAAAGAATAAAGAAATAGATGATAAACTCGCAAAACTTGTTATAGAAAATATTTGGCCTAAAGTATGTGAGTATATAAAAATCGACCATCTATGGAAAAAGCCCGCAGAAACCCAAAAATTGCAGGATGCAATGGCTAAGGAGCTGCGTATGAGCGGATTTAAGGAACTTAAAGACCAAAACAAAGAAATTTCATTACAATTCCAGAATCTTTGTAAGAGTAACTACAATGAACTTCTAAAATTTGTTAAAACCAAGGTAGCAAATTGAACTGGAAAGGCCAGCAAGTAGCAGTAGTTCGCTCAAAAAGAAAAAAAACTGCTTCAATAATGATAGAACGAGATGGTTCTATTTCCGTTCTTGTGCCCGAAAATATGAATGAAAACTTGATAATTGAAATTCTTGATTCAAAAGAATATTCAATTATCAAGAATCAAACACTTTGGCATATTGCAAATGATGGTAAAGAAACCCATCCATTTGTAAATGGACAGACATTTATGTTTAAAGGGCAGAATTATGCTTTGATTTATAAAGACAAAGCCTCTGCAGAAGTTGAATTTGTAGATGATTCGTTTCTTATGAATTCAAGTGTAAAAGACCCTCACGCTGCTTTTGAGAAATTCTATAAATCCGAATGCAGAAAGTTTTTAACAGAGCGGTTTGAAGTTTACAAAAACAAGATTCCTGTTCAGCCACAAAAAATCGGAGTAAGACAAATGTCTACGAGATGGGGATCTTGCACACCGAGTGGTAATGTCAATATTAATTGGAACTGCGTAATGGCGCCTCAATTTGTATTCGACTATATTTTGGTGCATGAATTAGTGCACTTAAAATACCATAGGCACAACAACGATTTTTGGCAGACAGTAGGATTTATCATCCCAGATTTTGAAATGGCTAAGGATTGGTTATTGAGAAACGGCGTGAAAATGGTGATATAAAGCATCTAGTAAGTAAATAGACTAAAATCCCTAAAAACTCAAAAATTTTATATCTTTTCGGCAATTATGATTTTACTCGTCGCCGAAAAACCTTCTGTTGCCAATCAGCATTACAAGCCAATGTTGGAGCGTATTGAGGGTGAAAAGTTTACACAAGGCGACGGATGCCTGATCGGCAAGAACCATTGCATCACGTGGTGCGTGGGTCACTTGATTACGCTTGCTCCGCTGGACGCCTATCCCGGTTTCGAGGGCGGTTGGCGACTTTCGAACTTGCCGCTTTTGCCCGAAAAATTCAAGTTGATGGAAATCGAGAGCACGCGAAAGCAGCTTGCTGTGGTGCGCGACATGATGTCGAAGGCAGACGTGCTTGTGAACGGCGCGGACGCGGGCCGTGAAGGTAATTTGATTTTCGACTTGATTCTCGACTACACGCCGGACTTTCGCAAAAAGCAGATCAAGCGCTTGTGGGTGAACAGCTATGTGGCGAAAGATTTGGACAAGGCTTGGAAGAATCTGGAAGACGCTACAGAGCGTTTGAACTTGAGCTATGCGGCAAGGCTCCGCCAGCGTGCCGACTGGATGGTCGGGCTGAATGCAACTCGTGCATACACGCTCACTGCCGGGCGCGGAAAGATGATTTCTGTGGGGCGCGTGCAGACACCGACGCTCAACCTAGTCGTGGAACGCGATGCGATTGTCGAGCAGTTCAAGGAACTGTTTTATTACAGCGTTGTAGGAACGTGGAAAGGGTTCCAGGCGCAGTATGTAAGATATGAAAAGAAAGAAGTAAAAGGCGATTCCGGCTCGGAGGCCGGAATGACAATGCAAGAGATTGCTTCGGGGGACACGCCCCCTCGCAATGACAAATCAGCCCCATCGGACAAGCAAAGCAATCTCAAAGTTGCGATTTTCGAGAAAGAAGAGCCGGCGCAAGCAGTTATAGACAAATGCTCACCACCGGAAGAAGCGACGATTGCAAAGATCGACATCCAGCAGAAAAAGCAGTTCCCGCAAAAACCGTTCGACTTGACGGAACTGCAAAAAGAGGGCAACAAGCGTTTTAAATACAGCGCCCAACAAGTTCTGGATTGCGCACAAAACTTGTACGAAAAGAAGTTGCTCACCTACCCGCGTACAGACTCGCAATATCTGCCAGACACGATGCAGCAAGAAGCTTACGCTCTTGCACAAAGACTAGCCACACCGCAAGAAAAATCCGTCATGCGTAGCGGCAACGAAAACTTTGTCTTCATCAACTCTAGTAAAGTCACGGACCACTTTGCCATCATCCCTACGGGGGAAGAGCCGCAAAATCTCCCTGAAATGGAAGAGAACATCTACAAGCTCGCAAAGGAACGCTTTGTGCAGGCATGGCTCAAGCCGTATGTCTGGAGTGAAATGGAGGTGCTGTTAGAGGCTGGCAACGAGAAAGGCGATTCCGGCACTGAGGCCGGAATGACAGCTGAGGCGAGAGTCTCGCCAGAACTGTTCCGTTTAAAGCTCAAGCGGAATGAAGATTTGGGATTCCGCGCACTGGTCAAGGAAGAAAAGAAGAAACCGTCGAAAAAGAAAAAAGGCGATGCCGGAACAGAGTCCGGCATGACAAGTGAAGCGAAGGGAGCAGATGCCGAAGGCAAAGGCGATGGCGATGATATCACGAATATCGTCGAGACATTCCCGGAATGGAATCTTGGGGACCATGCGCCATTTGACAGCTTGGAACTGCAAAAGAAAAAGAAGAGCAAGCCCAAGTACTTCACCGAAGCAACACTCCTCGCCGCAATGAAAACGGCTGGCAAGCAAATCGAAAACGAAGAACTTGCCGAAGCCATGAAAGAACGCGGTCTCGGAACGCCAGCCACGCAAGCAGGCATCATCGAGACGCTCAAAAAGCGCGGATTCATCGAAGCGCAAAAGAATTACCTTGTCAGCACCCAGCGCGGACGCGAAGTCATCGCGCTTATGGACGAGAAAGTCAAATCGCCCGAAATGACTGGCGAATGGGAATTCAAGCTTTCGCAAGTCGAAAAAGGCAAACTCACGCCAATAGAATTCCGCGACGGCATCGTGAATTACGTCAAGGAACTCTTCGAACATCTGCGTCAAAAATACGGCAGCCAGTTTGAACGAGAAACCGTCACTGATGCGATTCCCTGCCCGAAATGTTCTAGCCCACTCGAAATTGCGCCGTGGGGCTATGTCTGCAAAAACGAAGAATGCGGTTTCAAGGCGGGCCACACCATTGCAGGCCGCACACTGAGCCACGCCGAAATGGCGACACTCCTCAAAACAGGCAAGTCCGATTTGCTCAGCGGATTCAAGAGCAAAAAAGGAACAACATTCAGCGCCACGCTCACATTAGGCGATGACGGCAACATCGGCTTTGAATTTTCCGATGACGCCCGCGCCAAAACGCCGACCAATTACAAGTGTCCCAAGTGCGGCAAGACGCTTTTGGATTCCGGGAACCGCCTCATCTGCGAAGGGAGCGACATCACCACATCGAATAACGAAAATGGCGACCCGACGCTTACGCCGGACACAGCCCCGACTTGCGACTTCGTTTTCTACAAAACGATTGCCGGGCACGTCATGAGCGATACGGAAATTGCAGAACTTTTCAGCAATGGTACAACCGAAATCATCAGCGGATTCTTGACCAAGAAAGGCACGACTTTCAACGCCAAAGTCGTCTGGGACAAGGATTTCAAGACGACATTCGCTTTCGAAAACGATGGACATTTCCACGGCACCGAAACTAAGTTCAACTGTCCGCTCTGCAAAAAGAAACTCGAAGAAAACAAGAACGCCATTTTCTGCCCCGCTTGTAACTTCACCTTGTTCAAATCCGTTGCGGGCAAAAAGCTCCGCGTAGCAGACATCAAGGCTCTCCTCACCGGCGGCAAGACCGAACTTTTAACCGGATTCAAGAGCAAGAAAGGGACTGAATTCGATGCCTACTTAAAGCTCGGCGAAGACGGTCGCACGAATTTTGAATTTGTCCATAGAGACCTCCCCTGCCCTTGTTGCGGCGACCAGCTGCGATTCCGTAGCGGCACGACCACGCAAACGCCAAACGGCGAAGTGCAAACGCTTGCGGCATACGTGTGCATGAACCCCGCCTGCAATTACGGGATTCCCAAGACGTTCTTCCAGCGTGAATTCAAAGACGAAGAAGTCGAAACGCTTTTAAAGAACAAATCCACACCCATCCTTGAACCGTTCAAGAAAAATGACACAACGTTCAGGGCAGCACTAGAACTCCGCGAAGGCGGCAAGATTGCGTTCAACAAGCTCACCGTAGAAGTGATTAAGAAAGGGTAAACCCTTAGACCCGCATTATGCGGGCGGGGCCCCAGCTCAGAGTTGCGAAGGCCGCACGGGCCCCTCCCTGCACCCTCCCCATCCTTGGCCGACGCTTCCATTCTTCCAACACTGAATTTCAATCCTTTATAAAAACAAATCTTCTCGCTATATACCGTTTTTTATTCTATTGATTCAATCAACATATAATCGCTACGACTAGCCTACATTATTTATAGGTTAATATGGAAATAGCGTTATCACATTTTGAACTGCTCCCACATTTTACTATCTTTGCACTCGTTTAAAGCGGGTTAAAGATGAGCGAAAATTACAAATACGGATTTGTCACTGATATTGAAAACGAAGCCTTCGAAAAAGGTCTTAACGAGGATATCATCCGCAGGGCGTCAGCGCTCCGTGGCGAACCGCAGTTCATGCTCGATTTCCGCTTGAAGGCTTACGAAAAGCTCAAGACGATGGAACAGCCCAACTGGGGCGAGCTCCACTTCAATCCTGTCGATTTGCAGGACATCGTCTATTACTCCGCACCGAAGACCAAGAAGAGCCACGAAAAGATCGAAGATGTCGATCCGGAACTCTTGGCGACTTTTGAAAAGCTCGGCATCCCGCTCGACGAACAGAAGCGTCTTGCAAACGTTGCCGTCGATGCCGTGTTCGATTCCGTCAGCATTTACACAAGCCACAAGAAGAAGCTCATGGAAATGGGCATCATCTTCTGCTCCATCAGCGACGCCATCAAGGAATACCCGGAACTCATCGAGGAATATCTAGGTAGCGTGGTCCCCGCTGGCGACAACTACTTTGCAGCTCTCAACAGCGCAGTCTTTGGCGACGGAAGCTTCGTCTACATTCCGCCTGGAGTCAAGTGCCCAATGGACCTTTCCACCTACTTCCGCATCAACAACAAGGAAGCAGGCCAGTTCGAACGCACGCTGATTATCGCCGATGACGACGCGAGCGTGAGCTACCTCGAAGGCTGTACCGCTCCGGAATTTTCGAGCAAGCAACTCCATAGCGCCATTGTGGAACTCGTGGCCAAAGAAAACGCCAAAATCAAATATTCTACCGTGCAGAACTGGTACGCGGGCGACCGCGAGACGGGAGCCGGCGGTGTCTATAACTTTGTTACAAAGCGCGGCAAGTGTGCCGGCAAAAACAGCCGCATCAGCTGGACCCAAGTCGAAACGGGTTCTGCCATCACGTGGAAGTACCCGAGCTGCATCTTGCAAGGCGACAATTCCGTCGGTGAATTCTACAGCGTGGCCCTCACGAACGGCCACATGCAGGCAGACACCGGCACGAAGATGATCCACATCGGCAAGAACACCAAGAGCACGATTATTTCTAAGGGCATCAGCGCCGATTGCTCCAGCAACGCCTACCGCGGCGAAGTGAGCATCCGCAAGTCCGCTACAGGCGCCCGCAACTACACCCAGTGCGACAGCATGCTTGTCGGTACCAAGAGCGCCGCCCACACGTTCCCCTACATCACCGTCGCAAACGCAAGCGCCCAGACCGAGCACGAAGCTACGACCAGCCGCATCAGCGAAGACCAGCTGTTCTACTTCGAGAGCCGCGGCATCAAGCGCGAAGACGCCATCCAAGCGATGGTGGGCGGATTCTGCAAAGATGTGTTCAAGGAACTCCCTGGCGAGTTCGCCACAGAGGCCCGCCAACTGTTGACTTTAAAACTCGAACATAGCGTAGGCTAATGACCATTAGCCTTTATAAACTATAGCCAAAGTGCATAGAAACTATCAAAAGCGCGCTGCAACAACCAATGCAACGCGTTTTTTGTGTTTATTGGCGAAAATCGAATTGTAGACCGGAACCTTTAGTTCCAATTCAACAATCAAATCGAAAAACTTACCCCTAAATCACCTCAAAACTGTTGACTTTTTATTCAAAAAAAAGGAAAGGGCCGGAAATTTTAGTTTCCGACCCTTATTGGTGTATATGGAGTACTTTATATATAGCATTTTTTACAATACAAAGTGTCATGTGAACCCTATTTTTAATAAAAAAATATTATCTCAAACAAACATTGTCCTTATAAACAGACGAACACCTCAACGAATAAACAAAATATTAACCATATATGAAAATCCCCCACAGAACTGTAGGGGATTTCGAATAACAACAAAGTCTATAATTATGGTACAAACAACCTAGCGAGCAACAATTTGCTTTCTGATTTGTTCGTACAAATCGGTGCTACCAATTACAGCAATGCACTTTAGAGCAAATTCTTCGGCCGTACCCGGGCCACGGCTCGTAATGATGTTTCCGTCAACAACCACGCGTTCCTCAGAGAATTCACGACATACAAGTTCAGCTTCACATCCTGGATAGCAAGTTGCCTTGCGGTCTACGAGGATTCGAGCTTTGCTCAAAATGGTCGGAGCAGCACAAATAGCAAGGACCCACTTGTTATCGTCATTTAAGCTGCAAACGGTATTTTCAACAGCGGCACTTGCCTTGAGATTCCGCACGCCAACACCGCCACCCGGCAAGAAAACGGCATCAAAGTCGGTCGGTTCAAGTTTGCTCAACGCCACATCGGCCTGAATTTTAAGTCCATGAAGACCATCAACGATGTCAGCCCCCGAAACGGATGCAATTGTCACCTTAAAGCCAGCACGACGCCACAAATCTACAGGAACCACGAATTCCGTTTCTTCAAATCCATCTGCAAGCAACACAAGAATCTGCATATAACCTCCAATTAATTACTTAGTTATTATAGCTTTTTTCACCTATAATTATCGCTTTTTGTTGAAAATATTACGTTTATAGCCACCCCCTATGGCAAGTCCCTAGTTAAATTCTATATTTGCGACA
Source organism: Fibrobacter sp. UWB11 (assembly GCF_900143015.1). NCBI lineage: Bacteria > Pseudomonadati > Fibrobacterota > Fibrobacteria > Fibrobacterales > Fibrobacteraceae > Fibrobacter > Fibrobacter sp. UWB11. The sequence goes on along the minus strand of NZ_FSRT01000001.1, from coordinate 518,265 downwards.
TGAATTTCAAAGATAGAATCATCCGCGCCACAGGCAAAAAAACGCCTTTCCGCCTTATTGTGGTCGATTTAACGGAGACCATGAATGATATCGGCCGTCATCACGACGCCAAAGGTTTCGCCCTCAAGCTGCTTGCCGAAAACTCCATTGCAAGTATTTTCCTTAGCGCAGGCCTCAAATTCGCGGGAACAGTTTCTTACATAACCTCATTCGGTGGAGAAATCACAAAGATCCAGACCGATTCCACGCCAATGGGCCTTGTCCGCGCCATGATTCCGCAGGCAGAACTCCAAGCCATAGGAGCAAACGAACCTGCGCTTGTTCCGCAACATGTAAGCGTTGTCAAGTTGAACGAACTGGGCAAGCGAGTTCACGAAAGTATTATCGAAGCGCCCTCCGTTTCGATGGGCCAAAACCTCGCCACATACCTCTTGCAGTCCGAACAAATCCGCTCTGCCGTGGGTATCGAAGCTCAATACAACAAGCAAGACCCGAGCAAGCTCGACTATGCAGCAGGCTTCTACATCGAAGCGTTCCCGGACCTCGAAGACAAGGATATCAACCTTATCGAAGTCATCGTGCAAAACCTCCCGAAGTTCTGCGACATGTACAAGGCAGACAAGGGATTCGATCTTGACGAACTTTTAGACCAGCTCCGCGGCCCGTACGACATCGAAGTGGTGCGCGAAATTGACCCAAAGCCGTTCTGCCCGTGCAGCAAGGACCGCATGCTTGCTACACTTGCAACGCTCCCACTCAAGGACTTGCAGGAACTCAGCAGCGAAAACAAGGATTTGAACGTTGTCTGCGACTTCTGCCGCACAAACTATACGATTACACCTGCCGACATGCAAGAAATTATTGCAGAGAGGAAAAAAAGTTCCTAGTCCGAAGTTACTAGTTACTAGAGATCCTTCGACTTCGCTCAGGATGACACAGCAACTAGTTCTCTGACAAACAATAAAACTATTAACTAGTAACTATCAACTAATAACTAATCACTATGTTTACTAAGCAATGTGTTGTCACTCTTGACCTGGAAGGCGTTCTTGCGCCAGAAATCTGGATTGCCGTCGCCGAAAAGACGGGCATCAAGGACCTCCGCCTCACCACTCGCGACATCCCCGACTACGATGTGCTCATGAAGGGCCGCATCAAGATTCTCGAACGCGAGAACATCAAGCTCTCTGACATCCAGAACGTGATTGCAAATCTCGGACTCCTCGACGGCGCCCGCGACTTTATGGACACGCTCCGTGACGAAGCCCAGGTAATCATCCTCTCGGATACGTTCCAGGAATTCGCCTATCCCATCATGAAGAATCTCGGATTCCCGACGATTTTCTGCCACAATCTCGTAGTCGAAAACGACATGATCAAGGGTTACCACTTGCGCATGAGCGACCAGAAGACGAAGGTCGTAAAGCATTTGCAGGAACTCAACTTCAAAGTGTTTGCCTCGGGCGATTCCTTCAACGACACGGGCATGCTCAAGCAGGCCGACAAGGGCTGTTTCTTCTGCGCTCCGGATTCCATCGTGGCACAGTTCCCGCAGCTCGAAGCCACAAAGACCTACGCAGAACTTTTGGACAAATTCCACAAGTTCCAGGATTCGCTGTAAAAAAAGCACAACGTATACAAAAACCGTCGACACAATGTCGGCGGTTATTTTTTATAATCAGTCAACGGTCATTAGTCAATGGTCAATAGTCATTAGAAAAAACAACCAATAACTAATAACCAATGACTAACAACTAACGACTAAAAAACTACTTCAAGCTAGGCGTTTCCCAATCAATCCATTCAGACTTTTTGAAGTTGATGGTTTGAGTATTCTTGGTGTAGTCAATCTTACCCGTCTTGGCATCCTTGCCGAGCAAGAACTTGTTCATAAAGTCCTTGACTTCGTCAAACTGCCCGTTCGGAAGCTGGCAGTGACCATGACCGCCTTCCTGGCTGTAGGTGTAATTTTCCGTTGCACCGAGAGCGTCATAAACTTCCTTAGAAGCTTGTCCGCAATAGTTCGACGGAACTTCGCCCAACCATTCCTGACCTGCATTGTCGAGAATGAGGAGCGCACGCGGAGCCACCATAGCCACCAACATGTGCTGGTCAAACGGGAGCGTATTTTCCTTGCCATCGTAGTTCTTGAAACTAGAAATCATCCACTTGCCTTCGGTACCGGCACTGCTCAAGCCCTGAACGAACTGCTTACCCTTCTGCTTGTTCACCTGAGCGCCCACACGCCAAAGCGATGCGCCACCGGAACCGGATTCCTGCGGAATCGTGAGGGCAATACGTTCATCGAATGCACCCACGGCAAGAGTACCCTTACCCCAGCGAGAGCAACCCGTCATAGCGAGGTGCTTCACATCGATACCCGCTTCAGGAGTCTTTTCGAGAGCGTCGATAATGCGGCTTACGCCCCAAGCCCATGCAATGATGGTGCCCTGTCCCTGGTTATAAAGCTGGAAGAACATACCGCCACCGCTTTCTGGAGCGACGTCATCCGGGTTAAACGTAATCTGAGCGATGTCAAGACCGTTCGTTGCGTTGCCGAGGCTTCCGCAACCGCCCATCATGCCACCGCCAAAACCGATCATCGCAGGCTTCGGCTTGTCCTTCGTACCGGCGTTGCTGATTTTCACGGAGAAACTGCCGGATTTGCCCTTGTCAGTCACCTTGATGGTGAGCTTTCCACCGGAGTAGCTGCCTTCGACCTTTTCTGGATTGCGCGGCTTTGTACCGAACATGAGCTTTTCGTACATGGCACCGATTTCTTCGCGACGGCATTTCCAATCAGCCTTGCTAGAAATACGCTTGCCATCAAGACCCATAAACGGGTCCGGCAGTTTTGCGTTGTTCACGCTTGAAGGGATATTGCCAATCTGGCATTCACTGCGATGGTCTTCGACAAATTCATTCACCGGAGACGGAGGCGTCGTTTCACTGGAACTAGAGACTTCCGGCTTTGTTGCAGACGAACTAGAATGTTGATGCCCACGGCTAGAACTAGAGACGGCATTGCTGCTGCTTTCTGGCAAAGCCTCACTGCTCGATGATAGCACAGGCCCCGCGACACTGCTACTAGATGCACCACTAGAAACCGCGGCATCAGAGCTACTCGTCGGAGATTGCACATCTGCAGAAGAATCAGGCACTTTATCTGAACTGGATCCTACGCTGTTTTCGGCGTACGAACTAGAACTCGATTCTCCACCAGAAATAATTCCAGCGGACTGACCGACCTGTTCCAAGCATTCTTTTGTTGTACATTGCGCGGCAGAAGACATAGCTTCATCGCCACACGCCCATAACCCAAAGGCAGCAACTGCCACTGGCATTACTTTTATCCACTTATTCATTGTATACCAACCCCAACAACAGCCGTGAATTCGGCGAAATTGTTGTCCTTAAAACTAATCTATTCAAAAAAAACAAGACTCGGTGTAATAATATTTTTGTTGTAAGAGTTACAACAGACTCATTCAGATGCATCTACCCGCAAACTGGAAATTTTCCATTTTTCCTTTTTTCTAGTCAAGTCGATGCTTTTTTCGTCTTATTTTTGGCATATTTTCGAAAAAAAGCCGCATAAGTATCAAATTATTAGATAAATTGAGAATGATGGATCAGGCTAAATTTACAACGAACCAAGAGCACATTGTAAGTGTGCTCCTTAAGAAGAATCCAAAACTAGACGAAGGGATTCTTAGAAAAGCTATAGCCTTTATCGCCGATGCCCATGATGGTCAATACCGCAAGAGCGGCATGCCCTACACAGAACACCCTTACGAAGTGGCCAAGATTCTTGCCGACTTAAAGCAAGACCAGGCAACGGTACTAGCAGGCTTATTGCACGACGTGGTGGAAGACACCCCGCATACCCTCAACGAAATTTCTGAACTTTTTGGCGAAGACACAGCTTTCATGGTCGATGCGGTAACAAAGATTACCGCCGTTCAGGAAGCGAGTAAGACAGCGCAAAAGGCAAGCACCTACCGTAAGCTCATTACGGCTATGGCTAAAGACCCGCGCGTCATCATGATTAAAATCGCAGACCGCATCCACAACATGCGCACCATGCGATACATGAAGCCCGAAAAGCGAAAAATTATTGCACAAGAAACACTCGACATTTACGTGCCGCTCACCCATAGGTTCGGTCTATACAAGCTGAAAACCGAACTCGAAGATTTGAGCTTTAAGTACGTAAACCCGGACGAATACCAAAAGCTTGTCGATGCGCTTATCGAGAACAAGGAAAAACGCGAAAAGTACGTGCAATCCGTGATTGGCCCTCTGCAAATCAAGATGGCTCTCGAAGATTTCGACTGCACCATTCAGGGGCGCACCAAGAACATTTACAGCATTTACAACAAGATGCTTGCGCGCGGTTGCGGATTCGAAGACATCTTCGATATTTTCGCCATCCGCATTATCGTCGAGACAATTCCGGAATGCTACCTCGCTCTAGGTTACGTACACAACCTTTGGACGCCGCTTCAAAGCCGCTTCAAAGACTACATCGCCACCCCGAAGCCGAACCTTTACCAGAGCATCCACACCACAGTCATCGGTCCCGAAAACAAGATGGTCGAAGTCCAGATCCGCACAAAGGACATGGACTTAACCGCCGAAAAGGGATTCGCCGCGCACTGGGCGTACAAGATGGAAACGCAACACGAAGGCGAAGAACTCGCCTGGCTCGACCACATGGTAAAGTTGCAATCCGAAATTTCGGACTCCAAGGAATACCTCGACTTCTTGAAGGTGGACTTGAAGCCCGAAGGCATGACTGTGTTTACCCCGAAGGGCGCATCTATTGAACTCCCCGAAGGCGCCATCGTTTTGGACTTTGCGTTCGCCGTCCACTCGGAACTCGGCCTGCATTGCATTGGCGCCCGCATCAACGACAAGGTCGTAAGCCTTGACGAACCGGTGCCGCATGGAGCCACCATCCAGATTTTAAAGAGCCCGAACCAAGAGCCGAGCCCAGAATGGCTAGAAATGGTCAAGACCATCAAGGCCAAGCAGGAACTCCGCAAGTGGATGAAGACAAGTATCATCATCCAATCGCGCAGCCTCGGTAAAGAAATTTGGACTCGCGAACTTCGCCTCCTCAAAATCGAAAAAGACAAACGTCCCAAAGACGAGGACATCCTCAAGCACTTTGGCATGACAAGCCTTAATGAATTTTTCGAAAAGATTGGTCAGGGCGAACTCCCACTCCAGGACATCCACCGTTTCTTGAATGGCGGAAACGACATTACAAAAGAAACGGCGGCACTGCGCTTTTATCCGTTATTCGGAAAAGACAAAGGAAATCCTCTTACCGACGAAATGCCGTTGATGATTGGCCAAGAAACCAGTCTCCTCATCCATTTCTCCAGTTGCTGCGGCCCTGTTCCAGGCGATAGAATTGTCGGCGTCATGCGTCCGCAAATCGGTATCGAAGTGCACAAGAGCGACTGCCCTTGCCTCAAGGATTTTCCGGAAAGCCAGCTCATTCCGGTCGATTGGAGCGCAGACGTTACAAAGCCATTTACAACGCACCTCACGATTGAAACAGACAACCGAAAGAACTTGCCACTCAGCATTTTGATGGTCTTGAAAGACGAAAACTTGGCTCTTGACCGCTTGAGCATTGCGAGCGCCCAATACACAGGTCGCATCCGCATGGAATTCAAAGCGTTCCGTAAAGACCAGGTCGATGCCATTGTGACCAAGATAAGGCAAGTCGAAGGCGTCAGAGGGGTTGAAAAAGCATGATATCGTCCCTACACCATTGCGACTACACACAAAAAAATCGCGCGTTCAACTGCCGTATGAGGAACCGCTATTACGAGGAAGTTTATTACGCTTTCCGTGCGCTGTTCCCGAACGAAATCGCAGAAGCAAAGGACTCCTCACCCGAAGAGAACAATGCCTGGTACCAGCACTTGAGCAAGGACATCAAGCGTTACGAACGACTCTTGATGACTTGTCTTGAATATGCGCAGGCTGCCATTTTCTACGGCAAGGCAGAAAATTCTTCGCTTTACTCTAAAGACAAACGCTGGGGTATTTTGCAAGAAGAAATCTTCCTCGTGCATTTTTTGCAGGAACTGCTTTCGACAACGCGCTACGTGATTGCAAGGATTGATACAGATAAAGTGTTGCAGCAATGGAGTGGGGAAATGCAAGGCATGAAATCGAGCCCGGTGGTTTATGGTTTCGTGAGTGACATTCAAGGTAAATTGAATACCATGAATGCAGGCACTATCGATGAATTTAAGGACTTGCTGAAACACGTTCTGGACCGCTTCCAGATTGGCAATACGCTGTTCGGAACCGTTCAGGACTTGCAGAATTTCTACTAATGACCATTGACTAAAAACTAACGACTATGTCTGAATACATCATTCTATCAATCTTCCTTTTTCTGGGCGCGTTTATCGCGGCGGCGGCAACCGTCACAGGCCTATTGCTAGGCTACCGCACCAAGAATACAAAGAACAAGATGGCACCGTACGAATGCGGTATGGAAACCATCGGCAACGCAAGAATTCAGTTCAAGGTGGGCTACTATCTGTTCGCCTTGCTCTTCCTCGTGTTTGATATCGAAGCGCTGTTCCTCTTCCCCGTCATGATGAACTTCAGGGAAATCATGGCTGGCCACACGGCGCTCCCGCCATCAGTCGTCGTTATCGACCTCGTCATCTTTATAGCAATTCTCGTTTCAGGTCTCGCCTACGCCTGGAAGAAAGGAATTCTCAAATGGGAATAATTAATTTAGCTCCGAAGATTCTTGACCCGATTCCCGGTGGAAAATACGTTGTCAATGCAATCGACTACGTAGTCAACTGGGCTCGTGCTAATTCTATTTGGCCGCTTACATACGGTACAAGTTGCTGCGCTATCGAAATGATGTCGAGTTCCATGGCTCGCTACGATATCGCCCGCTTTGGTTCTGAAGTGTTCCGCTCGTCCCCGCGACAAGCGGACTTGTTTATTTTGGCAGGTACAATTACCCGCCGCATGGCACCCGCCATCCAGATGCTTTGGGAACAAATTCCCGGTCCCAAGTACGTCATTGCTATGGGTGCCTGCACGATTAGCGGTGGCCCGTTCATCTACGACAACTATTCTGTTGTCCGTGGTGCACAGAACTTGATTCCGGTCGATGTGTTCGTTCCCGGCTGCCCGCCGCGCCCCGAAGCATTGTTCCATGGACTTTTGACGCTCCGCGAAAAGATTCTCAAAGAAACTTGCCGCAATCCGTGGCACGAAGGCGAACCGAAAGACGTTTCGACGATGGACCGCTATCGCGAAGCCGCAAAGACCTGGGCAGCCCTCGAAGAAATGAAAGACGAGCAAATGGCAGAAGCCCGCGCAAAATTCAAGGAAGAAAATCCGGACTACAAGAGCGCCTTCAAGCCAATTCGCGTCAAGAAGCCGGATTTTCCGGAAGTGGAACGCGTGCCGTTCAAGCGTTTGGGCCTTACACAGCAAGAACTTTTTGCAAAGCTCCGCGCCAAATTCCCGAACGTGACTGTGCATACGCGCGGTGAAGACACTCCAGAAGATGTCGTCGCCAAGATGCCTGCTGACTGCCCGCTCGAAGTCATGCTCGAAAAAGAGGACTACTTGAACGTTGTTGAATTTGTCAAGAACGATCCCGAATTCAAGATGGATTACCTCATTGACGTGACCGCGATTGACTACGATGACCACTTTGATATGGTCACAATGCTCAGAAGCCTTGAAATCGGCCACAAGATTTTCCTTTGTGTGCAAGTCAAAAAAGACTTTTCCATTGAAGAAGAAAAGCGCCCAACATCGCTTTTGGCCAGTGTCCCGACCATTTCGCACCTTTACCCCGGTGCAGAAATCAAGGAACGCGAAGTTTACGACATGTTCGGCATCAAGTTTGAAAATCACCCCGACCTTCGTCGCATTTTCTTGGACAAGGACTTCGTGGGTTACCCGCTCCGTAAAGACTTTACTCACCCGGAAATGATTAGGAGGCCTATATGAGTCATCAGTTACCTCCGGGATTTCGCCTCGAACGCAAATCGAATACTGAAGAATTTTTTATCAACATGGGCCCGCAGCACCCGAGTACTCACGGTGCTTTGCGACTCACGCTCCGCATGGACGGTGAGACCATTGTAGAAGTTGTCCCGCACTTTGGCTATATCCACCGCGGTATGGAAAAGCAAGCGGAATCGATGAGCTACTTGCAATACATCGCGATGTCGGACCGTCAGGACTATTTGACAGCTATCCAAAACAACTTGGGCGTTGTCATCGCTCTTGAAAAGGGCATGAACGTGGGCGTTCCGCTCCGTGGCGAATACATCCGCGTGATGCTCCAGGAACTTGGCCGCATTGCCTCGCACTTGGTGTTCTACGGTTGCTTTGGCGGTGACCTTGGCGGACAAACTTGCCTCTTGTTCGGCTTTAAAGAACGTGAAATGATTCACGACATGCTCGAAGAAGTGACTGGTTCACGCCTTACGACAAACTTCTTTAGACCAGGCGGAAGCCGCTATGACGTGCCGGATACATTTATCCCGCGCGTGAAAGCATTCCTCGACCACATGGAAGATACGATGAAGGACTACGAAAGATTCCTTTCGAAAAACATCATCGTGTTGGAACGTAGCATCGGCATTGGCGTTTTGAGCAAAGAAGATGCGATTGCTTACGGATGCTCTGGCCCTGTGCTCCGTGCTAGCGGCGTGAACTTTGACGTGCGCCGTGCAAACCCGTACAGCATTTACGACCAGTTCGATTTTGACGTGCCCGTATTCCATAACGGCGACTGCTATGACCGTTACCAAATCCGCATTGCAGAAATCCATCAATCGCTGAAAATTCTGCGCCAGTGCGTCGAAAAGTTCCCAGAAGGTCCGTGGCGTTCCAAGGAAAAGCCGGTGCGACTCCCCGTGGGTCGCTACTACAGCGAAATTGAAACAGCTAAAGGTCTTTACGCAACTTACGTTGTCGCCGCAACGACCGGTGAAAAGCCGTACCGCATCCACACACGCGGTCCAAGCTTCCCGCATATTGGAGCGATTAACAAGATGGCTCAAGGTCACAAGATTTCGGACCTCGTGACCATCATGGCAACTCTTGACCCCGTGATTCCGGAAATTGACAGGTAATATATGTTTGTACCTTCAGTAACACATCCTATTGGCGACTTTGTCCGTGAATGGGTTCCGCGCTTGGCAGAATATCTGCCCGCAAACATCCAGTCCGAAGACCTCAACAGCGTCGTCGCCTTCCTCATCAACGCTGTGATTTGCATTATCGCTGTTTGCGTGGTGAACATCGGCTCTGCCCCGATTCTCATTTACATGGAACGCAAGGTGTGCGCTCACGTGCAATGCCGCTTGGGCCCGATGCGTCTTGGCTGGCATGGCACAATCCAGACCATCGCGGACGTGATCAAGATGCTCTTCAAGGAAGTGTACGCTCCGAGTGGCGCTGACAAGCTCATGTTCTACTTGGCTCCGCTAATCGTCTTGATTGCACCGTTTATCGTCTGCGCCTTGATTCCATTCGACAAGAATCTCGTGGTCGCCGACGTCTCAATGGGCATCCCGCTCATCATCGCAGTGAACGGCTTTGGCGTGCTCGGCATTTTGCTTGGCGGCTGGAGCAGTAACAATAAGTATTCCTTGCTCGGTGCACTCCGCAGTGGCGCCCAGATGATCAGCTACGAAATTTCGTTTGCGATGATTCTCCTGTTCGTCGTCATGATTTCGGGTTCCACAAACCTCATGAACATTACAATGGGCCAGGAAGGAACCATTTTTGACTGGTGGATTTTCAAGATCCCGGTCCTCGGTTTCATCGCCTTCATCTTGTTCTTCATTTCCAGTACTGCCGAAATGAACCGCGCTCCGTTCGACATTGCCGAAGCAGAACAGGAACTCACGGGTGGTTACCACACGGAATACAATGGCACCCCGTTTGCCATGTTCTACCTCGCCGAATACATCGCCCTCATCACGAACTCCGCACTTGCAACCACATGCTTCCTCGGGGGATTCTTCCCGCCGTGCATCGGCATCGCCGCTGTGGACAACGTTTTGAACATGGTGCCTGGCGTTGTATGGTTCTTCGCAAAGATTTATTTTATGGTCTGGTGCTACATGATGGTCCGTTGGACGTTCGTGCGCCCGCGTGTTGACCAACTCATGGACTTTGAATGGAAGTTTTTACTGCCCGTCAACCTGGTTTTGCTAGTGGCCGGTGCAGCATTTATCGCCATCGGTGGTTAGTATGAACGAAAAAATTTCAACAATCCAATATATTAAACGCTACCTAAAGCGTTGCATTACGGGTCCGTGGAGCCTTATTTGCGGATTATCCGTGACGCTCAAGTACTTTTTCAATCCTAAGCGCATCGTTACGGAACAGTACCCCGAAAACCGCAAAACGCTCAAAATGCACGACCGCTACCGCGGCCGCCTCGAGATGATCGAAGATGCAGACGGCAACAACCACTGCACCGCTTGCGGCATGTGCGAACGTGCCTGCCCGAACGCCTCCATCAACGTGCTTGCCACAAAGAACATTGCGGGCAAGAAGGTTCTCGGACGTTACGTGTACCACTTCGCCAGTTGCACCCAGTGTGGCCTCTGCGTGGAAGCCTGCCCGTTTGGAGCCATCCGCATGAGCCCCGCTTTCGAAGTCGCGACAACCGACCCGAACGATCTCGAAATGATTTTAAATAAGAAGGAGGGACAAGGTTAATGTTCCCGGATTTGCCTTTATCATTCCCGATAGGAGGCATGGACATTGCGTTCTATGTCGTTGCACTCGTGATTCTCTTGACCGCAGTCTGCTGCGTCGCCGTCAAGAACATTTTGCAGAGTGCCGTGTTCCTCATCTTTAGCTTTGTCACGACCGCCATCCTCTACATGCTCATGCACGCGGAATTCATTGCGCTTGCCCAGGTGATGGTTTACGTGGGCGGTGTCGTGATCTTCGTGGTGTTTACGATTCTCCTCACAAGCCACTTGGGAGAAGACGCTTTCACGACAAAGATGCCGCGAATTTTCACCGCATTTGCGCTCTCCATCGCGTTTGTATTCGTGATGGTCAAATGCGTGCTGCCGACTCCGGACTTGGCAAGTGGCATCGTGAACTCCCCCGCCGACTATTCTTCACTCCAAAACTTCGCCTTGCGCTTGCTCGGTAACGATCCGAACGGATTCATCATCCCGTTTGAAATCGTGAGCGTGCTCCTCTTGATGACGCTTATTTGCGCTATCACGGTCGCCCGCCGCACCAAGGAAGATATCGAAGAGGAGGCTAGCAAATGAACCTTCTGAATTGCTTGATTCTCGCATTTTTGCTGTTCGGGATTGGCGTTTGGGGCCTGATGCGCCGCCGTCATCTCATCGGCATGCTCATTTCCATTGAGCTCATGCTGAATGCAGCAAACATCAACTTTATCAGTTTTGCCTACTTCACCGCACACGACGCGACCGCAGGCGCTCTGTTCAGTATCTTTGTCATTGCCGTGACGGCTTGCGAAATGGCCATCGCCCTTGCGATTATCGTGACCATGTACCGCCGCCACAAGAGTCTTGACGTTGACCAGTTGAGGGATCTCCATGATTAATGATATCACTCTCGGTTATTTGATTCTTTTGCTCCCGCTCCTCACGTTCGTCGTGAACGGGCTTTTCCTCGGAAACAAGTGCGCCAAAGCAGCTGCGATTTTAGCAGTCATCTGCAACGGCCTTGCATTTGCCGCCGCAGGCACACTCGCCTTCCATTACTTCAGCTCGGACTTTGCACCGCAAAAGGCGATTCTCTTTGACCACACATTCATCCCCTTCATCGGGGATTTGGTCGCAAGAATCGGCATGCTCGTAGACCCACTTTCCGTAATGATGCTCGTGGTTGTCACGTTCATCAGCTTCATGGTGAACATCTACAGCATCGGCTACATGCGCGAAGACCGTGCCGCTGGGCGTTTCTTTGCACTGCTCTCGCTGTTCAGCTTTAGCATGCTCGGGCTCGTCATTGCGACAAACCTTTTCCAGATGTTCATTTTCTGGGAACTCGTCGGCGTTTCGAGTTACTTGCTCATCGGTTTCTGGTACCACAAGCCAAGTGCTGTGAGCGCCTCCAAGCAAGCGTTCATCCTCACCCGCTTTGCCGATAGCTTCTTCTTGCTCGGCATTGTGCTCGTGAGCTACGTCGTCGGCAGTTTCGACTTTTCGACGCTCAATTCGCTCAGCCTCATCGATTTCCAGAAGCAGTTCATCAACCTAGGTCTTGTGACAATCCCGAAGTCCGAAGCGCTCGTTCTCGGTTCCATCTTGATTTTCACCGGTGGCTGGGGCAAGTCCGCCATGTTCCCGATGCATATTTGGCTCCCGAACGCCATGGAAGGTCCGACACCCGTCAGCTCTATCATTCACAGTGCAACGATGGTCGTCGCAGGCGTTTATTTGGTCGCTCGTCTGTTCCCATTCTTTGCCATTTGCGATAACGCCCTCACGCTCATCATGTGGGTGGGCGCATTCACGATGGTCTTTGCCGCAGTCATCGCTTGTACGCAAAAAGACATCAAGCGCATTCTCGCCTACTCCACGCTTTCGCAGCTCGGTTACATGATGTTTGCGCTTGGCGCTTGCAAGATTGGTCAGGTTGTCGCCGTTACCGGTTGGACAGCCTCGACATTCCACATTTTTACGCACGCCTTCTTCAAGTGCAGCTTGTTCCTCATCGCCGGTAGCCTTATTCATCAGGTCGGTACGAACGATCTCGATGCGATGGGCGGTCTCGGCAAGAAGATGAAGCTCACCTACGTTTGCACGCTCATTTCGATTCTCGCGATTTCGGGCATTCCGCCGTTCTCCGGATTCTTCTCCAAGGATGAAATCATCCTCGCCGCATTCCAGGGACATCATTACGTTGTATTCGGACTTGCACTCCTCACGAGCGGCCTCACGACATTCTACATGTTCCGTCTGTTCTTCCTCGCATTCCACGGCGCTCCGCGCCACGAAGGCGTAAAGGCAGGCCATGTTCATGAAGATTTCGCCATGACGCTCCCGATTGTAATCCTTGCGATTCCGGCTCTCTTGAGCGGTGTTTTAGGCAAGGGACTTTTCGAGAAGTTCTTTGAGCCGGGTGCGTTGCATGTTCCGCAGTTGGTGAGATTCGATCATGCCGAATGGATTCCGTTTGTAGCTGTGGGCATTGCGGTTGTCGCACTTGTAATTGCTTGGTTGCTTTATGCAAGCCCGTGGGCAAAAGTCCAACGCGCTCTCGACGAAACCAACCGCAGCGGCATCTACAAAGTCATTTACCACAAGTTCTACTTCGATGAAATGTACTACGCCGTCGTCCGCCAGTTCATCTTTGGCGGTATCGCCCGCGTTGCCCGCGCATTCAACGATTACGTGATTGAAGGACTCCTCGCCTTTACGGTCTGGTTTGTCCACAAGCTCGGTGACTTGGTCCGTTTTGCCCAAGCCGGCTACTTGCCGTTCTACTTGGGTACTTTGATTGTTGGCGTTCTCCTTTGGCGATTCTTCGGCCAGCTTCCCCTGTAAGGCGCACCCATGAATACAATACTTTTTAACTCCATTTGGGTCATCCCCCTCTTAACAGTTCTCGCCTGCGTACTGATCCCCGCCACGTACGAAAAGACGCTCCGAACCATCCACGTCACGTCGGCAACAATTGTCCTTGCAATTGTCTGCTACTTGACTTACGCCATCTACGCCCTCTCGGGAACTCCGACGGATCCGGCAGCCGCACCGCTTGCGCTCCGATTCTTCACGGACATCCCGTGGCTTTCGATGTTCAACGCCCACTACATTGTTGGCGCTGACGGTCTCAACATGCTGTTGCTTGCACTCACGGCATTTATCGTCTGGGCAGGCGTGCTTGTAAGCCTCAAGATCAAAGGGAATCAGAAGATTTTCTTTGCGCTTATCCAGCTTTTAGCAACAAGCGTTTACGGCGTATACATGAGCTTTGACTTGGTGCTTTTCTTCGTGTTCTACGAAATGGAAGCACTTTGCATGTACCTCATGATTGCCTGCTACGGCAGTGGCAAACGCGACTACGGTGGTAAAAAGCTCACGTTGACGCTTGCGTTTGGCTCTTCGATGATTCTTGCAACGCTCTTCGGACTTTACTTCGAAAGTGGCGCTACCAGCTGGAACCTCATTGAAATTGCAAAGACGACACTCCCGATGGATTTCCAGATGTGGGCATTCCCGCTCATGTTCATGGGATTCGCCGTTTCGAGTTCGCTCTTCCCGTTCCACTTCTGGAGCCCGGACGGTCACTCCGCCGCACCGACTGCAGTTTCGATGCTCGCTGCCGGTGTGATGATGAAAATGGGTGCCTACGGATGCTTGCGCGTTGCCATGTTCCTCATGCCCGAAGCCGCCAAGATTTGGCTCCCGTACGTTGTAGCGCTCCTCATCTTTAACGTGGTTCTCGGCCCGTTTATTGCCATCCGCCACAAGGACCTCAAGTATATCACCGCTTACAGCTCCATCAGCCACTTGGGCCTCATCTTCCTCGGACTTGCAGCCCTCACACCGATTGGACTTCGTGGCGCTAGCCTCCAGATGATTTCTCACGGATTCTTGACCGGACTCTTCTTCGCGACTATCGGCATGATTTACGAACGCACCCACACCCGTGACATCACGGAAATGGGCGGTATCATGCGCAAGATGCCGTTCCTCGGCGTAGGCTTTGTACTTGCCGGTTTCGCAGGACTTGGTCTCCCGGGCTTTAGCGGATTCATTGCCGAAAGCACCATCTTCATTGGCGCATTCCAGCAAGATTCTACGCTCACACGCATCGTGACTATTCTCGCCATTCTCTCCATCACAACGACTGCCGTCTACATTCTGCAAACCGCGAACCGTATGCTTCACGGCCCGCTCCCGCAAAAGTACGAAGGCCTCACCGATGGATGCTTCCGCGAAAAGTTGGTCATCGTCGTTCTCGTTGCCTGCTTATTGTTTATCGGTGTTTGCCCCGGCTGGATTTCGGAACTTCTGGACCAGAGCATAGCACCTATCTTTGAAAAGATTTCATCGGCAGGTTTATAGTAGGTTTAATTATGACAAATTTTGCAATTCCAAACTTCATTCTACCTGACGTTTTGCTGCTGATTTTCCCATTCGTCGTGATTGGGATACGCCTTTTCGTGACTACACAATCCAAAGTCCCTTGGCGCATGGCGAACATCGGCTTTATCGCCATTTTCTTCTTGCTGAACTTCATCCCGCTCGCGAGTGGCAACGGAAGATTATTTATCTGCAACTGGAAAGTGGACGACTTCGGCGTGCTCATGCGCGAAGTGCTCATAGTGAGTGCTCTGCTTGGCATGTGGCTTTCCAAGGACTACTTTGAACATGGCGCCGACAAGAAACCGCCCATGCACCAGATTGCCGAATTCATCGGTGCCATCGCATTTGCAACGTTCGGTGGATTCACGGTCGTGAGCGCTTGCGACTTGCTCACGTTCTTCCTCGGCCTCGAAATTGCGACCATCCCGATGTACGCACTCGCCGCCTGGAACAAGCGCGACCAATACGGCTCTGAAGCCGCTACCAAGTACATCTTGATGGGATCTGTCGCCACAGCATTTGAACTGTTTGGCTTCAGCTACCTCTACGGTTTCTCCGGAAGCCTCCACTTCAACGAAATCCAGGCCGCTGTTGCAAGCGGTTCTAGCCCGCTCTTGTGGATTGCCGTGCTGTTCCTCTTCTGCGGAATCGGATTCAAGCTAACGCTGTTCCCGTTCTACACCTGGGCTCCGGACGTTTACGAAGGCGCTCCGACGCCGGTAACCGCCGTGCTTTCCGTGACATCGAAGGCAACCGCCATTGCGTTCCTCGTCGTGCTCGTTTACGGCCCGCTCGCTCCGATTCAAGACAAGATTGCTCCGCTCATCGCTCTCCTCGCTGGCGTCACGCTCTTTGTCGGTAACCTCGGTGCTTTAAAGCAGAGCCGCCTCCGCCGTTTCATGGCTTACAGCTCTATCGCTCAGGCAGGCTACATCATGGTCGCCTTGCTTGGCCCTGCAACAACCGCAAAGACGGCAATCATCTATTACCTCTTTGTCTATGCCGTTTCGAACTACCTTGCATTCTTCGTGTTCGGCATCATCGGGCATCATCGCGAAGAAACGTTCCAATCGCTCCGTGGACTTTCAAAACAGAACCCGAGCCTCGCCATTGCCCTTGCGATTTCGATGTTCAGCTTGGCAGGCATCCCGCCTCTCGCCGGCTTCTTTGGCAAATTCCACCTGTTCTTCAGCGGAGCTTCGACAGGCCATTACGCGCTCGTCGCATTCGCCGTCTTGAACAACGTCATTGCGCTCTTCTACTACTTGCAGCTCATCAAAGCTGCCTGGGTCGATGATCCGGACGGCCACCTCACTCCGCTCCGCCTCACCAAGCGTCAACGCGAAGTTATCATTCTCTTGAGCGCAGCCGTGATCGTTCTCGGATTCCTGCCGTTCTTGAGCAACAACATCTTTGCCGGATTCACGAATTAAGCAAGCTGAGAACTATGGATTCTCCTAACGGAGAATGACAAAAATTTCGCCCCCGATTTAATCGGGGGCGTTTTTCGTTAAGATTTTTTTACAGCCTTCAGCAAATAAATACAAACTAAAGTTCGTTCCAGATGTCGTTCGGGAGTTTTCCGATATCGCGAAAGTCAAGTTTGCCGCTTGTGGCGGAATTCATGCTCACGAGGCGTGCCAAAGGCTTGCCAGCGCGTTCAATGACAATTTCTTCGTCCTTGATAGCGACCTGGTTCAAGAGCGTCCCAAAATTCTGACGCATATCCATTGCAGAAACTACTTTCGACACGGGGAGTCCTTTTTGTACTAAGCAATTTAATTATTATTATAATTAACGTCAATTTCATGCGTTCTAGTTCCTTCGACTTCGAACCCAACGGTTCTTCACTCAGGATGACAACGTAAACGACATCTCAATTAAAATCAAATGGATCAAGAAGTTCGTACATTTTCGGTCACGCAGTACATGCGTTCGCTCAAGAACACCGTGGAGGCAACACCTGCGGTTTGGGTGCATGGGGTGATTTCGCAAATTGCGGAAAAGCCGTCGGGCGTTTACCTGAGCATTGCAGACTTCGCCGATGGCGACGTGAAACCGAAAGCAACGCTTGCCCTTTATTGCTACACAGCCAAATACGATGCGATTCTCGCAAAAATTTCCAGCCTTTCGCAGCCGTTTACACTCAAGCACGACTTGAAGGTCAATTTCCTCGTGCGTGCGGAACTGTACATCCCGTACGGAAAGCTGCAAGCGCAAATCTTGGACATCGACCCGGTTTACACGATTGGCGAACTTGCACTGACGAAGAGCGCCATTTTGAAGCGCCTTGCGATGGAAGGCTTGCTCGAAAAGAACAAGCAGTTAGAACTTGCCGACGTTCCGCTCCGCGTGGGGCTTATCACCGGCGAAAATACGGCGGCGTACAAGGATTTCACCACGCGACTTGAAGCTTCGCCATTTGCATTCGAAGTCACGACGGTCTATGCGCGGATGCAAGGGAACGAAACCGAAGGGAGTATTATCGCCGCCCTGGACCAACTTCAAAGCGACCCCAATTTAGATGTTGTCTGCATTGTGCGCGGCGGCGGCGCCAAGACAGACTTGAACTTCTTTGATAGCGAAGCGCTTTGCCGAGCAGTAGCAAACTACCCCACCCCCGTCTTTACGGGAATCGGCCACGAAATCGACCGTTGCCTTTTGGACGAAGTCGCTTACCTCTCATGCATCACGCCCACAGACTGCGCCAAGCGTCTCGTAGAACACGTCACTGATAGTTGGAACCGCATAACCGATGCAATGGCAAACATTGCCGATGGCGCCCGCGACCTTCTCACCGAAAGCAACAAGCAACTCGGCACGATGGGGAACCAGCTCCAGCAAAAAGTTTTCGGGCTCATCCAAAACGAGAAATCGAAACATGTGCTCATAGCAGCATCCATCAAAAAGGACACCGCTTTTTACATAAAGTCTGAGCACGAGCGCCTCGACCGCAACCACGAAGGTTTAAAGCAGGGGTCCCGCAAAATTCTCGACCTTGCAAAATCGCAATTCGAGCTCGTAACCGAGAAAGTCAAAAACGCAGATCCCAAGACGACACTTGCCAAGGGCTACTCGCTCACACTAGATGAAAATGGGAAATTTATCCGCAAGGCAAGCCAGCTCAAGAGCGGCGACACCATCAAGACACGACTCGCCGACGGGGATGTTTTGTCTGTTGTACAATAACTAGATCCTTCGACTTCGTGCTGCGCACTCCGCTCAGGATGACAAGCTCCGCACAGTCCCTAGCCAAACACCGGCAAACTTTCGATTTTCTTGAACCGGCGCGTCACAGGATCTAGCTCAAAATAGCGCACCGCATCACCTAGTGCAAGCATCACGTAGTTCGGCGTCAAAATCTGCAAATACTTGTTCAGTTGCTGTTGCAGCACGGGCCACGTGTATTCGCCCGGAGCCTTGCACTCCACCAAAAGCCACGGCTTTGAGAGAGGCGCCCCCGCCCTAAAATTGTGCACCACAATATCCGCCCGATCCGCCGTCTTAGCATCTACCGACGAAAGCGGGAATTCCACCGCAATCAAGTGTTCTGGCACCTTCACCACATCGAGCAAATAGCGCACTGTCGCCTGCCGAACATGCTCTTCGGGGGTCGCAGGAACCTCTTTTTTGCGAATCGGGTCAAAAATCGTATCGTGAATCATTAGCGATGAATATAAAAAAACTGCGAAAAAGTGAGGAAAATCACCCAATTTTGAGCCCAAATTATAAAAAAAGTGATTTTACAAACTCCCAATTTCCACGATTCATATTATTTTTATAAAGGCTTTTAGGCCAAAGAAGGAGTTAATATGGATTTACAGGAATATGTAGACCAGTTTGATTCGATGACCTGTATCATGTCTGTTGAAAAAAATGCCGACGGGAGCTATGGCAAAATGCGCATAGAAGTCGGTAATAAGGCGTATGTTGCGACTTATGAAAAAAACAACGACATTCCGATTGACATGCCCTTCGGCAAAAAGTTCGTGCCCGGTCAGGAATACACCACATATATTCCCAAAGACCTGAACTTCGAGCATTTCATTTTCAACAGTGCAGTCAATAAAAAGCCTATGCACGCCTACATCCACCCTGACCGGTTCGATGTATGGTTCAACATATTCAGTCTGCCTCTTGATTTCGATGACCCCAACAAATGCTACTGCACCTACACGCAAGAGCTTTCGAGCGAAGCTAGTGCAGAACAAATGGCCAATCTTTCGGCAAAAACTACTTCAGACGTTCTAAAAACATGTATCAAGCTCCGCAGCACCAAAGATTTTCTAAAGACAATGGACGAAGTCATTAGTGACATTCGTAATATTTGCGGTTCAAATTTCTGCTGCATCATGCTGACTAATTTTAAGGAAAACACTTGTTCGCTATTGAGCGAAAGTACCGCTCCAGACATAGGTCACCATTCTCTTTTAGATTACCTGAACGATTCGTTTATAGATCTAGTCAAAACATGGGTTGATACAATCGGCGGGAGCAACTGTCTTATCATTAAAGACGAAAACGATATGGATACCATCAAGGTACGCAATCCTCGTTGGTACAAATCCATGCAAGAAGCAGACATCCGCAGCATAGTGCTGTTCCCGCTCCAGTACAATAACGAAACAATAGGCTTTATCTGGGCAACAAACTTCGACACCAAGAATACGGACCACATCAAGGAAACCCTTGAACTGACAACATTTTTTATCGCTTCTGAAATTGTAAACTATCAATTGTTACAGAAGCTCGAAATGTTGAGTTCCACAGACCTTTTGACAGGCGTCAAGAATCGTAACGCCATGAACAACCGCGTCCTCAAGGTTGTAAGCGGTCGTGAACGTAAACCAGATACATACGGAATTGTTTTTGCAGACTTGAACGGTCTCAAGACCGTAAATGATGGTGATGGCCATAATGCAGGCGACACCCTTCTGAAAAACGCAGCAAAAGCTTTGATGGACTGTTTCGCAGATTGTGAAATTTATCGTGCCGGTGGCGACGAATTCGTGGTCATTTCCACAAACACGTCCAAAGAAACTATCGAGGCTCAAATCGAAGCTTTGCGTAAAAAGGCCGAAGCCCCAGAGCCCGTCAGTTTTGCAATTGGATTTTATTACGACGACAAACAAGGCGATATCCGTGTAGCCATGCGAGAAGCAGACGCCCGCATGTACGAAGATAAAAAGCGCTTTTATGAAAAATATCCAGAAAACAGGAAGCGTTAAATATGGACTTGCAAAAGTTTGTGGATTCCTTTAACACAATGACTTGTGTTGTTTCAGTCGAAAAGCGAGAAGACGGTAGACTTGGTCGCATTCTTTATGAAGTAGCCAACAAACCGTTCATTGAAGCAACAGAACAAGCCGTTCGTGATGGGTATGCCATAACAAACGAGCCCTTTAAACCCGGTTCCAGTTACGAACGGTACATGAAGAAGGAACTGAACTTCGAACACTTCTGCTACCAGTGCGCCATCAAAAAAGAACCTATTCATGCCTACATCCGCCCGGAGCACTTCGACTTTTGTATCAACCTAGTCATGCTGCCCCTGAATATTGACGACCCGAAAAAGGCATATTGTTCTTACTCACAATGTATTTCGCCCGAGGTGGACTACGATGCCATGTCTAAGCTTTCTGCAGAAACATCATCGACGGTCCTCAAGACATGTATTAAGCTCCGTGGTGCACAAAATCTGCAAAAGACCATGGATGAAGTCATTAAAGACATTCGTGAAATCTGTAACGCAAGCTACTGTTGCATTTTGCTAACCGACTTTAGCGAGCATACTTGTTCCGTATTTAGCGACTCGGTTAAAAATAGTTCAAACCAACGCTCTCTTAGAGAAGACCTGACCCATGATTTTATCGATTTTGCCAAAACATGGATTGATATTCTCGCCAATAGCAACTGTTTAATGCTAGAGAACGAAGACGATTTTGAAATCGTCAAAAAACGGAATCCAAAATGGTACGCATCTCTTCAACAGCATGATGTTGACAGCCTTATTTTGTTACCGATTGAAGCGAATAACAGAATCATAGGCTTTTTCTGGGTTGCCAATTTCGACACATCCAAAGCACTACAAATAAAAGAAATTCTCGAAACTTCGACGTTCTTTATAGCTTCGGAAATTGCAAACTACCAGTTAGTGAACAAGCTTGAAGAGCTCAGCAACACGGATTTGCTGACAGGTCTTTTGAACCGCAATTCCATGAACAACAGGATTTCGCAGTTCGTGAACGGAGAGATTACATACAAATCATTGGCTGTTATATTCGCTGACCTCAATGGACTCAAGCCCGTCAACGATATTCAAGGGCATGATGCTGGTGACCAACTGTTGAAAAAAGCATCTTGCATTTTGACCGAAACATTTACGGAAGGAGAAGTGTACCGTGCAGGCGGAGATGAATTTTTGGTAATCATCACAGACCAGCCTAAAGACATAATCGAAGCTAAGGTCAAAAAAATCCATGAAAAATCCATGGACTTGAACAACGTGAGTTTTTCATTGGGTTTTTACTATAACGAAGAGGGCGGCAGTATTCGAAAAGCGATGCAAGAAGCTGACGTTCAAATGTACGAAGACAAAAAACAATTCTACGCCATGCATCCGGAACTAAAAAAAAGATAATAGACGGAGGAACTGATGAATCTACAAGATATTGTCAACAGGTTCCATACGATGACAAGCATCCTATCGGTCGAAAAACGCAACGATGATAAAATCGGCACCATCCGCATCGAGGTCGGTAATGACTTGTACATCCGTTCCATGGAAAAAGTTGATGAAGACGGCAATGTCGTTTTCAAGCAAAAATTTGTTCCCGGTAGCAGTTATGAACGCTACATGAAGAAGGAATTGTATTTTGAAAATTTATGCTATGAATGTGCCATCAAGAAAAAGCCCGTTCACGCCTACATTCGTCCAGAGCGCTATAATTTTAGCATCAACTTGATAATGATGCCCTTAGACATCAAAGACCCGAACAAGGCGTATTGCACATATTCTCAAGAAATAACGTTCGAAGAAGACCTTGATGCTATGTCGAACATTTCGGCAAAAACATCATCTACTGTATTGCAGACCTGCATTAAACTCCGTGGAGCAAAAAATCTGCAAGAAACCATGGACGAAGTTATCGAGGATATCCGCAAGATTTGCGATGCTAGCTACTGCTGCGTATTGCTCACAGACTTCAACGAAAACACATGGTCGGTATTTAGCGATTCTGTAAAAGCTGGTTCAAATCAACATTCTATTCGAGAATATAAAGACCAAAACTTTACCGAATACGCCAAAACATGGTTAAAGTTCCTTGATGGAAGTCTCTGCCTGATGATAAAAAATGATGCAGACCTTGAACTGATCCACCAAGCAGACCTTACTTGGTACAATTCACTCGTCAATGCAAATGTCGAATCCCTCGTTCTTTTGCCACTACAGTATTCCGGAACCAACATTGGATTTATTTGGGTCACAAACTTTGACACATCCAATACGGTCTACATCAGAGAAACGCTTGAGCTTTCGGCATTCTTTGTCGCATCCGAAATTGCAAATTACCAGCTTTTGAACAGGCTCGAAATTCTCAGCAACCAGGACCTTTTGACAGGTCTTTTGAACCGCAATTCCATGAACAACAGAATTTCGCAGTTCGTGAACGGAGAGATTTCATATAAATCCCTAGCCGTTATTTTTGCTGACTTGAACGGGCTCAAGCCGGTCAACGACAATCAAGGTCACGATGCCGGTGACAATCTTTTAAAACAAGCTGCACAAGTTTTAAGAACAACCTTTAAAGACAGCGAATGTTACCGTGCCGGTGGTGACGAATTCCTCGTTATTGCAATTGATCAGCCTAAAGAGGAACTTGAGGCCAAGGTCGAAAAAATCCGCCAGGATTCCATGATTCCGGGACATATCAGTTTTGCCATCGGCTTAAGCTACGATGAAAACGGAGGCAAAATCCGTAAGGCATTGCACGAAGCAGACACACTCATGTACGAAGACAAGAATCGTTACTATGAGCGTTTTCCGGGACATCGAAGAAGATTCTAGGAGATTCTTTGACCTAATCGTTCTATCTTGACACATATCTTTTGTTGAGCTATATTTTGACACATGAATAAAATCTTTGGACAGAACATCGCAGCGAAAGCAGCAATCGCAGCAAGCCCGGCAGCAGCCCGAGCTATTGTGGGGCTGTCCAAAGAAACCAAAATCTGTAAAGCTTAACGCGAAAAACTCAGATCAAAAGTTTCAAGGGCAGCCCCGTAAAAGGCTGCCTTATTTTTTTCTAAAAAATTTCCCCTAAACTTTAACCATAAACAAAAGGAAACCCGAAAATTCACGAAAATATTATTCTATAATTACGCAGTAAAATTGTGAATTTTCGATACTTTTATAGGAGTCTAAAATGCGTAGAAGATTATTGAGCGAAGGTGCCAAGGAACTTTCTTACGAAATCCGTGAAATTGTGAAAAAGGCAAATCAGCTCAAGGCGCTTGGCCTCCCCATTCACTGGGAAAACATCGGTGACCCGATTGAAAAGAAGTGCCAGATTCCAGAATGGATCAAGGACATTGTCGTTGATTTGGTCAAGACAAACCGCAGTTACGGTTATTGCCCTTCCAAGGGCATGCTCGAAACCCGCGAATTCTTGGTGAAGGAAAACAACAAGCTCGGCGGTGCCCAGATTAACGTCGACGACATTCTATTCTTCAACGGCCTCGGTGACGCCATCGCCACGATTTACGGTCTTTTGTCGATGACCACCCGCATTATCGGACCTGCACCGGCTTATTCCACGCACAGCTCTGCCGAAGCCGCTCACGCTCACACTTCGCCGATTACTTACCGCTTGCAGCCGGAAAACCACTGGTACCCGGACTTGGAAGAACTCGAAAACAAGGTGAAGTACAATCCGAGCATTGCAGGCATCTTGATTTTGAACCCGGACAATCCGACCGGTATGGTCTACCCGCTTGAAATTCTCCAGAAGATGGTCGATATCGCCAAGCGCTACAACCTGTTCATCATCTGCGACGAAATCTACAACAAGATCGTCTACAACGGCGCCCACGCTTACGCGCTCGCCGAATACATCGGCGATGTCCCGGGTATTGCGCTCAAGGGCATTTCTAAGGAATACCCGTGGCCGGGCGCACGCTGCGGCTGGGCTGAATACTACAACCGCGACAAGGACGAACAGTTCGACGCATTCTGCCGCGCTCTCGACAACGCAAAGATGGTGGAAGTTTGCTCGACCACACTCCCGCAGATGACAATTCCGCGCGTGCTTGGCGATCCGCGTTTCAAGGAACACCGCGATGCGCTCAACGAAAAGATTGGACGCAGAAGCGCCATCATCAATGAAATTCTCTCCGACATTCCAGAGCTGTATTTCAACCCAACTTACGGCGCATTCTATAACACAATCATCTTCCGCGAAGGTACGCTGAACAACCACCAGACGCTCAAGATTGACAATCCGATTATCAAGAAGAAAGTCGAAGAATGGTGCAGCAAGACAACAAATCTTGACTACCGCTTTGTGTACTACCTCTTGGGCGCAAAGGGAATCTGCGTCGTGCCGAGTACAAGTTTCTGCACAGATCTCAAGGGTTTCCGCGTGACGCTCTTGGAAGAAGACGAAGACGAACTCCGCAGCGTGTTCACCACGATTCACGATGCGATTATCGAATACTTGCATAGTTAGTCTTATTAACTTGTAGTTACAAGAGTTCAAGGGCCTCGCATGATATTGCGAGGCTTTCTTTTATTTTGTATATTTTAGTTTGAACCAACAAAAGAAGGACGACATGTTCAAAAAACTCATTACTTGCTTTGCATTATTTGCAACAATGTCTTTTGCAGCCTGGGATAACGTACCAATACTCAAGGAAGGTTCTGGCCAGGTCGCAGGTAAATTGGGCTATACATCACAAGATCCGTT
Organism: Fibrobacter sp. UWB11; assembly: GCF_900143015.1. Lineage (NCBI taxonomy): Bacteria > Pseudomonadati > Fibrobacterota > Fibrobacteria > Fibrobacterales > Fibrobacteraceae > Fibrobacter > Fibrobacter sp. UWB11. The sequence goes on along the minus strand of NZ_FSRT01000001.1, from coordinate 493,181 downwards.
GTCGGGCGTACAAATCGCCGCAGGAGTTCGTTATTCTGTACTTAGCTGGCTTGAACTTTCTGCCATCGTGCCTTTCGGATTTTACACCTTAGAAACAAAAGAAGGCGATTTAGATGAAAGCGGCCTTATGAACTCTCAACTCGGGGTACGTTTCCAAATTTCAAAAGGCTTCAGCGCCTTCATCGACGGTTTCTTGCCTGCAAGCAGCGATTTAGGGGACGACAATTTTGCAGTCGATTTTGGTTTGCAACATTCTAACCTTTTCACACACGTTACATGGGCTAAGTACATCGGCTACATGCTGGGTGATCCATGGACAAATCAATATATTTTCTTCGGTACCGAACTTCAAATATTGCTGAACCATTTTATCATTTATAGCGAACTCCGCATATACATCGGTGAAGAAAACTCCAGCGGCTGCTCCGGTTATCAATGTAGCGATGTAGGCGGCGATAACGGTTTTATTTTTGCACTTGGATTCAAGATTGACTTGACTGACGAACTGACCTTGGATATCAGCGCCGAACTTGGCTCAGGCAGTCGATTCACAAAGAACGACCTTGGCGAACCGTACGGACTTAGCGCAGCACTCTTCTACAACTTCTAACAAGTATTTTACGCATGAACCCGACAAGAATGTCGGGTTCTTTTTTATATCTGAAAAAAATTCCGAACAATACAAAGAATATTATTTATGTTTTATATATGGAATTTTCCAGGGTTAAGGGATAAAAATTGAAAAGGGTTGTTCTAGTTCTTGCAATTTTCGCAGCTTTTGCGATAACGGCCTGCTTACAAAAGCAGGGGGATTACGCAGCATCCAAGACGATTACCGTGATGCTTTATAGCGAATACATCACTCCAAAATTGCTAGATGATTTCAAGAAAAAGACAGGTTATAAAGTGAAACTGGAGCTCTACGAAGCCCAGGAAGAAATGCTTGCAAAGCTCATTACCGCGGACTCCGGCAAATACGACGTCATCATTGCATCGGACGTTGTCATCCAGCAGATGATCCAACTAAAACTTGTCGCGAAACTGGACACTGATAAAATTCCTAATCGCATAAACGTCGATCCGCAATTTCAAAGTCAAAGCTACGACCCCACAAATTCCTATAGCCTTCCCTACCTTTGGGGAACCACAGGCATTCTCTTTCGCGGTGAGAAAGTCCACCCGGATAGCGTAAGCTATTCCATGCTCTTTAACGAACAAATTTCCAAAGGCAGTTTTAGCCTGCTCGACGAAAGCCGTTCCATGCTCAGTATGGCACTCCTCGCCACAGGCAACAACGCAAACACCACGAAGCAATCCGAAATCAACAAAGCCGTAGAATACATCATACAGGCCAAGAAAGACAACCACTTTGCCGGCTTCGAAAACTCCGTCGAAGGAACCGACAAAGTTCTTTCACGCATAAACGGAGCCGCAATCGTCTTTAACGGCGAAGCACAAACGGCAATCAACGAAGATTCCACGCTACAATTCGTGATTCCCAAAGAAGGTTCTTTCATGTGGGTCGACGCCATGCTATTAAGTTCAAAAGCTTCGAATGTCGAAGGTGCCTATGCCTTCATGAACTACATCTTGGATGCAAAAATCGGTGCAGAACTTGCAACATCGATGAACTTTGCAACCCCCAACAAGGCAAGCCTCGAAATCATCGACGAAAAATTCAAGAACAATCGAGTAATCAACCCCAACAAGCAAGAAATCAACCGCATGGTATTTCTCACCGATTTGGGCGAATCCGAAAAGCTTTATGACGAAGCCTGGATGATCGTGAAGAACCAATAAAAAAATTACATACAAAAAAAAGCCCACACTCAATCAAGTGTGGGTTTATTTATACATTCAAACTTGTTTTAGTTGAACCAGAGCGTAGCGCCAATCTGGAAACGCATGTTCTTGCAGCCAACATTCGGAGCATCGCTATAATCAACGTCTTCGCCACTCAAAGATGCAATTTTGGTAACATCAACCATTTTGGCAAAGCCCATTGTATAACGGAAAAACACATCGAATTTAGGCATTATAGAATAACCAAGTCCGGCGACGATACCATAATCAATATCCTCTTGCATTTGTTTGGGAGTATCCATAGACCTGCTCAGACCTTTGTAAGAAACTTCTATAGAAGAACTTACGTTAAATCCAACATAGGCACCAGCATCAATAAAGAACTGGGGTACTGGATTATAGCGAGCCAAAACAGGAATATTTAAATAACCCATACCAAACGAGAATTTTACTTCTGAAATAAGTTCACGTTGCGATGAACTCATACCAGAACTAGACAATTCATTTTCATAAGCAGAAGCAAGTTTTCCAAAATTCCAATCCAGCATGCGATAATCAAATTCCAAGCCCGCAACGATAGAAAGATTCGGAGAAACAGCAAACTTGGCATCGACACCTCCAGTAAAACCGGGGCCCCATTCCAAGCCAAACGTATCAGAATTTTCACCCCAAGCGGTACCATAGTTAAATGCGGCACGGGCGCCAACCTTTACATCTATGGGGGACTTTGATTGTGCAAACACAGCACTCGTTACAACAAGAGCTGCAAGAATAATTTTCTTGAACATATTCATCTCCTTTTTTATAAATATATTGAGTTCTTATAAAAAAAGCTCACACTTTTCAGCGTGAGCTTTTTTCAAGAATCTAAAGATTACATGAACCAGTAGGTTGCACCGAGCTGCAAGCGCATATTCTTGCTGCCCTTGCCATTCTTGCCCATTTCAGTAAGGCCAAGAGCAAGGCGGAAGTTCACGTCGAGGTTCGGCATAACATTGTAGCCAACGCCAGCGATAAGGCCGATGTCAAGCGTTTCCATCGTTTCGCCGATATCCTGAGTCACAGATTCGCCTGCGGCTTCCAACTTTGCTTCAGCGCTCAGGTTGAAGCCCAAATAGAGACCGGCGTCAATAAAGAACTGCGGATTAGCATTGATACGAAGCACCATCGGGATGTCCAAATACCACATGGTAAGAGTTTCATCAACCGTTACAGAACGATAGCCATCGTAACCAGTCTGTTCACCCGTAATTCTGCGAAGATCAATTTCCAAACCCGGAACAAAAGCCAACATTTCATTAATGCCGATTTTTGCATTGATGCCAGCATTAAAGCCTACACCCCATTCAGCATCGTTCTTATCACCCCACAAGGTACCCATATCAACAGCGGCGCGACCACCAACATTGACCGGGGATTGAGCGAAAGCTGCGCTAACGACGAGGGCTGCAGCAAGAATAATTTTTTTGAACATATTATCATCTCCTTATTAGAATTTAAGGGCAATATAGCATAAATTATTTTTAAAAACAAGTTTTTTACATACAATTTTCAACTTTTTGTTAGTTTAATATGTTTTAAATTTCACAAACAACAAAAAAGTCCTGACTCGCAGGACTTCGGCATAAAAATAACAGAAAATCGTATTTTTATTTTAAATTTCTTCAGATTTCTTTATCGGGAGCGGAGCAAACGGCGGTTCCAGTTCCAAAGAAATCGGGCAATGGTCCGAACCCATTACAGTGTTATGGATTTCAGCACTGACCACGTTCGGCATCAAGGCAGCATCAACAAAGCCATAGTCCAAACGCCACCCCACATTGCGTTCACGAGCGCCAAAGCGGTTCGACCACCAAGAATAGGCATCACGTGTATCGGGGTGCAATTTGCGGAACGTGTCGACAAAGCCATCTTCCACATACTTGTCCATCCAAGCACGTTCAATCGGCAAGAATCCGCTCACGTTCTCGTTTTCTTTAGGGCGAGCGATATCGATTTCCTTGTGGCAAGTATTGTAGTCACCTACGGTCACCACATGCTTGCCATCGCGCAACCATTGCTTGCTGTTTTCAAGGAAGGCATCGTAAAAACGGAGCTTATAGTCCAGGCGGTCATCACCCTGTCCGCCATTCGGGAAGTAAATACTATTGAGAACCCAGTCCGGGAACACCAGCTGGAGCACGCGGCCTTCTTCATCAAATTCTTCGATGTCAAAGCCATAATTGACGGCATCGGGTTCAATCTTGGAATAAACAGCTACACCACTATACCCCTTCTTGCGTTTGCAAGCATTCCAGTAAGTATAATAGCCTTCGCGGTTTACAATTTCGGAAACCTGGCTTTTTTCGGCCCGGACTTCCTGAAGACAAAGTACATCGGGATCGGTCGCAGTGAACCAATCTTCAAAGCCTTTTTTCAGGACGGAACGAATACCGTTGACATTCCAGCTGTAGATTTTCATTTTACACCAATCTCATTTTTTCCACGCCAAAGATAGAATATTTTTTCAAACTCCAAAGGGTAAAAGCCTTCTACGGCATTTAAAAGTTAACATTTCTTTACAAAACTTTATGTTTGCGCAGAAAAAATCACCTTTTTTATCGATTTTCAAAAAAAAATTCTCATTGATGTATAATAATCTTATATTTGATGACATGAATAAAAAATATTTGTTGTCATCTTGCATCCTTGCGATTTCACTCCTGGCCGGCTGTGGAGGATCTTCCCAAAAAGGTGAAGACCTCGAAATACCTACCGACCTTCCACCAATCTGTCGCGATATCGACTTTGTCGCAAACCCTGACATGCGCGAGGTTTGCGGAGTGCGCACGGCAAGCAGACACAATATTGCTTATAAGAACATTCCTCAACAGCGCTACCTGATTAAGCCTTCCGAAACTTCTATCGTGAAGACTAACGGAAAGCTCGAGCTCCGCTTCCAGAACTCGCTCCCGATTAATCTCGAAGGCCCAATCACAAGCGAGCTTGAATTTAGCCAGGAAAAGCGCCTCGAACGCGTCAAGAACACTTACGACTACCACGAAATTACAAAGCCCGGTTCCGAACGCCTCCGCATTTTCAAGATGGGCATTCCGACCGAAAAAGGCCACAAGTATGACTTCTGTTTCCGTATCCCCGAAAGAAAGGGTAACGACAGGACCCGCAGCAGGGCAATGGGTGTGAACATCGAAACCATGTCCTGCACCGAATTCGACAGAATCACTTCGGGTAAGTAACAAACTTTATTATTCAAAGAGCAGCTCTCACCGAGCTGCTTTTTTTTCGAGAGGGAGATGTCCGTTCCGCGACGGGCATGACAGAAAAGTGTCAATTTTTTGATTTGCTTTTTTGCTAAATTATCGGGCGGTAAAAAAGTGAACGAAAATAAGTACATACACAACGCTCTAAGGCAAATCCACGTCGATACGCCCTGCTCGCCCATATCCGGATTCTCAATTTCCGGACTGGCTACATATATTCAAATTCCTGAACTGGATTTTTGCATCGACATGGGCGAATGTCCGCTTTCGGCGATTCCCCTCGACCACGTATTCCTGACGCACGCTCATGGCGACCACGCCCGTTGCTTGATGCGTCACCACAGCCTGCGAAAAATGATGGGAGTCGAACGCGACAGCGTTTATTACATGCCGGATTTTATCAGCGAAAACGCAAAAACATGGATCAAGGCCGAAGCTTTGTTCGAAGGTGTCGGAGAAACAAAATTCCGCTATCCGGAAATTGAACCTGTCACCGCAGGCGAATTGCAATTTTTGCGCTACCGCAAGGACCTCGCAATCGAAGCATTCGAAGTCAAACATTCTATCCCGACCATGGGTGCTACGCTGTATTTCTACAAGAAAAAACTCAAGGAAGAATACCTCGGGAAAAGCGCTACAGAAATCATCGAGCTCCGCAAGAACGGAGTCGAAATCACGCGCGAAGTTTACGAACCGCTCGTGAGCTTTATGGGCGATTGCCTTGGCGAAAGTTTGCTCGACAACAGTCGCGTTTTCCAGTCGAAGGTGCTGATTACGGAATGCACCTTCCTCGACGATGGCGAAGAAGCGATGAGCAAGAAAAAAGGGCATAGCCACTTGAAAGATATCGTCAACGCACTCAACGAACTCGACGATGAAATCAAGTGTGAAAAAATAATCTTGAGCCACTTTTCGATGAAGTATTCCGAAAGGCATATTCGCGAAATGCTTGACAAGAGCATCCCGGAAAAATTCAAGGAGAGAATTGTAGCGTTTATTTAGACGAGAGAACGGCGCAAGCGCCTACAGACGACAAATGCATAAAGCGAGAGTCGCAGACATGCTTGCATGGATATGACCGAGCCTAGCATTTGGGACATAAGCGAAGCGAATGTTCAAAGACGAGAGTGAGCGAAATGCGCGGACAGCGTCATCCTGAGGACCGCAGGGACGAAGGATCCAGTAAAGTTTTATAGGAAAGAATCATGGCAGACGAAAACAACAACGAAGTATTGAACGAAGAAGAAAAGGCTCCTAAGGAAGTTGTAATTCCGGAGTTTTATCGCGACTTGAACCAAGATCCGCAAATGAAGGCGCTGTGGCATTACATATTCCGCACGAATGGCGACCGCAAGCCGATCAAGACGCCGGACGGATTACCGCACAAGCTCGACTTCAACTGGAAAGATATGTTCCCGAACGAAAACGGTCATATCGAAGTTGAAATTGGAAGTGGCAAGGGCAACTTCATGACGGACTATGCCGAGAGACATCCGGACTACTTTATCATGGGTAGTGAATGGGATTACACTTGGGCTGCCTTCGCTCACGAACGTATGGAAAAGCGCGGTATCGTTGCTCAAGGCAATGCTGCCATGTTGCGCGGTGACGTGTTCTACTTCTTGCGTGACGCCGTGAAGGACAACACAGTCGATGCATTCCACATGTATTTCCCGGATCCGTGGCCAAAGGAACGCCACCACAAGAACCGTTTGTTGCGCCCCGACTTTCTCGATGAAGTCGCCCGTTGCCTTAAGCCGGGCAAACGCATTTTCTACTGGGGCACCGACCACAAGGAATACAACGAAATCGCTCTTGAAACATTCGATGCCTACCCGACTTGCAAGGTGCTTGTCCGCAATACGGCAGAACCCACCGAAGGAATTACGACAGGATTCGAACGCAAGTACCGCAAAGAAGGCCGCCCGATTTACAGAAGTATTATAGAGTTTGAAAAATAGGAATTAGTCAATGGTCATTAGTCAGTAGTCAATAGCAGCAACTAGCAACTAGCAACTAATAACTAATGACTAATAACTAGAAATAATCATGTTAAAGCAACTGACAATTAATGGTTTCACATTGATAGCGGAGGCAGAAGTCCCTTTCCACGAGGGATTTACTGCTATTACCGGTGAAACTGGTGCAGGCAAGTCCGTCCTTATGAAAGCACTCCGCATGGTCTGCGGAGACAAATCGCAAGCATCCATGGTGCGCACGGGCGAAGAAAAAGCTGTTGTCGAAGGAACGTTCGACATCAAGAATGAACCCGAAGTCAAACAAATTCTAGCAAAGCTCGAACTCGATGACGATGATGAGCTCATTATCCGCCGTGAAATTCTAGAAAACGGGAAAGGACGTGCCCGCGTGAACGGTTCCGTTGTAAGCCTCTCGGACTTGCAGGAACTCGGTGAATCGCTCATCCAGATGCATGGGCAAAGCGAACAGCTTTTATTGCGCGACATCCGCACGCACGCCAAGATGCTCGACGAATATGCGGGCAACAGCGAATTACTAATAAACTACACCAAGAGTTACAACGCTTGGAACAACGTCCTTGCCGAAATTCAGCAAACAGAAAATCGAGCCAAAGATCTCGCCCAGCAAAAAGACTTTTTGAAGTTCCAGTACGATGAGCTTTCAAAGGCAGCGCTTCGCGATGGCGAAGAAGAAGAACTTGAAGAAAAGGTCAACGTTGCAAGCAAGAGTGAAGCAGAACACAATCTGTTGAACGAAATCCAAGCGCTCATTGGTTGCGATAACGGCATTCTCGAACAGGTCCAGAACCTTCAGTACAAGTTGCGTTCCCTCGCACAAAAGATTCCGCATTACGAAGAAGATTTGAATGCACTCGTCGAAGTGGCAGACCCGTTCGAGGGAATTTGCAAGGACTTGCAGAGACTCCGCCCGGCAAAGTCCATGAGCCCCGTCGAAATCGACCGGGCCAATTCTCGAATTGCAACGATTCAAAAACTCAAGCGCAAGTATCGCACCGATGTTGCCGGGCTTATCGCGCTTACGGAACAGCGCAAGCAAGAACTCGACAGCCTCGAAAATCTTGACGCTGACCTTGAAGAACTCAAACGTAAGGCCGATGCGCACAAAGCAGAAACTTGCCGCCTCGCTGGCATTCTCACCGAAAAACGCCGCGAAGCGGCCCTGCGCTTTGACTCGGCCGTGCAAGAAATTTTGCACAGCCTCGGCATGCCCAAGGCAAAATTCTTTACGAGCATTACTGAACAGGCTCCCACCGCAAACGGTGCAGACCGCATTGAATTTTTGCTCGCCCCGAACCCGGGCGAAGGCGAAAAATCTTTGCAGAAAGCAGTCTCTGGCGGTGAACTTAGCCGAGTGCTGCTCGCCATCAAGAGTGTCATGGCCGAGCTCGACAAAGTTCCGCTATTGATATTCGACGAAGTGGACTCTGGAATCTCGGGAGAAACGGGCAACAGCATTGGAGAAGCCTTGCGGAACTTGGGTAAGCACCACCAGGTGCTTACCATTACCCACCTGCACCAGGTGGCTAGTCGAGCTCAAAACCAGCTTGCCGTAAGCAAGAAAGAGATTGACGGAAGGACTTTTACGTCCATTATTGATCTTGACAAGAACGGTCGCATTGAAGAAATTGCTAGAATGTTAGGTGGTTCGTCGGAAACAGTCCGTACCCACGCCAAGCAGTTGTTGGAGAATAACCTATGACAGAACAAGAAAATACGTCTGATGTTCGTTTACGCACGCGCGTATGGAGTGTCTTGCGCGCACTCGTGTTTGTCTGCGTCATAATCTTCATTTGGGAAGGTTGGACTACGATGGCGTGTTCTTTCGTAGGTATAGCACTAATCATGGGATGGGTGAACCTATTCCAGCTCAAGAGTCAGGAGATTGAAAAGCCCTATTACAGACTTTGGCTTAACACGATTGACGGTTTTTTACAGTTTATCGTGATGACTAGCATTTTTGTTCGCGACTTGATTCAAAACGAAAGTGCCGAAAAAATCTTGGGCGTTGGTTGCGCTGTTTTGCTCGCTCGACTTATAGCGCACACGCTGTTCTCGCTTGGTGTGTTACGCGAGGGTAAGCAACTCCCCCGCAAACGACGTTGGAGCAAGCTCGCAAATCTCTCTGTCACAATTACGATGGGCGTGTATTTGTTGAACTTGGAAAATTTCCAACAAATTATGATGGTCGTTTCCATATTGCTCATCGCAGCCTCCACCGCTGCTTACGCCTATTGGTATTACCGCGACCCTGCACACCGCAAGCCACTTTCAATTGCAAGCCAGCTCACCATGAGCCGCATTGTGCTCACGCCATTTTTCCTTTGGGTGTTCTTCTACGATAACGATTTGGATTACAGTAACAACAACATCGTCTTTAAAGTTCTTGCGCTTGTGATGGTGCTTGGATTTATGCTCACGGACTTTTTGGATGGCAAGCTCGCCCGCTCGATGGGTGAAGTGAGCACGCTCGGCAAGTACCTCGATCCATTCAGCGACAAGATTTCGAACATGACAATTTTCATGTGCTTTATCGCAACGGGTTACGCTTCTGTTTGGATGGTTGCCTTGATTTACTTCCGTGAATCGAGCGTGGAAACACTCCGAACACTCGCCGCAAGTGAAGGTCTCATTATGCCGGCACGCCGCAGTGGCAAATGGAAAACTGCATTGCAAGGTATTGGCATTGTCGCAATTCTCCTTGGAGCAATCGAACCTGTACGTGCTTTGATTCCTGGATTTGAAAGCATTTGGCATCAGTTCCCCATTATTGTGATGAGTATCATAACGGCCATTACACTCATCAGCGGAATTGATTATTTCTACGCCAGCAAGCACATTTTGAAAAAATTCGTATAGCAAGAAATCGAGCAAAAATGGCGGAAAAAGCATAAAAAAAACTTATTCTGCCTTTTGCACCGCTCTTTACTCTTGCCAAATTCATTAATATTTTCTATATATGGGACAACCTCGACGCGGGGTGGAGCAGTTGGTAGCTCGTCGGGCTCATAACCCGAAGGTCGCAGCGTTCAAGTCCTGCCCCCGCTACTAAAAAGACCTAGATTCACTCTAGGTCTTTTCTTTTTTATATTTGCAACATGTCTCGCATTTCAGAACAAGAAGCTCTCGATTTATTTTTGAACGCACCGCTCGATGAACTTTGCGCACGCGCCAATGCCGAAAAGGAAGCGCGCCACGGCAAGTCCGTTTACTGGGTGAACAACCGCCAAATCAACTACACGAACGTGTGCGTGCTACACTGCAAATTCTGCGCTTTTAGCCGCATCAAAAAAGATAGCCCGACCGCTTACGACTGGAATTACGAAACCATCCGCGACAAGGCCGCCGAAGCGATTAGTAAAGGCGCCCGTGAATTGCACATTGTTGGCGGACTCCATCCCGACCATCCATTCGATTACTACATCGAAATGTTGCGCAAGCTCCGCAAGGAATTTCCGTCTGCAAATCTGAAGGCTTTTACCGCCGTTGAAATTTGCCACTTTGCAAAGATTTCTGGCCAGACGCCCGAGCAGATTATGGCAACGCTCAAGGATGCAGGCCTCGATGCGCTCCCGGGTGGCGGTGCCGAAATTTTAGTACAAAGTGTACGCGACAAGATTTGTCCAGGCAAAGAGACTGGCGAAGAATGGCTCGATGTTCATCGTGCAGCGCACAAGCTCGGCATTCCGACGAATGCGACAATGCTTTTCGGGCACATCGAAAAAATTGAAGACCGCATCGCACACATGAAGATGCTCCGCGACTTGCAAGACGAGGCGCCGGGATTCTTTGCGTTCATTCCGCTCGTGTACCATCCGGAACACAACGCGCTTCACCAGATTGTCCCAAACATCACAAGTGAAGAAGACATCTTGCGCACAGTCGCCGTTTCTCGTTTGTTCTTAGACAATTTCCCGCACATCAAGGCTTACTGGATTCAAATGGGAATCGAGACCGCCATGAAGGCGCTACACGCCGGTGCATCGGATTTGGACGGCACAATTATCGAAGAGAAGATTACGCATGCCGCAGGCGCCACAGTCCCCGTTGGCATGAGCCCGGAACGCATGCAAGACCTCATCAAAAAAGAAGGCCTCGTTCCAGTGGAACGAGACGCCTTGTACGAAAGATTTTCTTAAGTCTTAAGCGATCACGCCGATTTCCTTGAGGTAACGGCCAAGCGCATCTTGCCATGTGGGGAGCGGCTTAAAGCCAGCTTCCACAAGTTTGCTCTTATCCAAACGGCTATTGAACGGACGTGCGGCTTTTGAAAGTCCGTATTCTGCAGTTGTCACCGGCAACACTTTTGTCGGGAGCCCAGCCTGCTTGTAGATTTCCTTGGTGAATTCGTACCAGCTGATGAACCCGCCTTCATTCGTAGCGTGATAGTAACCGTACTTGTCCGTTTCGACCATATCGACGAGGAGGCGGCTCAAATCGAGCGTGTAAGTCGGCGTACCAATCTGATCGTAAACGACGCGGACCGTATCGTGCGACTGCCCCACATTCAACATCGTCTTAATGAAGTTCTTGCCATTGAGACCGAACACCCAAGCGATACGCACAATGAAATACTTTTCGAGAATTCCACTTACAGCAAGTTCACCCTTGAGCTTGGATTCACCATAGACGTTGAGCGGTTCGTAATCCTTACAATCCGGTTTCCACGGCGCAGTACCACGACCGTTAAACACATAGTCCGTGCTGATGTAGACCATCTTCGCATCAATTTCTTTAGCGACAAGAGCAATATTTTCGGTACCTTCGGCGTTAATCGCAAAGACCTTCGCCTTTTTGTCTTCATCTTCAGCCAAGTCCACTGCAGTCCAAGCGGCACAGTGAACAATCACATCCGGATTCACGCTCTTGATGGTTTCAGCAACGGCGGCAGCATTCGTAATATCCATCGACACATACGGCATAGTCGTAACAGCACTTCCATCGGCAACTCCAGAATAAGCAGGAGCAATATCACTACCGACACCTTCATAACCACGCTTTGCAAGTTCATTCATTACATCGTGACCTAACTGGCCACCAACACCCGTCACTAAAACTTTCATGATAATACCTCTTGTGAGAGAATATAGTAATTAGCTCGTTATTCCAAGCTAAAACATATTTCCAAATCCAACGATAACGCCAGCAAATACGACGCTCACCATGGTCATGAGTTTAATGAGAATGTTAAGCGAAGGACCAGCAGTATCCTTGAACGGATCGCCTACGGTATCGCCCACAACGGCAGACTTGTGCGTATCAGACCCCTTACCACCATAATTGCCTTTTTCGACAAACTTTTTAGCATTATCCCAGGCGCCACCAGCATTATTGAGCATTGTCGCAAGCGCAAAGCCACATGCAAGACCACCGGCCAAAAGTCCAAACACACCTGCAACACCCATCGTAAGCCCAACAATCACAGGCACGACAACAGCTAGAATCGACGGAAGCACCATCTCATGTTGTGCCCCCATCGTCGAGATTTCAACACAACGGGCATAATCCGGTTTCCCCGTTCCAAACATGATTCCAGGAATTTCGCGGAACTGGCGGCGCACTTCTTCAACCATAGCACTTGCGGCACGTCCCACAGCCTTGATAGTCAAAGCACAGAACACAAACGTCATCATTGCACCGATAAACAGCCCACCCAAAAGCATCGGGTTCATCAAATTCAAGTTATAAATTTGCATAAAGTCTGCATAGTTTACTTTACTTGCAACCATACCGATAAGGTCACCATTTTCTGCAATGGCTCGAGTACCCCCATCAAGGAACCTTACACCAGCCACTCCTGAAACAGCATTCGCAAGATCATTTACGCTGTTCGCAAAAACAACCGTTCCCACCTTCCAAATTCCTTCCGCAGAAGATGCCAAATGCCCAAGCCAAAACTTCACTTCTTCGACATACGATGCCAAAAGCGCCATTGCCGTAAGAGCCGCAGAACCAATGGCAAAGCCCTTGCCTGTCGCAGCGGTCGTATTTCCGAGCATATCCAGTTCATCGGTGCGTTCGCGCACTTCGGGAGCAAGCCCCGCCATCTCGGCGTTTCCACCCGCATTATCGGCAATCGGCCCAAAAGCATCTGTCGCAAGCGTTATGCCAAGCGTACTTAGCATACCCACTGCAGCAAAGCCAACACCATAAAGCCCCATAGCCATATCGCTGAAACCGCCAGCACAACCAAACGCGCTAACAATTCCAATCACGATAGTTACCACCGGAAGTCCCGTCGAAAACATGCCAACCGAAATTCCATCAATAATCGTCGTTGCAGCACCAAGCCTCGCCTGGTTTGCTATTCCGCGCGTAGGCGCATAAGCATCAGATGTAAAATACTCGGTAAACTGCCCAATGAGAATCCCCGCCGCAAGACCCGAGAGCACGGATCCAAATATTCCCATCGAAATAAAATCCATTTTAACAAGCACTAGGAGCGCCATAAGAATAAGCACCGACGAGCCTAGCGTTCCCGTCAAGAGCGAACGCAACAACGACTTTGTCGAAGCGTCTTCGCGCGTACGCACTGCAAAGATACCCACGATAGAAAGAACAATTCCAATTGCAGCAACCACCATCGGTGCAATCACTAGTTTCAGTCCGCCCATCGGGAGTGCCGCCCCGAGTGCCGCGGTCGAAAGAATGGAACCGCAATAGGATTCATAAAGGTCTGCACCCATGCCAGCCACATCGCCTACGTTGTCGCCAACATTATCTGCAATTGTCGCCGGATTACGCGGATCGTCTTCAGGAATCCCCGCCTCGACTTTACCCACAAGGTCTGCACCGACATCAGCCGCCTTTGTATAGATACCGCCACCCACGCGTGCAAACAGCGCCTGTAACGAAGCACCCATGCCAAAAGTAAGCATGGTCGTCGTAATTTCGACCATTTTTGCATGAGCCCATTCGGCGTTACCGACCAAATTCACATTCCAAGCGCCAAGCGATAGTTTAGACGCAATATCGGCACCAAATCCCCAAACATTGTTATCGTAAATGTAATTGAGCAAGAAGAACCAGGCCGAGATGTCCAAAAGACCAAAGCCCACCACGACAAGCCCCATCACAGCACCACTTCTAAAAGCGATGACCAACCCGCGATTCAAACTCGAAATAGCTCCATTTGCCGTTCGTGAACTGGCATACGTTGCAGTCTTCATGCCCAAAAAGCCGCAAAGTCCACTGAAAAAGCCGCCGGTCAAAAACGCAATTGGCACAAATGGGTTCTGGATTCTAAGAATCGCCAAAACGACAAAAATAACGAAAAGAACAATAAACACCACCGATATCGTCCGGTATTGCTTTTTGAGGTAAGCGTAAGCCCCCACTCGCACATAATGGGCGATTTCCTTCATCTTCTCATTGCCCTCAGGGGCACGCTTCATAAAGCGATAGAAGAACAGGGCCATTCCCAGAGCAACAAGGGCTGCAACCGGGATAAAATACCAATAAGACGGAATCGAAAGCATAAGGACCTCGCTTTTCAGATATCTATCGGCATGGGTAGTATCAAAAATAAATCTATAATGGAAATGTCAAAAAGGGTCTTACTTTTCTATTTTTTTGCCCGATGTTAGAATCGTTAAATTTTCATTTTTCGCTCTACGACTGGCTTTTAGTCTTTATGGTGACCGCCCTCGGGACGTTAAGCGCCTACCTCAAGGACCCGCAGCTTAAGGCCGTTACCGCCACCATCCCCATTCCTTGCGGATTTGCCTACATCGCCGTAGGACTCCCGATGGGTACAGAGAACGCCGTTTCCGGATTTATGTGCATGTTATATGTACATATCGTACGCATTTTACACTATAAAGTCAAAGTTCCTATCGTTCCATCCATCATTGCAGGGCTTGCCTTTTTTGTGGCGCTCGGAACATTCCTGCACTCACGTATCCCCCAAGGCGAAGCTTACTTTATCGGAGCCTGCGTTTTTGACTTTGTTATTGGAGTCATCTTTTTCCAAAAGCAAAAATACAAGTCCGGTGTGCGTTACAAGACTCCTCTCCCGATTTACATCAAGGCCCCCGCCATTGCTGGTGTTGTTTCGGGACTTATGCTTATCAAGCGCCTAATGGGCGGTTTTTGCACCAGTTTCCCGATGATGAATTCCATCGTGAGCTACGAGAGCCGTTTTTCACTTGGAGACCAGTGCAGGCAGCTTCCGTTATTCCTTATTGCAGGGCCGTTCATGTTCGCAACGATGCGCTACGTAGAAATCGGCTTCGGGCTCAACCACTGGATTGTGCTGTTCATCGGGTACATCGTTTTTGCCCTCATTTATTGGCCACTGAACAAAGAACTGAAGCACCGTAACGAAATCAACTACAATTCCAACATGCCTGCCGAAGCAAAAGCCTAAAAAACGTATAATTCACGGGTTTTGGAAAAATTTACTTGAAGAAATCCCTCAACATAAATAGATTTAGAGAGATAAAACAAGGAAATTTTTCGAAATGCACAAAATTTCACGTATTTCTCTAGCTTTTAGCGGTGCACTCCTGTCGGCAGCCCTTTTGGCAGCCTGCGGCGATGACGTTTCGCCTACTTTCAGCAATTATGGTCCGGCAACACAAAGTTCCAGCGACCAGGCACAACAGCAAGGACAACTTTCAAGTTCATCCACGGAACAGCTCCCGGCAAGTTCTGCCGACGTTGCAAGCTCTAGCTCCGCAATTGCACCAATCGGTGAGTCCAGCAGTTCCTCCGAAACATTGTTGCCGCCGCCATCCAGTTCTTCGGTCGCACAGCAGACCGACCCGAACTGCGTTGAAACGCCTGTTGCCGTTATCGCACTCGATTCTATCGGTCTTGCCGACATTGCAGACGTTTTCAAGAGCGTGCGCTGCAATGAAAAGGCCGTTTTCGTAATCCGCCACGGCGAACGCGACGACGCACAAACCGGTAAAGAAACTCCGCTCACCTATTGGGAAAACGAACCGGATACGGTCAACGGTGAACCCGCAGACGGTGTTCGTCAGGCAAGAGCCGTCGGCAAAAAACTCATCAGCGCCGACGAATTCGTGTTCACGCACACCAAGTATGTTCGCACAGAACAGACATGTCTGAACATCGCCGTGGGTCGCGGTCAAACCACATTCCCGCACGATTCATCTGAAATTTATTCCATCAGTTGGTACAAGAAAGACAAGGAACGTTATAGTTTCTATGATGACTCTACTGGAAACGTCCGTCTCGTCATTTCCGGATGGGCCTACGACAACCTTTATGCCGATGCCTTCTACGACCTCAAGGAAAAATCCGAAGAAATAGTCAAGACGCACATTGCACCGGACTACGCTTCCATGAACAAGTTCCGTGTGATTTGCTCCCACGATGACTTTATTCTCCCGCTCTCCGTTTTTGCCTCAAACGGAAAGGTCAATTACAGATTCCATGACCCGGCTTCCAGACACTGGCCGTACTTCCTCACCGGCGTTGCCGTGATTATCGACGACAAGAACCAAATCAGATACGTGCCGTTCAAAGGTCTTGGCATCGGCGCGGAATAACAAACGCTCGACTTTTTGCAATAAAAGCGCCCAATTTAACGTTTTTAGCAAAAAATCCCCGAAAATTGACTGATTTCGGGGATTTTTTGTAATCAAACAAAGAAGCTATTACTTCGTTTTCAAAGCATCAAGCCGAGCCTTCGCCTCGGCGATTTGCTCAGGAGGTAAGCCCATAGCCTGCATAACGCTTATCGCATCGGCATGGCCTTCAGTTTTGCCTTCGGCTTTACCCTTAGCTTCACCTTCAGTCTTACCCTTGAGGAAATTCTCGGCTATAACGGCATCGTATGCATGCATTTCATCGAACATGAATTGCTCCATTTTTTTCAAAAGTTCAGGATCTGCATTGCTTACTCGCAAGCGGGCCAAAGCATTCTTAAGAAGTGGATCTTCCGATTCAGGGACTTCAAGCGGACCTCTAGAAATAAGCCTAAGCCAAAAATCTTCACGGGAGTTTACGCCCTTGCGAAGCTTTAGGAACTTAACCAAATCGACTATAATATATTTATTTTTCGGAAACAGAGGCAAGGCCTCCCCCGTCTTTACATCGTGTTTGCTATACAGCGTCCATGTATCCTTATAGATTTCTCTCGGCTCCAAAATCGGGAACCTGCAAAGCCAAATGGAAACGGTTTCAGGAACCTCATAATAATGAGCCATCTTTTCCTTTTCGGACATGGCAAGGAACTGTTCCGAACGATTGTAGTCATGCTTGCCACGTATCGTTAGATAAGCGTTGTAAAGCTGCATACGGTCCAAGAAGAACGGATGTTCGCGGTTTTGCAACTCAATATTCATGAAGCGGTTGTCACGCGTCGCCACCCACACGTCAAGCCGCATGGGCTCATCGCCCGGCATGAACACATCGATATATTTTTCAAATGCGTAGCTGAGGTCGACTATTTCGTGTTCGGTATCGAGTTCAAGAATACTGTTCAGCAGGTCACGAATCGTGTCCTTGTCATCCAGCAATGCTCGAAACGTCGCCGGATAATACGGAAGCAAGTATTCTACGCCATCTGCATTTTTCACAATATACGGTTTTGTCGTATTATTTTCATTTGCCATCAGCATGTCCTTATAACGGTAAGGAACATCCCCTACCGTTATATTAACACGCTTTTGACGCCTACGGCGTCCGCGGCTGCACTCGGTCATAGAAAAATGCAAGCATTTTTCTGCGACACTCGTTTTGCACGCTTTTAAGAGGCGTTCGGACTAATTTTTTCTTGAAATTCGCGTAAAATGATTTAAACACGGCAAAAATGGTCAAAATGTTTTTAAAACAATCTCTTCCAAATGTTCTCAAAATTTTTCTCAAATTAAGGTTTATATAAGAACCTCTTTTTCAAATATTTATATATATTAACTATAGTTGTAAGGGTTTTAATTGTTCTCAAAATTCTCAACGGAGACGATATGTTTGGTAAAATTTCAATGATCGGCATCGCCGCACTCGCCCTCGCCACAAGCGCAAGCGCCGAAAAGTACGAATGGGGCAACGTCCGCTTCGATGGTGGCGGATTCGTTTCTGCCGTGATGTTCCACCCCAAGGCCGAGAATTTGCTTTACGCCCGCACTGACGTGGGCGGTATCTATCGCTTCGATTTTCAAAATAAGACTTGGATTCCGCTGATGGACTTCATCTCGGAAAACGACAAGGGCCTTTACGGTACCGAAGCCTTTGCTCTCGACCCCAACGATCCCAAGCGCATTTACGTGCTCGCAGGTACCGGCTATTTCAGCAAGGGCCGCACGGCCGTGCTCCGCAGTGAAGACTTCGGCGCCACCTGGGACACTAGCTATGTGGAAATGCTCGCCCACGGTAACGGCATGGGCCGCCAGACCGGCGAAAAGCTCGCCGTGGACCCCAACAAGGGAAACATCATCTTCTGCGGTAGCCGCACCAAGGGACTTTACAAGAGTACCGACTACGGCAAGACCTGGACAAGCGCCTACAAGGTCGCCCTTTCTACCGCCACAGAATCCAGCCTGAACGGCGTGAACGGCATCAGCTTTGTGATGTTCGACGAATCGCAGGGCAAGAACGCCGACGGTTCCACCAAGACCATCTACATCGGCATTTCCGAAACCAAGGATAATTTGCAGGTCAGCCACGACGGCGGCGCTACTTGGGAAGCCATCAAGGGCGTCCCCACTGGACTCATGCCGCACCGTGCAAAGATTGTCGACGGCGACATGTACGTGACATTTGCTGACGGCCCCGGTCCGTATAACATCGCAAGTGGTGGTTTTTACAAGTACAATATCGCTGGCGGCACGTGGACCGACCTTACCCCGAGTGACTCTGTGGAACACGAAGGCAGCACCACCAAGAGCTACGAAAAGGACAAGAGCTCTTACGGCGGCGTCGCCATTGACCCCAAGGACAAGAACCACATTGTGATTTCGACATTGGGCAAGTACACCGGCCGCCACGTGACCAAAGACGAAAAAGAGAATTACGGCGACCGCATCTACGCCACCACTGACGGCGGCAAGACCTGGAATCACGGACAGCATTACAACGACATTCCGAACATCGACGCCAACGGCACCGACTGGATCCCGGGCAACGCCATCCACTGGGCGGGTTCCCTCGAAATTAACCCGTTCAACAACAAGGAAGCTTGGGTCACAAGCGGTAACGGCATCTTCATGACCGAAGACGTCTCCGCAAAGGTTCCCCTTTGGAAGTTTATGTCCAAAGGCATCGAAGAGACAGTGCCGCTCGACATCGTGAGCATTCCGGAAGGCCCGCTGGTCACCGCTATTGGCGACTACGACGGCGCCGTTTATACAGACATCAAGCAGAGCGCACAGCGCCACAAGCCAACCATCGGCACCACCGAAAGCATGGGTTACGCCCCGCTCACCGGAAGCTTGGTTCGCACAGGTGTGATTACCGTTTACGGCAAGTACGATTCTCAGAATTTCAACGTGATGTACCGCAGCGATGACATGGGCAAGACATGGGACAGCGTAAAGACCACACTCAAGGGCCCGAAGGGCTTGGTGGTACTTTCTGCTGACGGCAAAATCATGTTGCACCGTCCAGACCAGGGCGCCACCGTTTACCGATCCGACGACAATGGCGCCTCTTGGACCGCTGTTGAAACGGGCACGCAGACAAACTATTCCCGCATTGTTGCTGACCCGGTGGACCCCAAAACGTTCTACGTCATGGGCGGCATGGGCTCGCTTTACAGATCTACCGACGGAGGCAAGACTTTTGCTGAATCCGAAGCCCGTTTGCAGAACGAACAGGCTGGCGAATACTACAACGGTGGCGGCCTCATCCGCACCGTTCCCAAGAGAGAAGGACATCTTTGGGTTCCGATGGACCAGGCTCAAGTTTGGCAGCCCAAGGGCTTCACGGAATACGGCCTCGCCTACACTGAAGACGGCGGCAAGAGCTGGAATCGCTGTGAAGGCGCTTCAACCGCAATCGCCGTGGGCATCGGCAAGGCCAAAGAAGGCAGCGACTACGAAACCATCTTTATCTGGGGAGCAGCAAAGTCTGGCGATCCGATTGGCATTTACCGCAGCACCGACAAGTGCAAAACTTTTGAACGCGTCAATGACGACATGCACCAGTTCGGCGGTCCGGGTAACGGAAATTTTGTACAAGGCGACATGAACACCTTCGGCGTTGTTTACATGAGCACCGTGGGCCGTGGCACCATCGTGGGCGCTCCGGAAGGCACAAAGTTTGTCGAAGTTCCGCCCACCGGCCTCAACAAGGTAGCACTCAACATTGGCAAGGCAACGCTTGTCCAGCAGAACCGCACTTTGCAAGTGAACGTCCCGAGCGACAGCAAGCTTGATGTTATTGCGTTGAACGGCAAAACGCTCCTTTCCACCGACGTGAACGGCAACAAGAGCATTAGCCTCAAGAAGATTCCAACCGGAAAGTACATCGCAAAGGTCACCGGTGCTAACGGCAAGCTGCTCTTGAAAAAAGCGATTGCGATTAAATAAAACGCATTAAAGGAGATGCCCGCTCAAGGCGGGCATGACAACAACAAAAGTTTCAATAATCATCAATCCCATACTTCAAAAGGCTAGAGTCCAAAGCGAATGCTTGCAAACTCTAGCCTTTCTTTTTTGCTATGTTATAAAGGAGATGCCCGCTCAGTGGCGGGCATGACAAAGTATTTAAAGCTTGGCAATTTCCGATGCAAGAACTGACGTTTAAAATCATCGCACGAATCAAGAGCGACTTTCCGGAAAAGTTCGGGATTCCGCGTCAGAGTGGCATTGTGCAGAATTTGCGTTCCACAATTCGATTTGAGCCGGAGTTCCGCAATGCCGATGCACTCCGCGGTCTTGAGGGTTTTAGCCACTTGTGGATTATGTGGATTTTCTCGGAAAACATCCGTAGCACCTGGAGCCCGACCGTGCGCCCGCCGAGACTGGGCGGCAACAAGCGCTTGGGCGTTTTCGCCACGCGTTCGAGCTTCCGCCCGAACCCGGTCGCACTTTCTTGCGTAAAAATCGAGCAAATTAATCTCGACGGTCCGGAAGGGCCCGAAATCGTCGTCTCCGGCGCCGATTTGATGGACGGAACGCCCATCGTCGATATCAAACCGTACCTGCCTTACACGGACGCCCACCCCGAAGCCACAGGCGGCTTCGCCGAGGCCGTCCGCCAAATCAAAGTGCATGTAAAGCCATCCGAGCAATTGAACAAATTGCCATCAGAAAAACGCGGCGCGCTCATTGAAGTCTTAGAGCAAGATCCGCGACCCGCCTACCAAAACGATCCCGAACGCGTTTACGGATTCAACTTCGCCGAATTTGAAGTCAAGTTTAAAGTTGTTGGCGACGAGCTGGAAATCGTGAGCATTGCATAATAGATGGCGGGTTCACGCATACAAAAAGAGCCCCGCGTAAAAACACGGAGCCCTTAGCAGTGAGGAGAACTTTTATTTAGACAAATCTAATCGCTTTGTAACGCGAGAAGAAGCTGTCTGAACACTCAACATGTAAACGCCCGGCGGAACATTTTTCCTTACAAAATGCACGCTATTCGTACCCGGTTTCATCAACTCGCTAACACTCGCAACCTCGCTTCCAAGCACAGAATAAAGCCTAACTTTCACATTGCCATTGCGAGCCAGCGTCACCGGCACCATGATGCTTCCATTATCGAATGAGACCTTGCCCACACTCAATGACGGTGTGGCATTTCCGATAATGATAACACCCGTCGTAGAACTCGAGGATTTCACTTTTCTCGAAGAACTCGAAGCCGCAGAAGAACTGGACGCTGCCTCTGATGAACTTTCCGGAGCAGCACTGCTACTGGATTCCTCGGCGGCAACAGGTTTAATCTTGTCGCCAAGCACTTCAATCATCTTTTCGGCATAGCGCTTGCCAAAATCGCGGTATTCCTGCGAGGTAAAGTGGACATTCTGTCCATCGCCAAGAGCCTGATTAAATCCTTCGGATGAAACTACATAAAAGTTTTTTGACTGTTGCGGGAGTTTAGCGATATTGTTGTTCGCGCCCTTGCTAGAGCCGCTGCGCAACACTTCGCCCGCAAGGAACGGCACATCATTGCCAAGACCCAAATCCTTAATAATGTTATCGTAAACCTTTTTGACCTTGGAGGGCCATTGACCGTCACCAGCATCCGTTTCACCCTGGTGGAAGATGATTCCCTTGATGACACCATCTTCTTGAGCCTTCTTAGCCATTTCAATCAAGCGACCGTAAGGATTTCCACCATATTCATTAATGCGCTGCGTCATCCAGCTCTGCTGGGACCTAGCATAATTGGCATAGCCATCCTTGTCGAACAGCTGGATGCTGCACCCGGCAACAGCCACGACGATAACACCCACCTTAATTTTAGAATCCGTCTTTTCGACCATCGTGCGGCCAAAATAGTCCGTAGGTCCAAGCTTTGCGCCCTGACAATGCGCCAACGGAGGCACTGCCGTAGCCCATTTTCCCTTGGTTTTCCCTGAACAAGAACCATTATTTGCCGCCCAGAGCACCTGGAAACGTTCGTCAACGGTCTTATCCTGACTACCGACGTCCCCCTGGCCTTCCATATTGGATTGGCCAAAAGCAAGATATATGTGGAAATTTGGGTCTGGGGCTGCAAAAACCGATGCCGCAAAACCCAAACCGAAAAACAAGCCCACGAAACGCGAGACTTTCATCTAACACTCCTTGGGGCATGGAAAATGCCCCCCAACAACTATTCTTAATATATTTCCAATTAAATAGCTTATGTTAAATCTTTGGAAAAACGCGTTGTAGTGTTCTGCAACATCAAAATTTTTATTTATATTCCAACTAAAAGAGGACATTTATGACAATCAAGATTTTGGCTTCCCTTGCTATGGCAGCAACATTGTTTTCCGCCTGCAGCGACAACGCAACTACTCCCCCGCCCTCCAAAGCCGAACAATGCGCGGCCGGTCTTTCTAACGACTGCGTTTTAGGCACCTGGAGCATCGGCGGCCCGACCGTTATGAGAACCGTTGGAACAGATGTCGTATACATTATCGATCCGAGTCATAATTTAGAAGCAAGCCCGGCAACGCTTAAATTCTATGTTGACGAAAATCAAACGAATACATTTGAATTTGCAAACTCTCCTTTGGGCAAGGCCGATTGCAAGACAGCCACGGGCAAGACCTATGGTCTCTGGGACGTTGTAGGAACATCTCTTCACCTTCGTGCAAGAACCGGAAACGATTGCATGGCCGTAAACGAAGCCACAATCCCGGTCGAAATATCGGTAGTCGGTGGACAAGTCACCATGACTCTAAAGCAGATTTTCTTCATGGAACCGGAAATGAAGCAGTCTGACGCCGTAGAAAAGAACACGGCTACTGAAGTTTACACCTTCGTGACGGCTAACTAACGCTCTAAGCGTTTAACGCCAACGATTATTTTCGTAATCTTCGAGCTGTTTCAGCAAAGAAAGACAATCTTTTTCAAAGCGCGAGTCCTTAGGGCTCGCCTTTTTTATTGTTTGTCGAGCAGATTGCTGCGCCATCATAGTTTGCTTTATGCGCACCATAAACGCAGAAACCGTTTCACCAGAAGCACGAACAAAGCCCATTCGTGCAAGACGCTTTTCAGCGGATTCAAGCAAAGAAATCCAGCGTTCGGCATCTTTCGAAACCGAATGTGAAATTCTATTGCGACGATATTTACGGAACCTGATTCCCGCAAAAACAACCACCAGCAAAATCAAAACGCCATAGAGTACCGGGTTTGCCACGAAACGTTCCGAAACATTCTGCCAACTGTCAACGACACGGCGCCACTCACCATCTTTAAGCAAATGAAGCACATACGAAACGCGGCCTTTCAAGCCTTCGATTTTTTTCGAAAACCAAGATGATTCCGCAAATGCGTTCACAAGAACCGGCGGGGTCGGGTCAAAAATATACCATTTGTGGTCTATATAAACTTCAACCCAAGCGTGACTATGACGACGTCGGAACGTCACATAAGGGCGCCCCTCGACATGTTCCGGATGCGCAAATCCCGTCACATAACGCGCAGGAATCCCTTGATGGCGGAGCAAGAGCGTCGCCAGAGTCGCATAATATTCGCAATAGCCTTCTTTATTTTTCCAGAAAAGCGCAAGCATGTCCTTCATATTCGACACACCAGTGTTCATCGACATTCCTGCATAACTTTTGCGCCAAGACACTACATACGAATACTTAAAATTCTTAATAAAATAATTTTCAATAGCTTTTAGATTTTTGACAGCGAATTGCGTTTCTAATTCAGATTTATCCAAGGATGCAGAATCCGCTATTACAGAGTCCCGAACAGGGAGAGCCATTGCCGAGGCGATGGTATCCAACAAATTCAAATCTTTTTCTGGAATTTGCAAGAATGCTGAATCAATCTCATCCGAGAGCGCCGTGGTTATAGCAAGCGTTGCAGCTGTATCAGGTACATAATAGAACCAATCGCTACGCATTCCGTTTGCACCTGCAAAGACATTCGTCGAATAGTAATCGAGCGAGTCCGCATTTTTACTAGCAACACCCACCGCATTGGGTGCTGCAAACATAAATCCAAAATTATCGAGAGTCGCTTGAACCCAAACCGTCTTGACATTCGGCGTCATCGTTATAGAATCTTCTGTTTCAAAGATTGCATAATCCACGCGATAACGGGCGGGATAAAGTTTCTTTTCTGCTGTAGTCGGGAGTTTCCAAATGCCCGCCACATACTTTTCATAAGCCGCGGCACGCAAATATTGCGGTGCAAGCGTATCCCAAATTCTCAAGATAATTTCGTTATTGTACTTCGAATTGTAATTACTCGAAAATGAACCCAGCGCGGCCACCGGATCAAATCCCATGACACGATTTTTCAAGTAATAATCTTCGGCCCAGCGACCACTGTAATAGTGATTACTTTTCCAATACTTGAAACCAAGATATGATGAGCCGCATAAACTTGCATACATTAAAACAAAGAGAAGTCTTTTATAAAGCGCAACACGGGGGCGTCCAAACGCATACACCGCAAGCAGTAACGCGACAGTCGCACTCACCACAACAGCGCGGGGCGCTTGAAAGAGTCCCATAAAAAGGGCTGCGACACCATTGAATACGACAAAGACTTCGTAACCGCCATTACCCAAACTGCGCTTTTGCAGCAACGCTAGATAAAGTAAATACCACGCTGGAATAAAGACCAAATAAGGTGAAACCCCATTTTCGACACTAGGAGTCAGCAGCCACCACAAAGCGAACGGAACGATTGCACCATAAGCAAATAATTTTCTATATCGCGGGATTTTTCTTTGGTTCGTCGTAGACTTTAAAAGCACATATTGCTTTATATGCATCGCCACAAACAAAGCAGCAAAAAGAAATCCAAGAATTTCTAGACCACTCGAAACGCCCAAATTCACAGAGACAATGCAAAAGAAAACCGTCTTGCAAATTTCACGGAAGTTCATCATAGACTCACCTCCGTTTCGCGCGACTTTTCAAATGAACGTTCGAGAAGTTTTGCATTAACAGCCAAAACATCATCCGAGACAGTTGTCTTCAATTCGTCAGCAGCCAAGGGGCGCGATTCTAGAATGACTTGTTTGTGAACAAGCGGATCATCAGTTGCAAAAAGCCCCACGCGAAGCACTGGGCCAAGCGGGCGCGCCGCTGGCGACCAGCGTTTTTGCAAATTACGAGAATTTACAGCATTTCGAGATGCGTGCATTTCCAACAGGGATGCCGTAGGGATACGCGCAAGAGCTTCTAAAAGGCTTTCACCACCATCCGCTTGCACTAAAGAAATTTCATCATCGCCAATGAAAAAGCGCCCTAGCGCATTCCGTTCCAAGAGCCATAAGCCAATACCTGCCGCCAAACGGATGAGCATTTCTACCGAAGACTTCTCGCGCAGATTCCGGGCAGTTACGTCAAGCACAAGGATTGCACCCGCGCCCCGTTCCGTTTCGAACTCCTTCGTAAACGGTTTCCCGTAACGAGCAAACGCTTTATGGTGCAAGTCGCGCAACGCATCACCTTCGCGGTATTCGCGCACACCGACAAAATTCATTCCACGAGTAAGACTCGGCATCAAAAGCGGCGCGAAAACAGCGCCACTTGCACCCGAAATCAAAAACGGGAAAGCGCTCACGCGCAACGGGCGCGGTAAAACAAGCAACTCGGCCTTCCCCACTTTTGCAGCATAACGCAAAGCGCCATTAATTTCAGGCAAAATAAGCGCCACTTTAGGAATTTCAAAAGCGCCCCGCTTTTTAGTTTGGATTCGGCAAATCAATTCCGCAGAATCGCCGGCAACAATTTGCACCTGTTCCGATTCAGCACATTTAAGCGAAGAATCCATGCGAAAGCAA
Source organism: Fibrobacter sp. UWB11 (assembly GCF_900143015.1). NCBI lineage: Bacteria > Pseudomonadati > Fibrobacterota > Fibrobacteria > Fibrobacterales > Fibrobacteraceae > Fibrobacter > Fibrobacter sp. UWB11. The sequence continues at coordinate 466,744 of NZ_FSRT01000001.1, read as the reverse complement.
CCTAGCGATACAGCGTTTAATTTATCCTCAGCATAAATTTGCAAGTGAACCGTCGAAAGTTCACCTTCATAAACATTGCGCACAGCAATATCGCCCGCCTTGAACTTGCTCTTTCGAGCCGTCATAAAAAGGCTTGGCACAAGCGCCAAAAAGTACATGAAATCCAAACCGCAAAACACCCATGCCGCCCAAAATCCAGGCACCGCACCCGCGAACATCGAAAACATCATGAGCGCTGCCGCGGCATGTCCCACCGGCGTAAAAGCTTCTTGCCAAATGTAATACAAATGCATCAAGAGTCCCTTGCGCTTGGGACTTCTAGGAATTGCATTTATAAAGAAATGGAAGAGAGACATTTTAAATCAATTCGGAGTTCGGAATTCGTAATTAGGAGTTAGTGGTTATTTTACGTCATTGCGAGTGAAACGAAGCAATCTTCCAGAAAAAGGAATTGTGAGATTATTTCGGCACACGCACTTGTTTCAAGACGCTTTCGAGAATTTGTCTAGACGCACCGGGCGTATTCGAATCTTTTGCAAACACGCGATGTTCCATCACCGGGAAAAATACATGCTGGATATCATCAGGATTCACAAAGTCGCGGCCCGCAACAAACGCACACGCTTGAGCCATCTTGATGAGATTGATTCCCGCACGAGGGCTTGCCGCCAAACGCACCGCCGGATTCGTACGCGTAGCCTGCACCAGCGAAACCACATACATTTCAAGAGATTCGTCAATATGGATCTTGCGAACATCGCTACGCATAGCAATAACTTCATCAGGAGTCGTCACCGCCTTGAGCGTGTCAAGCGGCCGCCCATCGCGATGCGCACGCAAAATACCGAGTTCCGTTTCCGCCGTCGGATACCCAAGCGAAAGGCGCACCAAGAATCTGTCCATCTGCGCTTCCGGGAGCGGGAACACGCCATGAAATTCCACAGGATTTTCTGTTGCAAGCACCATGAAGAGTTTTGGAAGCGCATGACGTTCGCCTTCGAGCGAAACCTGGCGTTCTTCCATAGCCTCTAGGAGTGCACTCTGCGTTCGCGGAGACGCGCGATTGATTTCGTCTGCCAAGAGCACCTGCGTAAAGACCGGTCCCTTGCGAATTTCGAACTCGCCCGTATTTGCCTTGAACACGGCACCGCCCGTTACATCGGCAGGCAGCAAGTCCGGAGTAAACTGGATACGTGCAAAATCCGCTCCAACCGCAGTCGCAAGCGCTTTCGCAATCGTCGTCTTGCCCGTTCCCGGCACATCCTCGATGAGCACGTGACCATCGGCAAGGAGAGCCATAACCAAAAGTTCTACCGCCTCGGATTTACCGAGCAGCACCCCATTTAAAGCATGAATTAAATCTTTAACCATGCTTATAATATATATAGTTATTGGTCAATGGTCGTTAGTTATTAGTTTTTCCTTTCAATCTTCGCCAAATTTGGCGCAAAACACGCAAGCCATACGTGACCACATTGAGGTTCGATTTTTCGTCGGCATACCGCGTCGGGATTGGGAGTTCCGCAATTGCAAAACGGCGAGCATCGGCAATCGCAATCAGTTCCAAATCAATATCAAACGACGGGCTCAAGCGATTCAAATCGACGGTTTTCAGGAATCGCGAGGAATAAACGATAAATCCACTATGACGATCCGTAAGCTTTACGCGAAAAGCGATATTTTCTAACGCCGTCAAGAACGCACCGCCAATACGCTTGTGTAACGGCATGCCGCCGCGTTTTGCCCCCCCCGCAATTGCATGTCGAGAACCTTGCAGCAAATCGAGATTGTTATTTTCCATCTCTGCAAAGAACTCGCCTAACTTTTCAGCAGGGTATTGTCCATCGCCATGCAAGCAAGCGATAAACGCCGCACCCGACACCAAGCCTTCGGCAATGCCTTTTTTGACAACGGCGCCGTAACCGCTATTTTGTTCAAACTTTAAATATTCAAAACGAGACGAGAGATTGCGCGCATTTTCAAAAGCCTGTGCGGTCCCATCGCGAGAGCCATCATCAATCACAAGCACACGAGCGCGCGACAAAATAGATTCATCAATTTTCGAAAGGACTTCGACTAGCGTATTTTCAACGTTGTACGCAGGAACGAAGATAAAGTAATCTATCGCAGAACAAGACATAACAGGATCCTTCGCGCAGCTCAGGATGACGATTCGGATCCATAGTGATTTACAAACCACGTCAACGATTCGCGCAGAACGACGTCAATCGGAGTCTTTGCCTTAAAGCCGAGCAAGCGTTCCGCCTTTTCGACCGACGGCAAACGGCGCATGGAATCTTCGTAGCCTTCGCCGTAATATTCTACGCCCGACACAACTTCCGGTTCGGGGATAGATTCTACAGACACGCCCTTGATGTCTGCAAAAATCTTGCGCATTTTGTTTGCAAGTTCCGCAATCGTGAGTTCGTTATCAGGATTTCCGATATTGAACGCTTGCGAGAACGGCGATTTTTCCGCTTCGAAAAGCGCGAACATAAAATCGACCGCATCAAAGACACTCGTAAAACTGCGCTTTGCAACCCCGCCATTCACAAGCTTTAGCGGTTCGCCTCGAACAAGCGCCGACGAGAAATTCGCAAGCACACGCGGAATGCCCGAGCCATCGACCCCAGGCATAAAGTCCATGTACGGTCCGACAAAATTGAACGGGCGCACCACGGTCCACTTTAAATTCTTGAGGCCCGCAATATAGCGTTCCGTGAGGAGCTTCGCTGTCGCATAACTCCAGCGGCTTGCGGTCACAGGGCCAAAAGTAAGTTCAGATTCGTCTTCAAGCAGCAATCCGGAATCCGCAGACGTACGCCCATAAATTTCGGACGTCGAAAAATGAATCAACCACGAACCCGACTTGGCACAAGCATCGGCCAACGCTGCCGGATGGTCATAATTACTGCGGATAACTTCGGGAGCTTCGGCCATGTAGCGGCTCGGCGTGCAAATGGCAGCCAAGTTCACTACGACCGGATACTTTGCAATTCGTTCAACGACACTTTTATCGGCAAGGTCCGCCACCATGAACTCGCAGCGTTCGTCGTTCAGCCGGTGCTGGATTCTATAAAAATCCAAATCAACGCCAAAAACGCGCCACTTGGTGCGCGTCAAAATAGCGTCGAGAAGGTGACAACCAATAAAACCACCGCAACCGACAATGGCTACGGTGATACTTTGATCATTGAATTGAGGGATCATTCCTTAACAACGAAGAGTTCGGAGTTATTACCCTTATTCTGCTTGTTGTACGGAATAACACGGATAATACCGGTCAAAGTCGGTTCAACACCCTTTTCGGCATCGAGCTTGACCTTTACCGTGTGGCAAGTCTTGCCATCAGCCGGACCTGTCAAATCGAAGGATTCATCAAGCAAATCCAAGCCGGCGTCGCTAGCATTTTTCTTGAACACAATGCGGTAGCCATCGTCAATAGTCGTACCAAAGACAACATCAATGGTCTGACCAATCTTAAACTGTTCGCTAACAGTCGGATAAGCAACCTTGACACCATCAGACACGGTGCAGTCATAACCGGCCTTTGCGCCCGTCGGGGAATCATCATCGTCGCCACTGCAAGCAAAGAAAGCAAGGGAGCTAGCCAAAATCAAAGCGTGAGAAAACTTCATAAACTTTTTCTCCTTTTTAGGGTTGAACGGCAATAATATACAAATTTACCCGCATAAGAAGATTAATCCATATCACAAGCACTCAAAACCCGCCGCAAAATTGCACATTAGTGTAGTTTACGAATAGTTTTTCTTTTTTTACAATTCAATCAATTTCAAAAGCCCCCTCAAGAGGATCTTTTTATGGGAAAATCATTACTTTCAGTCGCCATTGCAGCGATTTTTGCCATCCCCACCTTCGCGCAAGACATCATATCCATGAAAAACGGAACCCGCGAAGAAGCAAACGTCCTAGAAATTGACGAAACAACGGTTCGCTACAAGAAATTCAACAATCCAGAAGGTCCTACCTATTCCGTAAAAAAAGAATCCGTTAGCGAGATTACATACAAGAACGGAACCAAAGAAAACTTTGACCAAAAGTCGCAAGAACTTCCGCCCGAAAAGAATCCTAACTCCGTTTGGTGGACAAAAGCTAAGGAAACTAAGCTCGGTTTTTGGATGGACCCGCTAGGTTTTGCACAATGGGGACCGATGGTCGGCGTATCGATTCGTGTCGGGAGTAATTTCGATGTTAAGGCACACGTGAAATTCTACTCAAAACTCGCCCCCATATTCAGTAAATATATGGATCACAGCGGATACGGCTTTGGACTCGGTTTAGAATTTAGCAAATTTATTCCAACAACCAACGGAAATTTTCACGTAGGTTTTCTTGTAGAATCAGCATCCATGGATGGAAAACATAGTGACGATTATTGGCTTTATCTTGAAAGTGGATCATCTCGAATTGAGGGATATCTAAACGAATCAATCATTCAATACACTTTCGCCCTGACAGGCGGCTACACGCTTCGTTTCAACAACATTTTTTCAATTGATTTCTCTCTACAAGCAGGTGTGACGCCCCGTTATCGCGGAGACATGGAACCAGATGAGACGTTATTTTACGGTGATGCAAGCTTGAAGTTCGGAATCGAATTATAAAAACTAATTTCGGCAAATAAAGTCGGAAGAACAAAAGAAACGCCCGCTCAGTTCACTCCGAGCGGGCTTATTTTTTAAAGGCAAAAATCTATGGATTCTATCGGGGCATAGCCCCTCCAGAATGACATTCAAGCGCAACCTTACTCTTTTAGCAGTTCCGGGTGTTTTTCAGCGATGCGGCGAGCCAAGTACACAAACGGAGTGTCCATGAGCGACGTCACGATAAAGATGCCGTAGCCGAAAATCAGGATTTCGACAATGGTATTCCACGGGAACACGCCCGCGAACGCGAGCAGGTTGAACACGACCACGTTAATCAGCTGGCTCACCAGCGTAGAACCGTTGTTGCGCAGCCACAAAAATCCTTTCTTGTCGCCGAACTTCTTTTCGGACCATTTCCAAACAGCATGGTAAGCCCAAACGTCGTATGCTTCGCAAATTGCATACGCAAACAAACTAGCAAGCATCACGCGAGGCGTATTCGAAAAAACCGTACGGATCGGTTCTGCCATGGAATCGCCTTCGGCCGGGATGTATAAAAACCAGCTCTGCGAAATGAGAATAAACGTCACATTCGCGAGAATGCCGATTTTCACGCAGCGGCTTGCCTCTTTTTTGCCAAAGATTTCGCTCATCATATCGGTCGCCAAGAATGACGATGCGAAAATGACGTTACCGAGCGTAGTGTCAAGGCCGAAGGCGTGCACAAGAATCAGCACTTCGATGTTTGCCGCGATGGTGCAAATGACGGTCCAGGCGAAAATACCCTGCTTACCGAAAAAGCGGAAAAAAGCGACGAGGCCTCCAAAAAACACGAAAATGGAGGCAATCATGAGGAGTTCGTTTTGCATGATTACTTCCTCCTGTCAATAGCGGCGAAGAGGCGCGTCTTGGCGATAGCTTCGAATTCGGTACCCGGCTTGCCGTAGTTCGCGAACGGATACAACGAAATACCACCGCGCGGCATAAATATGCCTTCAACTTCGATATACTTCGGGTCCAAGAGCTTCACCAAGTCCTTCATGATGATGTTCACGCAGTCTTCGTGGAAATCCCCGTGGTTGCGGAACGAGAACATGTAAAGCTTGAGCGACTTGGATTCCACCAAATACTGGTCCGGAATGTAGTTAATCTTGATTTCGGCAAAGTCCGGCTGACCGGTTTTCGGGCAGAGGCTCGTGAATTCCGGGCAGTTGAACGTGACCATGTAATCGTTACCCGGATGCTTGTTCGGGAACTTTTCGAGCACTTCGGGGCTGTAGGTGGTCTTGTACTGGGTCTTGTTGTTGCCCAAGAGCGTAACGCCTTCGAGTTCAGCTTCTGAACGCATGTTGTCTCCTAGTTTTGGTTTATAGGCCTGTGCCTAAGGTCAGGATGGTTTCGAACTGACCGATTTTTCGGAGACAAAGATAGAAAAATCCCTAAATTTTCCTAGAGTCTTATTTTTTGACGCAACGGACGGGTTTGGCAGCCTTTTTGTTGAGCGTATCAAAGTTGCCCGTTTTAGTGTTTAGGTCATAGTAATAGAACTTGCCTTTACTACCTGTAGCGCCACTCGTCCAAAATTCTGCTCGAGGGGGCCATCCATATTTGCCCTTAGCGTCGCGATTACCAGAAGCTTCGATTTGAAGTCGTTCAACGTTATCAACTATAGCAGGCAACTCGCTATCCGTAGGGAGGCGCCATCCATTGGGGCAAGCGTTTTGAGCGGCCTTCCAAGTGTAAAGACGGCCATATCTTTCACAATTGGCCCAGCCGTCATTGAAGCACCAGCTTTCTTTTGTCTTGAAATCCAAATTATGGGCAAACCACACAACGCCACCTATATTTGCAACCTTATACGACTTTGCATCGCGAGGGTCATGGAACACAACATTTGCCGCAGCAAGACAATCATCCTTTACACAACGGACCGAATACCCAGCAGTCTTTCCATACCCAGGTTTCCCATACGACCACTTATTAGACGCTAGCCCCCATTCAAAAGCTTCATTTTCATCGTATTCCGAGGAAGTCCAAAAATCGCCGTTGTGAGTAAGCCCCCAAAATACGGTATCAGTACCATCAAATCTATGGCTACCCGCAGCAAGCCCCGCAAAGCCGTATTCATCTTTAGCACCATAATAGATATTTGCAAGCAAGGCTTCTTTTTTTCTATCTACAGCATCTGCCAAGTTCTGCCACTCGGCCAATTCAGGGAAATGCCAACCTTCCGGGCAAACGCCACGAACGGGGTAAGTCGGAGTACATTTTTTCCCTTTGCCGCAGCCTTTTGCGTTATTCGAAATATTTCCGGCACTATCCATTGCGGCTGACCATGAATACAAACGGCCATACTGAGCGCAATTGCGTTTATCATTATCATAGCACCAGGAGTTTCCAATTAATCCCGGAGCGGCAATGGTATCGCCATAATTCAGGTTTTGCGCCATCCAGACCAAATCACCAATTTTCACGAATTTATATGTAGCGCCATCTCTGGAATCCACAAACGTATTTTGGGCTTGAGCTGCAGGCTTTGCTTGGAAATTCGCCGTCGTTCGAGTTTCCTGCTTTGAGGTTTCCGCGGCCGGAACTTCCTTTTCAGTTTGCTTTTGTTTACCCTTGCTTAATGATTTTAAAAGTCCTTTAAAAGATGACTTGGCGCAAGTCGGTTCAACAAGAAGCATCCCTGCCACAAGAGCCAGTACGATTTTATTCATTTTCATATTTCAAATATAAAAAACAAATGATGCTTAATATTCTATTTATCCTCATGACTAGGCTCGCCGTTCATTTGTTCATTTGAGCACTTTTATTATATTTGTGCCCATGGATTTTGGAAGTTATGAAAAGACTTGGTGGGCAAACAAGTGGTTGAGTTCAATTCTCGCAACCGCAAGCGAGCAGGCTGTTTTGCAGGGGCTCAAGTTTGCCGCACGTGGCCAGGTCACAAGCATCGACATCGTCGATAACCGCGTGATTTCCGTGGTGAAAGGCCCGAATGGCGGGCTCCATAACAACTACATCGTCTTCCCGAAATTTTCTAAAGAATCTTCCGAAATCTTCGTGAGCTTTTTGAAGCAGCAGCCTGCGGAACTTTTGGCTTTAAACAACAAGGCGTTAAGCCCGTCGCTCGAGCTTTTGATGAGCAAAAGCGGGCTCCAACTTTTTGACGATCCGGCCAAGGTCAACATGGGTTGCGATTGTCGCGATGAACGCCCGTGCAAATACCTCGTTGCCACATTTTTGAAAATCGCAGAACAGGCGGACAAGGAACCGAACATCCTTTTCAAAATTCACGGGCTCGACCTGGAATTTATCAAGGACTACAAGCCGGATGCGATGGAAATGGAAGCGCCCAGCGAAACTAATCTCGTGAGGTCGTTCAGCAAGGCGACAAGACTTGTAGGCTCAAGCGCCGAAAACGCATCTGCTATCGAAACTGCCGCCGGGGATAGTGACGAACACGAAGCACAAAACGCCGCCGAACTTTCTCACGCAGAAGATGCGAGCGCTAGTTTATTTGGTGGGTATAAAGGCTCGGGCCGCGAATCGCAAAACAGCATTCCGCCCAAGCAACTGCCGACATTCGATTTCAAGAGCTGGAAAGACTACTCACATATTCTGCCCGCGATGTTGCAAAACTTCCCGAAGTTCTGCCCCGCCGGGAATTTCCGCAAGAGTTTTACCGACGAACTAGAATCGTGCCACAAGTTCTTTACCGACTTCGAAAATTTTGACGCTTTCTCAGAACAATTCCGCGTGAATAACGCAAAGACGTTCTTGATGGAAAACGAGCAACTGCGACTGTTCCACAAGCCCGGATGGCATTGGAATTTCGAGCAGTCCATGGCCGACAAAGTCATCAATAGCAATCTCACAGTCACAAACGTGATGGGCGCACTTTGCTGCCTGAGCGCTGGGAATTTTTCGTGGCACCATTACTCCGTGCGTTACTTGCACTTGATGTTGCAAGTGGCGTTTTACCTTGTGCGCACCGGAGCGATTTATCCGCAAGTTTTTTGGATCGGGAAAGACGTAGCGCAGATGCGCTGGCTCCCCGCCGAAATGCTCCCCGAGATTCTGTACATTGTCGCAGACCTCGAAGTCACCGCCCCGCGAGAACTCGCGTGGACAAGCAAAGAAGAATCCTTCTTCGAAATCGCGGAACCCGCCGAACATATTCTTTCGCTGTTCATCTCGCAGCTTCTGAAATTCGCGCGCAAGTACAAAACACCACTCAAGACGAATCACGGCAATTTACTCTCGTTCTTTTTCGATAGCGTTTCTGGAAAGCTCGCGAACAATGCACACGCCATTCCTGGGAAAATCCAGCAATGGCTCTCGGTGTATTCTTGCCTCGGTTGCCGCACGCAGATTCTCTTTGTCTGTAGCGAAATGGACGAAGATGTAGCGCTGGACGTTTTTGTACTTGACGAAGATGGAACCGCAACAAGTGCTGCCGGGAATGCGGCGGGAATGCTAAATGCCGCAAGACGCACGCCGCTTTCGGAATTATTCGAAAACAACGACTCGCGACTACTCTCGATCATGAGTGTTCTGAACGGCATCGCCGACGGATTCAAGCCGCTCGACGCCTATTTGGAACGCCGTGCAAGCGAACCGATTTTGATGCGAGGCGCCGAACTCCTCGAATTTTTGCAGGATTGCCTCAAAAAACTACAACTGTTTGGCATCCAGACAGAAATTCCAAAGAACCTTTTGAACATCGGAAAACCGAAACCCAAGATGCGCTTGCAAGGAAGCATGAGCTTTGGTGCATTCACTGCCGGAGACCTGCTCGACTTTGATTGGGAAATCGCCATCGGCGATGAAAACATTTCAGCAAAAGAATTCTTGGAACTCGCCGAACAAGCGGACGGACTTTTAAAATACAAGTCTAGTTACGTGCAAATTACCGAACAGGATTTGCAATCCATCCGCGATAAAATTGAAGGCAAGTCTGGCGGGAACGTCAAAGACGGCAAAGGCAAAAAAATTGCTGCGGATGATGCGGGAAAGTCTTCTGAAAATGCCGCGGAAAACGCCGACGAAATCCTCGAAGAAGATTCCGTTCCAGAAATCACGCAAGCCAAACTCGTACAAGCATGCTTCACCGGCGAATGCGACAACATCCCGGTTGAAATGGCGAGCGATTTCAAGCAACAGTTCGACGCCTGGCGTGCCGAAACAGACATTCCGTTGCCCGAGAATCTGAACGCAACTCTCCGCCCTTACCAAATGCGCGGCTACTCCTGGATGTACAAGAATCTGGAAATCGGATTCGGTTGCATTCTCGCCGATGACATGGGCCTTGGCAAGACGCTGCAAGTCATTACGTTCCTCCTCAAGATGAAACAGGAAGGCAAATTTGCGGAGAAAAAAGCCATTGTCGTGATGCCCGCCGGCCTCCTTTGCAACTGGCAAGTCGAAATCAAGAAGTTCGCCCCGGAACTCACGTTCTTTGCGTACCACGGAGGCCGCCGCAACTTGCAAAAGTTCAGCGCCGACGTATTGCTCACGACTTACGCTACGTTCCGCAAGGACTTTGCTGAACTCGACAAGCACGAATGGCAAACGATTATCATCGACGAAGCTCAAAATATCAAGAACGCCGATAGCGAACAGAGTAAATTGCTCCGTCGCATGCGCGCCCCAATGAAAATCGCGATGAGTGGCACCCCGGTCGAAAACCGCCTTATGGAATTCTGGACCATCATGGATTTTGCGAACCACGGGTTCTTCCCGAGTGCAAGCGAATTCCGAGAAAAGTTCGAAACGCCGATTCAAAAGAACGGCAACCAAATCGTCGCCGAAACATTCCGCAAAATTACAGCACCATTCATGCTGCGCCGTCTCAAGACCGACAAGAGCATCATCAGCGACTTGCCCGATAAGATCATCCAAGACGAATACGCCGAACTCACTCGCTCACAAGCAGCCCTTTATCAAAAAACGCTTGAGCACTTTATGCAAGAACTCGAGATGGAGCAAGCCCTCAGCGAAAAGGCAAACGATGCCCACGCCTTGTTCAAACGCAAAGGCATAATCTTGCAGATGATTCTTGCCCTCAAGCAAATCTGCAACCACCCCGCCACATTCCTGAAAGGGTTAGACGACAACGCCGCGTCCCCAAAGTCCAGCAAGCTCGAATCCGGCAAGATGCAAATGCTCCTGGATCTCCTCACATCTATCCAAGAGCAAGGCGAAAAGACGCTCATCTTCACGCAATTTGCCGAAATGGGGCACCTGCTAAAATCCACCATCGAAAGCGAACTCGGCCTCCGCACACATTTCTATCACGGCGGTTGCACACAAACGCAGCGCTCCGAAATGATCCAGGATTTCCAGGAAAATCCGGACTGCAAAGTGCTCATTCTCTCGCTCAAGGCAGGAGGCACCGGCCTCAACCTCGTCGCCGCCTCGCAAGTTATCCATTACGATTTGTGGTGGAACCCCGCCATCGAAGCGCAAGCCACCGACCGCGCCTTCCGTATCGGCCAAAAGCGCAACGTCCAAGTTCATCGTTTTATCACCAAAGGCACCTTCGAAGAGAAAATCAACTCCCTCCTCGAAACCAAAAAAGCCATCGCCAACTTGACCGTGAACGCCGGCGAAACATGGCTCGCCGATATGGACGACAAGCAACTCGCCGAAGTCTTCTGCCTGGACAACACAATTGTGTAATTTTTTTAGACTTTTAAAAATCCGTAAAGTCGCAAATTGCGACCTCACGAATTATAACACCTTTGAATGATTATATTTAAAATACAAACAGCGTAAAAAAGTTGAGGTAAAATGCGGCGCAAGGACAGAGAAGTTTTAGGCGACGAAAACATCGCAAAGATCATCGAGCAATGCACGACTTGTCATGTAGCAATGACGGATGATGCAGATGCAAGCATGCCTTACGTGATTCCGCTGTCGTTCGGATATAATCTAAACAGCGGCGTTCTAGAACTGTATTTCCATTGTGCGCATGTCGGCAAAAAACTCGACTGCATTCGCAAAAATCCAAATGTTGCATTCAGCATGTGCGTCGAAAACCGCATCGAGATTCACGAAGAAGCCTATTGCAAAAGCGGGCGCTTTTACGCAAGCGTTGTCGGGCAAGGCAAAGCCGAAATCGTCGAGGATATCGCCGAAAAATGCCGCGGCCTCTCACTCCTGATGGAACGGCAAGCCGCTGCGCCGCACCACCCAGATTCCGCGCAGTATTCGCAATCCACAAGTTCCGCGCATTCCACGCAATCCGCGATCCCGCACAAGTTCGAATTCACTCCCGAACAAGCCGCCACCGTAACAGTATTCAAGATAACGAGCACAAATTTCACCGGGAAAGCAAAAAACGAGCATGCACAAAAGTGCTAGTTCTCTACTCCGCCCAGTGATTTCCGTTGTAATTCTTGGCGGTGTCCGCGTCCATGCCAATCTGGCGCACTAAATCTTCGATGCTTGCGAATTTCTTTTCAGGGCGCAAGAAGGCGAGCAAGTCCAGCGCTAAGTGCTGGCCGTAAATGTCTTCGTTAAAGTCAAGCAGATACGCTTCGACCGCAAGGTTATGCGTTCCGGGCGTTGTCGGTTGCGTTCCGATGTTCACGACAGAGCGGAAAATGCGACCGTCCGAAAGCCTTGCGCTTGCGACATATACGCCACCTTTCGGCAAAAACTTGTACTGTTCCATCTGCACATTGGCTGTCGGGAATCCGATCGTATGACCAAGGCGTTTGCCGACCACGACCGTTCCAGACAAGCGATACGGGCGGCCAAGATAAGTCTGCGCACGGTCCACATCGCCATTCAAAAGTGCATTGCGCACGGCAGAAGAGCTCACGCGTTCGCCCTTGTGCAACACCATCGAAAGCATCTGCGTCGAGAGTTCCGGGAACGCAGCGGTAATCGTCTCATAATTGCCCTTGCCGCCTGCGCCAAAGCAATGGTCATGTCCAAAGAACATCGAGACAACTTCGCGCTTTTCAATCAATTCCGTGCGGACAAATTTATCAAACGGGAGTTTTGCCAATTCATGCGTGAACGGCAATACCAAAAATTCAATGCCAAGGCTCTCGACGAACTCGCGTTTTTCTTCGGTCGTCGTGAGGAGCAACGGATCGCCCGGTCCTCGCAAAACGTAATTGGAATGCGGTTCAAAGCTGATGACCGTCGGCTGCAAATGGTTCACTTCCGCAACCGCTTTCAGCGTGCGGAAAAGCGCCTGGTGTCCCAAATGGCATCCGTCAAAATTACCCATTGTCACAGCGCGTTTCATTTAATCATCACCTAAAAAGAACTTGGGGCAAATGCGGCCCGGGTCATAAACGCCAAGCCCAATCACAGCGCCATCTTTATCGGCGGTAAAGACAAACTTTTCCGACCCAGGCGTCGTGCTTAAATTTTCAACAGGAGTGCGCCACGGCACCCAATTTCCTAAACGAATCGCTTTCACCTGGTCGTCATTCAAACGGACCACCGGAAAATCAAGCACCTGGTCCACAGGGAGCAAATGTTCCGGCGTAAGAGCGTCCCCGCGAACAGCGCGATCCACAGTCACATTACCAATGCGATGGCGGCGGATCATTGAGACACAGCCGCACGTTCCGAGCGCACGAGCCAAATCACGACCGAGCGAGCGGATGTACGTTCCCTTGCTACAGTTGCATTCCAAATCAAACGTGGCAAAGCTCTTACCGGTACAGCCTTCCGTAACCTTGCCCTCGCCCACAACTTTGAGCGATTCGATATGGATGCGGCGAGGCTTAAGTTCAATTTCACGACCGCGATTCGCCAAGTCGCTTGCGCGATGGCCGTCGATTTTCACAGCACTGTAATTCGGCGGAACCTGGTCAATGTCGCCAATGAACTGCGGCAAAACCGCTTCGAGGTCCGCACGCGTCACCGATGGCACTCCGCACTGGATCCTATCGCCTTCGGCTCCAGGATGACAACTACTCTCGTCTCTCGTCTTTGGACTTTCGCTTTGCTCAAGTCCCAAATGCTGGGCTCGGTCATATCCATGCAAGCATGGCTGCGACTCTCGCCCCACGCATTTGTCGTCTACCTTAACCACTTCCCCGTCCCATTCCAGGGTGTCGGTTTCATAGCCAAGGTGGAGCCTGAACGTATAGCACTTGTCCTTCGCCTCAATGTAAGGCAAAAGGCGCGTTGCACGACCCGTAGCGGCAATAATGAGCCCGCTTGCACGCAAATCGAGCGTACCTGCATGGCCCACGCGTTTAGTACAAAAGACCCTTTTCAGAGGGAAAAGGGCCTTAAAAGATGTTTCACCTGCAATTTTGTCCAAGAGGACGAAGCCGGAAGAGGACAATTAAAGTTCCCCTTTCTGCTTCAGTTCTGCAAGGATTTCTTCAATGTGCATGGCATGTTCGAGATTTTCGTCAAGAACGAACTTGAGCTCCGGAACCTTGAAAATCTTCAAAGCCTTGCCCAAGACGCCACGGATAAAGCCGGCGGAATTGTTGAGTCCGACAAGCGTATCACGCTTTTCTTTATCGGAACCCATCACCGAAACGAGGGCCTTTGCATAGCTCAAGTCTTCGGTAATGTCCACACGGGTAATGCTCGCGAGAGTGCTCACGCGCGGATCCTTCAAGCCCTTTTGAATGAGCTTGGAGATTTCTTCACGGAACTGCTCGCCCAATCTATCGGTTCTACGAGTCATTAAGCGTCTTCCTTCTTTGCTTCAGTGGCTGCTGCAGCCTTGAGCTTTTCTTCAGCTTCTTCGCGGGCAACGTCTTCCAACGTACGGGCGACCTTGACTTCCTTGAAGAAGATGAGGCTATCGCCTTCCTTGATATCGTCGTAACCCTTGAGGCCGATACCGCACTCGAAGCCACGAGCGACAGACTTGACGTCGTCCTTCATGCGCTTCAAGGACTGGACCACAGTCGTACCGAGTTCGATACCATTGCGGTAAACGCGGACATGGCTTGTGCGGTCGACTTCGCCGTCGGTAACCATACAGCCAGCGATGAGACCAACCTTCGGGACCTTGAACACCTGACGGATTTCGGCTTCGCCAACGAGTTCTTCGCGCATAATCGGCTTGAGGAGGCCTTCCACAGCGTTCTTGATATCTTCAATGCAGTCGTAAATCACGCGGTAGTTGCGGATTTCGATGCCTTCCTTCTGAGCCATTTCGCGGACAGCGAGAGACGGCATAAGGTGGAAGGAAATAATGATTGCCTGTGCGGTCGTTGCAAACAGGATATCGGATTCCGTAATCGTACCCACACCCTTGCGGATGATGTTGACGCGGACTTCCTTGTTGGTAAGCTTTTCGAGGGAAGCGGCCAAAGCTTCTGCAGAACCACCCACGTCGGCCTTGACGATGAGGTTGAGTTCGGAGAGCGTACCTTCCTTCTTTGCGTTGAAGGAGTTTTCGAGAGAGACCGTCTTACGGGCGCGGAGATCGCGTTCACGAGCAGCCATACGGCGCTTGGAAGCAATTTCACGTGCGGTCTTTTCGTCTTCCACCACGACAAGTTCGTCACCAGCCTGCGGAGTACCGTCAAAGCCGAGCACCTGGCACGGAGCAGAAGGCGGAACTTCCTTCAACTGGACACCACGTTCATTGAACATGGCACGGACACGACCAGCGTAGATACCGCAAACAAACGGGTCACCCACATGGAGTGTACCGTTCTGCACGAGGATCGTTGCCATAGAACCCTTACCCACGTCAAGCTTGGATTCAACGACAGCGCCACGGGCGTGCGTATCCGGATTGGCCTTAAGTTCAAGAATTTCAGCTTCGAGAGCAAGCGTTTCGAGGAGGACATCCATGCCCTGACCCGTACGTGCAGAAACTTCGATACAGCTGGTCTGACCACCCCACTGTTCGACTTCCACACCGCGTTCTGCGAGCTGGGCGCGAATCTTGTCCGGGTTTGCGGTCGGGAGGTCCATCTTTGTAATGGCGACGACCATCGGGACGTTTTCGCGCTTTGCAAGTTCAATACATTCAACCGTCTGCGGCATGACCATGGAGTCAGCTGCCACGACGAGAACGATAACGTCGGTCACCTGGGAACCGCGAGCACGCATAGCACTGAAGGCTTCGTGACCCGGAGTATCGAGGAAGGTAACCTTACCCTGCTTGGTGGTGACTTCGTATGCACCGATGTGCTGCGTAATGCCACCCGATTCGCCGGACACCACGTGGGTCTTACGAATCCAGTCGAGGAGAGAAGTCTTACCGTGGTCAACGTGGCCCATAACAGTAACCACCGGATGACGCGGCTGGAGATTTTCCTGAGATTCTTCCTCGATGCCGAGAGCTTCTTCTTCGTATTCTTCCATCAGCTGAGCTTCGTAACCGAATTCATCAGCCAAAATCTGGATCGTTTCGAAATCAAGGCGAGCATTGATGGTCACCATCATGCCCATTTCCATGCACTTTGCAATGACGCGTGCCGGCATCTGGTCCATAAGACCAGCGAGTTCGCCCACGGTAATGAAGTCAGAAGTCTTGAGGATCTTCTTTTCTTCACCCGTATTGTTTTCGGAGTGATCCTTGTGATAAACTTTCTTGACCGGGTTCTTGGAGAGGGAGGCCATCACGCGGGAAACGTTCTGACGTACGGCTTCCTGCTGCTGTTCTCTCTGCATTTCCTGACGGTCTTTAGTATTGCTGCGACGGTTCTTGTCGTTGCCATGGCGGCCGTTCTGGCCCTTGCCATTGCCCTTGCCGTTCTGATTCTGGCCAAGAGCCTGGTTATTGCTGTTGGAAGCATTGAAAGCTTCCTGCATGGAACCGCTGGAGAATCCGCCGTTGCGTCCGGTATAGCCGCGGCTACTGCTGCTAGCGTTACCGCCGTTCGGGCGACGATTATTGTTGTTATTGTTGCGGTTGTCGTTACCGCCGTTGCCGTTGTTAGAAAGACGGCCAAACGTACCCGTGTAACCCTGACCGTTGCCGCCATTGCGGTTGCCGCCATTCGGACGATGGTTGTTGCGAGCGGCCTGAGCCTGCTGGCGAGACTTTTCGATACGAGCGAGGATTGCGGCATCGGGCTTGAAGACCTGAGCCTTCATCGGCGGCTGCTTGAGTTCTGTAGAAGCAGACATCATAGTCGGCTGCGGAGCAGCGGGCTTTGCAGCGGCCGGAGCAGGTGCAGCTGGCTTCGGAGCAACCGGTGCGGCAGGCTTTGCCGGGGCTGTTTGAGCAGGCGCGGGAGCTGCAGGCTTCGGCGCCGGAGCGGATTGAGCCGGGGCCGGATTTGCTGCCGGAGCGGGAGCTGCGGCAGTTGCCGGTGTTGCAGGTGCAGCCGGTTTTGCGACCGGTGCAGGAGCAGGCTTCGGAGCGACAGCAGGTGCGGCTGGAGCAGCAGCCGGAGCGGGAGCAGCGGGCTTTACAGCAGCCGGTGCAGCAGGCTTTGCTATCGGGGACTTCGGATCCTGTTTTGCGACAGCCTTCGGAGCATCCTTGCGGGCACCCGGGCCTTTCTTAAGGCTCACCTTCAAACCGAGCTTGTTCGTCGCAACCGACGTTTCCTTCTTCTTTGCAGGAGCGGAAGCGGAAGAATCAGATTCAGAAGCGGTCGGCCTCTTGAGATTCTTGTTACGGGCATCCTGCTTCTGTTTTTCGGCAGCGGCAGCCTCCTCAATCTTTTCAAAGTCTGCCATATCCAATTTGGACATATGGGTACGAACTGCAACACCTGCATCGCGGAGCAGCTTCATCACCACATCAACCTTCAATCCATGAGCATCAGCCCAATCCTTAGGTTTCATTTGAGATTCATTCGTCATGAATAGCCTATTCAATTCCTTTTCTTATTCTTCCGTTAAACTATTTGCCCTGCGCAAAAGTTTTTAAGCGTTCACGTCCTTCTTGACAGCAGCGGCCTTTGCCTTTCTGTCTTCGTCCATACGCTTCGCTCTCATTCTTCTTTCATCCTCATAGTTCGGAGCAAGGATGTTGTTCTTGGCTTCTTCGTCCATCTGAGACCATTCCTGTTCTCCATGAACATCGAGCTTGCGATCCACCAAGCGACCGGCGAGTTCCACGTTCTGGCCACCCTTACCGATAGCCTGTGCGAGGTTTTCGTCATCCACGATGATCACGATACGGTCCGTATCTGGAACCGGGAACATCTTGAGGACAGATGCCGGAGCCAAGGAACGCTGAACGAACACGTCGAAGTTTTCGTCCCAGTGAACGATGTCGATACGTTCGTTGCCGAGTTCGCGGACAATCGTCTGTACGCGAGCACCCTTCATGCCGACGCAAGCGCCAACCGGGTCAATCTTTTCATCGCGAGAGTAAACAGCGATCTTTGCACGACGATTCTTGGAATCACGAGCCACAGCCTTGATTTCGACAGTGCCTTCGTAAATTTCCGGAACTTCCTGACGGAGCAAGGCCTTGAGGAAGTCTGCATTAGATCTAGACAAAATAACCTGAGCACCGCTCTTCGTAGATTCTTCGACGCGAGCAATCACAGCCTTCACAGAAGCGCCCTGAGTCAAACGTTCGTGCGGAATCTGTTCGCGAGCCGGGAGTTCTGCTTCAATCTTGTTGCCAAGGTCTACGATAACATTACGTTGTTCTAAACGAAGCACCGTACCGTTGATGATCGTACCGATGCGGCTGCGGTAGATGTCCATAATGCGCTGGCATTCAGCGCTACGGATGTGCTGGGTCAAAAGCTGCTTTGCAGTCTGGATTGCCTGACGACCGAAGGAGGAGGTCGGGAGTTCCATATAAAGGCTGTCGCCTGCCTGAGCGTCTTCGTTAAAGTCGCGAGCTTCTTCGACGAGCATGTAGCCTTCGTCCATTTCAGCAACTTCTTCGGCAGTCATGTTCGGGTCGTAGTCCGGATAGTCGTCCACAACTTCAACGTTCAAGAACACATGGACTTCGTTTGTTTCCATGTCGATATCGACGTTGATTTTCTTTTCGATGTGCAAATACTTGCGAGCCGCAGAAATAAGAGCCTTCTTGAGGGCATCCAAAATCACGGAATCATCGACACTCTTGTCTTCAACGACGTCCTTGAGCACGTCGAGCAAGTTAACTTTCGGTTCGTTCTTCATAAGTTGACCTTCCTATTTAATTTCTACTTCGACCTTGGCTGAAAGCACCTCGGACCTCGGTATGACGATTTCGCCGGCATTGCCCTTGAGCTTGAGCTTCAAATTTTCTTCGTCGGCATCTAAAAGTTCACCCGTCACTGGCTTACCCGTCGAGCGGGTCACGCGGAGCAAACGGCCCTTGTTGCGGTTAAAATCCGCCATAGACTTGAGGGGGCGGTCTATTCCCGGAGAAGAAACCTCAAGCGTATAAGCGCCTTCGATCAACTCGGGATCCAGGTCCAGCGCATCCGAAAGGAAATGACTCACGTTCGTGCAGTCATCGATAGTAACACCTTCGGGCTTGTCGATAAAAATCCGCAATGTCTTGCGCTTGCCGGCACGGAATACATCAGCTTCTACAAGCGTCACAGATGCAGACTTGCAGGCGTCGGCAATGAGAGAATTCAGTTTTTCTTGGGCGACCAAATAAACCTCTTATATTAAAATAGACGTTCGCTTACGGACCTTCTCCAGAAACCTTTTGGACCAAAATCCGGGGTTTCAACGGAAAAAATCCACGAACAGTCTAAAAACCGATACAAATAGAGAAATTTTTTCGCACTCAGGCAACCGCTATTATAAAAATAGGGGCTAATTAGTGACAAGAGTATAAAATTTATCAATGCGTGAGGCAATAATTCCGATCGTATATAAGGCGGATGGGGAGACGAGCTTTTCGAACATCGTCCGTCATCTCAGACTTTGAAGATTCGCCATTTTCATAGAAGCAGTAAGCGGCCAATTTACTTGGATTACTCGGACTATTTAACCGTATCCAAAAACAAGTTTTAAGTCTTTTATTGCCCGTCAAACTCAAAAACAAAGCATCACGATCGTAGTAACCAGCTGGGAGAAGATTAAACTTAGATTCGTTGTTCCCACCCATTTCTTCAGAATAAAGTTTTGTTATATCATGACCAACGATACCTATCAGTTCCTTAACTTCTTGCGAATCCGGCAAGACCCAGCAATCATTCGGATCCGTAGACAGCCTATGGATGAAAAGAGCCTCCTCTGTATTATAATAGCGCCCATATTTTTTGCAAAGATCAACGCCATTATCTCGTTCATAAGCATAATAATCATCAAAGCACGTTTTTTCTGTTGACGTAAAGCTATCATCCCAATACTGCAAGTTTTCCGCCATCCATTTTTGATGAAGATTCATGTTCCCTTCCTCGGCATTAAAATCAACAACCGAGTAGGAATCGCCTAGAATCGTTGCGGACAGCTTCGAAACAGAGAATGACGAAGAGGACTGCACTGAGCTGCTTGACGACTTGGCAACCGTCTTTTTTTCGCCCTTAATGCAGCGAATAGAATACAAGGACGTTTTTGACCTTTTCTGCCACTTAGCCTCGTTTTCATCGGAAGAGAAACACAGAACAGCCACATTTTCTCCATCTGTTTCGCTACTAGTCCAGAAACATGATTCTGAGGCATCGTAACTCTGTTTCCAATCATCACTAACTTTGCCAGAGCCAGCAGGAAGAACTCCAAATCCGAATTCATCCGAACCCGCCCACTGTTCAGACTTGAGCTTTTTAGCAGATTTATTACCAACGACTTCAAGTAAAATTTTCCAGTCCGTCGTATCCGGCACATGCCATCCATCGGGGCAAGCATCCTCCGTCAGACTGAACGTATAAAGACGACCATACATTTCGCAATAGTCTGTTCGGTTCTGGAAACAGTAAGGAGACATATATTGAGAATAAAGATTTTCTGCCATCCATGTCTGAGAACCAATCGTTACAATATCATATGATTCCGAATAATCATCCCAATAAAGCGAAACATCTTTTTGGACAACTGCGCCAGATGCCAATGTTATTATCGAAGAGCTACTTACTGAAGACGACGAAATAGCCGCAGAAGAAGACGACACTATTGATGACGATGACGATTCTTCATTTAATCCTTTTTCAACCACAAATTCTTTCGAATTTGCGCCCTTGTTCTGCCTACTGTACGGAGCAACGCGGATAATGCCGTGCATAGTCGGTTCAACACCCAAGTCGGCAGAGAGCTTGACCTTCACTTCGTTACAAGTCTTGCCATCCATTACAGCGTCGTAAGTAACATCGAGCAAATCAAAGCCCTGATCAGAAGTTCCGTTCTTGAAGATGATGCGGTAGCCATTATCTTCTACAGATGTTCCAAACACAACATCAATCGTTTGCCCAACCTTGAATTTTTCGCCACCGGCAGGATAAACAACTTTCACGCCATCAGACACAGAACAATCGTAGTCTCCATCAGAGCCATTCGATTTTACACTAGACGATGAAACTGGTTCACTACTACTGGATTCAGCAACGCTAGACGAGGATTCATCCGATTCTATTTCTGAATGAGCCTTTTTCCAACCCTCAAAATCATCTTCCATTTGCGAGACGTAATCCGTACAAGCAGAAAAGAAAAACGCTACGGATAAAATAATTATAGATTGCTTCGCTACGCTCGCAATGACGTTTTTTCTCTCGTATTTCATCTGTAAAGTTTCACCCGTTCTCTCGTCTCTAGTCTTTCGTCTCTCGTCTAACATCATTCCCTCCTAGAACGCAAAGCTAAGCCCAATACCAACAGCACCGGCAATCGCAATACCAATACCCACGCCACGCAATGTCTGCCCGGATTTAGCGTCATCGTGATTCTTCTTGTATTCAGTTTCTGTAGAATACTTTTTCTCGGAAGCATTCTTCGCCTTGCTGTTTCCGACCACAGCAAGCACAACACCTGTTACAGTCGCAACAGCGCTGATGCTTAGCGGTACCCAATGGATACCTTTCTTTGCGGACTGTTCTTTCACCGGAGCCTGCGCCCCAACATTCGCGGGGATACTTGCACCAACTTTATTTTCACTCACCGCTTCTTTTGCAACAAGCGGAGTTTCAACAACAGGAACTTTAGCAGGTGTCGGATCCGGCAATGGAGCAACAGCCGAATCTACAGTAGCCGTTTCTTTAACTACAGAATTATCGACCTTACCTCTTTTGAACATTTCCAATTCTTTAACGCTATGGAAAAATTCAGGAGATTTCGCTTCAATAACAGCCAGAAGTTCATTCACATCAGAACCACGTCCGTTGAAACTTGCAATAAGCTTATTCCCCGCAGTCTCGTAAAGTTCAGCCGAAAGCGTAAGCGAATTTCCAAAGCGGCCCACGCGAGCTTGGCAAACATAATCGGCAGCAATATTCTTCCCCGTTTCTACAAGGCAGCTACCTTCGCAGTCCTCGATGGATTTACTCGGTGGCAACATCTGCTGGATGTTTTCGCGAGTCATGATGGTGTAATTCTGCACCGCAGGGAGTTCCTTGACAGCCTGCTCACGCAATACGTTAGTAAGGTACTGGCGGTCCAAAAATGGCACACTATCCTTGGCACTGCCATCGGCCGCCGTTTCAAGCACTGCGACATAAGTTGCAAACGAACTTGTTGCAAGCATCAACAAAATTGACAAAAAAGTAAATAACTGTTTCATAATTAAAAAAATAGAAAAAAACAATAAAGGCCCCCGAAAGGGCCCCTATTTTCTATAACCATTAAAAGTTAATATGCGCAACCATCGCTTTCCTCACCCTTCTTCTCCGCTTCGCCGGAATATGAAATTTCACTGGCACTTGCAACAAAAGACGAGGGGAGCGACATCGAGAAATCAGAAATTTCGGTCTGACGGTTAGCGACAAAGAAATGCAAATGGTGAGAGGATCCATCTGCCCAGCCCGTTACATCGGATGCACCTTTGCAACTTGAATACGCGGCCAAAGGTTCTCCGACATGGCAACCATGATTATTTTGAGCAAGAGTCTGAATGTTCACGCTACCCGGAGCAGGTAAGTGTGTACCGCCCAAGTCAACAACCAAAACGCCATCAACAAACACCCACAAGTCACCACTACTAATAAACTTCAGCACTTCCGGTTCAGGCAACTGGTTTGATGCCTTGTACTGGAAATTCATATACCCCATCATGGTAAAGCCATAATTGCGGAAGTGTTGCAAGCCAAGAGCTCCGTTCATTGTAACAGCCTGCAAAGCGGCACTATGTCCAGTACCTTCGGAATTTACGGCACGCGGACCACCCGCATTGAGCCAGTCTGCACAAAGCTTAGCGGTACTCTGACCATACAAATCCTGCTGAGTTGGAGCATACTGATACTTGTAAGGTGGGCAGAATATGGAAAGCGATTGAGGTTCAAAAATTTCACAAGAACCCGTCGGCTGGATGGACGGATTACAAGGTTTTGCCATCACCCATTCTCGATTCACCGGATTCACACTATCTAGCGGGAAGAACCCTCCATTGTTGGAATTAAAATTGTAAACAAAGTCATTATTTTCGTCTGAAGACTTCGAAAGATCAAGGACCATATTGATGCGCTTGTTTACAGTAGGCACATCAGCAAACCACTGATCAAAATTTCTGTTGTCACAGCGTTCATTCAACTTTTGAACGACAACCCCTTCATACATATTAAGGCTCTCGTTATTATCCAACTTCGTAAATAGCAAATAAGGATCCACCATGCCAGGTGTGTAAACAACCGGATTTGCCCAATTATTTTTCCCACCAGGGCACTTTGTGCCATTCACGTTATCAAGAGCATTTTTGTAGCCGCGCAAAAACCTAGGCCCCGATATTGCAGTCGCAGTCTCAGCACATTCCCCGTATTCTAGGACCGGGCCCGTAGAAACCTGCTGCAAATACGATGGCAAAAAGGGATTCACCTGCATCGGCAGGCCATCAACACCTATTTGAATCCCCGCCCCAAATTTTTCGAAAGTGTACATGTTACCGCATGTATTGTGGTAAGACGTTGCCGCATACCAATCTTCATCAAAACCAAATGCTTTCATGGCTGCACCGGTCGCAGTCTCATAGTTATAGATATCATCCAAATGATCTACCGCTTCTTCCGAGAAGTTTTCAAAATCTGGATGATTCTGCTGGAAATCGCGAATAACGACATCTAAACTAAGCGAAGACGCATCGACATTAGCCCCCTCTTTCGCAAGAGGTTTAGCACCATCCGTAGGGCAGGTCGTTTTTTGCTGAGGTCCATTAACAAAACCATCTGGCGCAGGATCATCTTCTGCACAAGCGGCCAAAAACACCATAATTGGCACTATTAGTGCCATATTTCTTTTATTCCTATTCATTGTTCCTCCTTATTATAGCCACAGCGAAAAAAAACTCGCTCTAGCACTGAATAAAAGTTTGTACTTAATATATAATTTTTTTACCAATATGCTATATGGTACTCCGCTAAAGTGCATACTGCACTGCTTGGTCATGACAATTTTTGCAAGCAAAATTGTCGCGACTCTCGCATTATGCTATATTTAAAATATGGTATACGTACTTCTCATTCTTATCAGCATCGCAGGTCTTGCACTCTGCGGTTTTTATCTCAAGAAAAACATTATCCGCATCAAGGATAAAAATAAGGATGAGCCGAAAAAATACAAGCGTATCTGGAACTACGTTCCGACAGGTCTCTGGTACGGATACTTGATCCTGTTCTTTGCAGGACTGACAATCAATAATTTGATTTTTTAGTTGTTGGTCAATAGTCGTTAGTCAGTAGTTGTTAGAAGACGCAGTTGTCCTAATTCTTCTCTAGTAACTAGTAACTTAGAACTAGTAACTAAAAAAAACTAATAGTACACTTTCTGGGCTTGAAGCCAACGTTCGTACAAGAACAGAGCAATAAAGTTCTTTCCGTCAATGAACTTGTGTGCAGCCTCTTCGTAAGGCAAGACTTCCGTGCGTATCCATTCATTTTCGTCAGTATAAGTCTGGTTCTTGCCATCCATCGCTTCAAGTTCAGCACGCGTCACGTTGCGTTCAATCGCATAAAGGCGGATGCGCTCGTCCAAAAGCCCACAGCTTCCGGCAAAGCCATCACTTGCACCCTTGTACCAAAAGTCCATCAAGTCAATCAGTTCAGAATCGTCTGCTTTGATTTGAGCTTCTTCTTCAAGTTCCGAAAGAGCCACCTTGCGGAAGTCGCCCGACCAGTCGAGAATTCCCGCGGGAATTTCGAGTGATGCCGTTTCCGAGATAGCAAATCGCGGTTGGCGCACCAAGAGCAAATAGCGTTTGCCTTCGCAATGGAGAACTACAAGCACGCCCACGGCATGGCCACGAACAAGCACAATTCCATGTACGGGCTTACCATCCGGCAAAAATGCCGTCGCATTCAGCTTGATGAACAGCGGCACATGCTTTTTGCTAAAGTAATCAACCGAAGCAAAATGAACTTTTGTAATCTTGAACTTTTTTTCAGAAGCTTCAAGCCATTGCTTATAAATTTTACTTTCGAGAATTATCTGTTTGTCTTCTTCAGGAATTTCAGCAGCAAAGGTATATTCAATCATTTTGACTCCGTGGAATCGGTGCGGAGTGTATCGAGAGCTACCGTAGCCGATTTCCAAACCTTATACAAACTATCTATTTGCGTCTTATTTTCGCCATCATCGCTTTCCGTCAAGATGTTATTACTCTCCAAGCGATAGGCTATCCAATCTTTCTTTGTCGATGGACCACAAGAACGTTCATTTTCGTCAGGTACAAAAAGTTCACGCACAAAGGTCGCCTTGCTGTTATACGCAAAGCCGCCATAAACAAAACCATTCATCATGGCGCAAGAAGGAATATTCTCGACATAATATGTGCTCATGTGCCAAATCGTATCCAATCGTTCATTGACTTTTCCAAGTGCAGTCGAATCATATTCCCACTTGGAATTCAAACAGAAAACGGAATCCGCCGAAGCACAGGAATAACGAACTGGCACAAGTGCCGTATCGCTTTCTCTCCAACTTGTAGGATAAATCGTATCGGCAACAACGTCATTACACTTGTCTACACGCATCGTGCAATTTGCACGAAGAGTTCGCCAGAAAAATTTTTGCGGAGTAATGGAATCAAGCACGCGCACAATTGAGGGAGATTCTTTTGTTCTTAGCGGGAGTGAATCAGGCACGGCAAAAGCGGAATCGATAAATATGCGGAACGTATCGCGTTTCAATTCTCCACGTCGGAGCATGATTGAATCCAGCAAGGAATCCACATCGTTCTTGACAATAACATTTGTCACCTGCGAGGGCAAATCCTTGATTACCATCTTGAACGTCGTATCTGGGCGATACATCGGAGCAGGGCAATCATCCGTATTCACCTTGATGCTAATTTTCGGTGCAATAACGAATACCGAATCTTCCACGCTTTCGTTCAAGTCAATCGAAGCAAGAGAACAATTCGAAAAGGACCAAATCTGAGAAAGCGTTACATAGAGCGTATCCGATATCAAGTGCAACGTTTTTCCAGAATCAAGCGTTGCCGCTAAAAAATATCCGTCCCCTTCAACGCGTTCCCCATTCGGCATCACATCAAGCGGGCCATCGCCATCTTGTGCGCAAGAGGCAAACAAAGCCATCAATAAGGAAAGCAAACAAATTCGAAAAAATGCGGCGATTTTACGCTTCATAAAAACTCACTCAAAAAGGCAAATTCTTTTTGAATATAGCAATTTGGGCCGAATCTACCGGATGGGTCGCTTTGTAGAAATCTTTCCAACGCACGAACAAACCATTTTGGCGAATCGTCAAGAAGAACGAGGAACTGTCCTGCGGCGAGAGGCGACCGACAGCATCATTAAAGCCAAGAGTCTTGCCAACTGTAGGCGCCATTTTCCATGAGCCAATGCCAAACATACGCGAAGTGATGCCATTCCCGTGATTGAGTTCTACGAACATGCCAAGCGAATCACGGCCCGCTTCTAGCACAATTCCCGGAAGCACAGGGTAAATCGGGGCTTCGCCAAGACCTTTAAAGAGATCCGCCGAGAGCAATTGTTCCAAGCCTTCAAAGTCAAAGTTGTCTACAATTGCAAGTGCAGACCATCCGAGCGGAACATGCGGGCACGGTCCCGGGAAAAGGCAACCGGTCTTGCTCGAAATCCAAACCTTCGAAGAATCCTCGCGCGTCATGTGCAAAAAAACGTTGCGGGTAGTATCTTCAAGAACAACAAGGAGTGCGTCGCCAAAATCTTTCTTGGATGCAACCCAGTGAATCTTAGCACCATCACTTGCTAAATTTTTCACGTAGCGCAAGAATGAATTTGGAAGAGTGAGGGAATCGTTCACAATCCACGAGCACTGCGCATAGCCCTTCTGGAGTTCAAACGGGGTCCCGTCATAGGACGTGCAGCCGGCAATCCATTCTTCAACAACAACAGGAACCGGTTCTTCATTTCCAGGCAGAGGAAGTTTGTCCACCAACTTGTGGAACCAGCCATTCGTGTAGGCCACAATGATTAAGGAGAAAACTAAAATGATCCTTATCAACGGGAATTTGCGACGGACCCGCTTTCTTCTTTTTTTCCCTTGATACTCTGAAAATTCTACAGCCATCGATTACAAGACAAGATAAGAAACAACAGCAGCAACAATCAGCAAGAGCACAAATACAGCAACGAGAGAACCCTTCGACGACGGGGTTTCATCCACCAACGGATTCTTATCCATAATTTTCGGTTCAACCGGTTGCGGTTGGGGAACTTCCACAGTCTCTTTTTTCGGTTCAGGCGTAGGTTCTGGTTTTTGCTCTGTTTTTTGCACCGGTTGAGGCGCAGGTTGCGGAATTGGCTGCGAAAGAATTACAATCGGTTTAATAGAAGCAGGCGCGTTCGATGTTTTCTTATCGACCGGCTTATAGGAATACATGTCCGCTTCGTTCATGAAGATACGAATAAAGCGTTCAAGTCCCACCTTCTTAAGACTTTTCGCAAGAGACTCTTTATCCGCAAGCACAGCGAACGTTCCCTTTCGCTTAGAAAGTTCCTGATGGAACTGCATAAAGGCATTGTAGGCATCGCTATAGACAAAATCAAGCCCGGAGAGGTTGACTCCGATAAACTTGGCTTGAGGATTTTCCTCCAGCACGGAACGGAAATTTGCCTTGAACGCTTCTGCATCAAAAGCTCCAATCGGGTTGAGTGGAGCCGGAAGCAAAAGGAATAAACCCACACTTCTTATTTCAGCCATCATGCAGTCTCCTATTCCAAGATTTCGTCGTCCGTTTCAATAATCGGAGTTGTGGATGCCGGAGTTACAGGCGCTTGAACAGGCGTTTGTGGCACAGTCGACGTTGTAGGTTCCGTCGATGTTTTAGGCTCATTTACACCTGGATTCACCAAAGGAACATCCGCAGCAGGCACAACAGAATCTACTGGAGCAACAGTTTCCACAACCGGTTCTACCTGCGGAGCAACCGGTTCCTGGACACGTTCTTCCACAAAATCTTCAGCAGGTACTTCTTCTTCGGTTACAAGTTTCTTTGCAGCTGCAGTTTTGCTCAAATGACCTTCTTCTCTTGGCTTATGGCCAAAGAGGTACGGGCTAAAGCTAACACTCACACGATGCACCGGAGAAAACACCGGATGCGACTCAAATGCGTAATCCACAACGAGGAACTTAGCAATCGTAAGACCAGCACCCGCCGTTACACTCTTGAAAGTCGTAAAACTGCTGAGACCGGCACGCAATTTAAGCCCAAAGTCAAATGCAAATTCGACACCACCACGACAGCCAGACAGCCAATCCAGAGGATTTTCCCAAATACGTTTGCCGTTAGTATCGGTTTCAAAATCCAAATCTCGAGCTTCACGATGGAAAAAGCCTGCACTCTGCCAGTAGAAATTGAACTTACCATAGAGGTATTGTACCGGCAAGCTATAGCTTAAGGCCAAGTAAAATTCGGGAGAGGAATATTCAAACTCGCCAGACTCCCAGGAGGTTGCCGACGAAGTCCAACCTTTCAAAAGGCCAGCAACGTAAAAGTCATCCTTAATCTGGTACCGTGCACTAGCATCGCCACGGAAGCCCCAGCCGCTCTGGTCCATATCGCGGTAAAGCACATGGAACGCAAGGCCCAAGTCCAATCGGTCAATTATGCGACGGCCCCAAGCGACAGAAAACACCCAGTCTGCAATAGAAAGCGTGTTGTAGTCCGAGCCTTCCGGCAGCGGATCGCCTTCACGGATGTAAGGAATGTCATCGGCGCCAAAACGTGAGAACGAAACCCCCAAGCCCTGATTTTTAGGGAGCGGGATCACCATCGACGCGTAATCATACTTGGTGTCTTCGTAATAGGCCGTATGCGAGAAGGATGCCCACATGTACTTCGCCTGCGTAAGCTGGTACGCATTCGTGCCAAGTCCGAGATAATCACCTTCAACAGCTAAAGTCGCTGAACCCAAGGCCGCAGAACGCGCACCCGGTTCTATATCAAGAGTTGCGTTCGCCCCCACAACGCGGTCGGCAGCATAAGCGGTCGACACAATCGCACTGGCAGCGAAACAAATCCGCAAAGAAATAAATTTTTTCAAAAAAGACATTTGGTGACAACTAATATAGACTATTTTTTCTTGTGGAAACAACAGACGACAATGCTTTTAGACGAATACATCCAAAATTTTTTGATATATCTGCAAACTCAGCGCAGGTATTCCGAAAGAACTGTCGAAACATACCGAAAATCGCTGGAAAAATACCTCGCGATGCTTACCAGCAATGGACACACCGCCCAAAGTGGGGCTTCAAAAGTTGTGACGCTCGACTCTTTTTCCGAAACAAACGTCAAGAATTTTGTGTGGGATTTGAAAATCAAACAGAAACTCGCACCTACAAGCATCTGCGAACACCTCGCCGCTCTTAAAAGCTTTGGCAAATACCTCGTCCGTTCCAAGATTTTGCAGAAGAATCCCGCCGAAGCGGTTCCCATGCCCAAGCGTCCCAAGCGGCTCGTATCGTTCCTCGGGCAGAAAGACCTCGCCGAAGAAAAATTCCCGGAGTTGCCCGAAAATCCGTCATTACAGCAAATCCGCGCACGACTTTTGCTCGAACTCATTTACGGTTCTGGACTGCGAATTTCGGAATGTCAAAACCTCTGCTGGAATCAATTACAGATAAAAGAAAGACTAGTCCGAGTGATTGGTAAGGGCAACAAGGAACGCATCGTCCCGATTACAGACACGTTAATCACTTGGTTGGAGCAATTCAAGGCCGCAGAAATTGAAGCTGGGCACGCTCCAAACATCACAAGTCCCGTATTCTTAAACGAAAACGGAAAGCCTTACGATGTCCGCACTCTCCGAAATGACATCCATAATTTGTTACGAGAAATCGGCTGGGAAGGTAAAGCGAGCCCGCACGTGCTGCGCCACAGTTTCGCCACGCACTTGCTCGAAAATGGTGCCGAAATCATGAGTGTCAAGGAAATGCTCGGACATTCGAACATCTCGACCACGCAAATTTACACGCACGTGAACGCCGAGCGCTTACGCGAAGCATTCAAGAAAACGCACCCGCGCGCTTAGCACACTACTAGAAGAAGCTTCCTTTAACGCCGACGGCGATGGTCCACTGCTGGCCAATGTCACCCCAGTCCGGAGCGTTCCACTTTTTCATGGGCTTTTCGCTATACTCGTTCATAGGATCGGAACCGCCCGCCTTGTCGTGAATCGGGAGCGAGAACGCAAGGAACACCGGGAAATCCGGGTTCGAGAATTCCAAACCGTACACAAGCGATATGGACCAAGCCTGGTGATCCGGATCCGGCTTCGGGTCGTAAGAGCCTTCCTTTTCCGAAGAAATCCAAGCCACGCCAAGCGGAATAGAGAAGTTCACGCCAAACGACTGCACAATGCCAGAACGTCCACGATACCCGTAAGCGATAGAACCGCCAACGGACGGAGGCGTAAATGCACCAAGGTCGTTCTCGCCATACGGCTTGAAACGGTACTTGAAGCGGTCTCCATGTTTATTGAGTTCACTCCAGTAGCTGTCGTTAAATTCATTTTCGCCCGAGAAAAGGTGCATTGCAAACGGATGAGTATAGCTCAAACTGTAAAGCCAAATTCCCTTGTCCGTATCGCGGCTGTAGTCCCATCCAAGCGTAAGCGAATAAAGCCCACTACCTTTCTGGAAACTGCTCGGCAAGATTTCCTTTCCGCCATCCGTTCCGCGCTTGATATCGTACTGCCCCGTCGGGATTGTGAGAGATGCCGAAAGCGAAGCCGCACCGCCACTGCCAATCGTCTTCGAGAAATCGAACGAAATATCACCGAAGCCGCCCGTCGTGCGATCCGTCGGAGGTTGATTGCTACGATACTGAACTTCGCCCTGATGGCTCATGAACGGAATCGAAACGCCAACTTTGGTATCCCATGTAGGCTTAATCGAGAAATGCGGAGTCACAGTCAGTGCAGAAAAATTCTGCCCCACGTTATACTTCGTAAAGACTTCCGTTTCGAGATAACCTCCCGAAACTCCCTGGCCAATCCACTTGATGCCGTCACCAGAACCGCCACCGGAACCGCCTGCACCGCAACCGCCAATAGATTCCCACGGAGTCGCTGGCGTTACAGGCGAATTAAAGCCGGCGTAAAAAGCAACCGCAGCAAGCGCGACAAGAGAACAACCTTCAATCAAAAAATTCTTTTTCATGTCGAACCTCACGGGAGCTTAAGCAAATAAGCATTGTCAGTACCAGTTGCCAAGAACTTGCCATCAGGAGAACGGCCTCCCATCATAGGCACAGTCGTTACCACACGATTATCACCGACCCATTCTACAGCAACATCCGAAGGGGCCCCCGCAGTCAAGCGGACTTCACGCATCAATGTACGGCCAGCAGAACCATCTTGAACAGATGATTCAAGCAATTTAACCTTGTTCTGCATCTTGGATGTATTGGCCGGGAAATCGGTCCACAGCACAAACAGTCTACCGTTATACGCAAACCAATGCGGTTGAGCCGGTTCAGACATCATGTCTTTTGTACGTTCAATCTTGATGGCCTTAGAATTTTCGGACAACTCCTGGATATAGGCTTCCCAAGTCGATTCCCCGTCTTTCATATTGTAAACGACAAAATTTCCATTCGGCGAAATTAAAGGACTGTCAATATTCCAGTCTTCACGGCCCGCAGGCTTTTTCAGACGAATAGACTTAGCGTCATTCGCATAGTCCACAAATACGATTTTTCTTTGCGGATTCTTATCGCCCTCGATATAGGTCAGGCGTACGTTTTTCGTTCCAAAGAAGCTCTCGACAGACGAATTATCGCCATCGCCTTCCGATTTTACCGCAGGGTCAACCCACACATGCGGAGTAGCCTCTTCGATAATCCCCTCTTCTTTGAACCAGAACTTTTTCTTATCCGAGGTGCGCACGGCAAAAATACCAAAGTCTAGAGCATCGCCGCAAGACTGATTGCTATCGAAGCGCTTGCCACGCAAAGCCACGATGTAGTCCGCATGCGTACTCCATTCCGGATCCTGGAACTGGCATTCTCCCTTATCTTCGTCGATCATCAAATACCACTTTACATTATTTGCGGTATCCGAAACCGTCAAGCGGTCATGCTGCCTTACGTCAGTCACAGAATAGCCTGCATCATGCTTATTCACCTTAAGTTTGGTAAAGTTGAGCCAAAGCATCGATGCCGGGAAATTCACGGTATCTTGCGAGACCGAAGGATTGCAGGTTTGCTGGGCATTATTTTCGTCACCATCTACCGGAAATAATTTTCCGATTGCGGTTTCTTCGCTGCCTGAACCAGAATTTTCGGAATAATCCGCAACAAACGGATCCGGACTATAGCACGCCAAAAGCGCAAAGGTCGAAAGACCAAGGAGTAAAGACTTCTTATTCATCATCTTGTAATATAACAAGAAAAAGAACTTAGAAGTTAGAACAGGGAGCTGAGAGATGGGTTTTGACTCATTAGTTCGGAGTTAGGAAGTCGGAATTAGGAATTACAAGTTACTAGTTCTAAGTTACTAGTTATTAGTTAATAACTAATGACCATTTACCAATGAACAACGACTAACAACTAACCACCCTTTCGGGCTTTTTTGAATTTTTCGCGAATTAACTGCAAATCGTGCTGGTAGGGGTTCCTCATAAAATCGTCAAAAGCCCAAGCAGTCGGGTGGAAAACGCCCTTCGCATACGTCAAAAGCATATCAAGCCACACGCCCTTGCCCGCATAGAGCTTAAACGGTCCGCGCTTGTAACTTGGGAGCACCACCTTATCCATGTCCATATAGCCGATGTCGATATTTACATGGCGCAGTTCCGGAGTCTCTGCCGATGCGGTCGTGAGCTCCAGCGCATTGCTACGTTCCTTTTCTTCGGCAATCGTCTCTGGCGGAATTTCCTTTTCAAATGAAACTACCCCGCGATACAAGTTTTCGCCCATCTCGGGCTTGTAGTAATCCGTCTTATCAAACGCAAAGAGGCGCCCTTTATGGCGAATCTTACCCCAAGTCTTTTCTAGAAGTTCAATAACATTCGGGTCCCACTCGGAGCCCTTTTGCAATACAAACGCAATCAGCTGAGCGTTTTCAGAAAATTGAGAAGCTTTCATTTTTAATGCGGGAATATCATCAATGACGAACGAATTATTTCCATTTGTTGCTTTGTAAACGAAGCATCATCTAGTTCGTCAACCGTTACCGGGAACATGATATTATCAAGATCAGGGCACGAATAAATGCTAGACTTCGCCAAATAAGTACCTCGTTCACGAGCATGGCCTTCGGGATTTTCACCCTGCTTATAAAGACCACTCTTTAAAATATATTCACAAAACGGGGTATCTGTCAAACCATCTTCAATATTCGAAAAGTCCCCAACAACGACAGGGGTGCCATCACTCAAAGTCATCGTCTGGTTTAGATCACGTCGCGTTGTAGAAGTGTGCCTAAGTCCAAAAAAATGCCCCGTTTCATGCACTGCAGTCATTGCAATGATGTCCGACGAAAGCAATTCAAATTCGTTAGATGATTTTTTTACGTATTCCCCAATCACGACTGAACTTTCATTGCCAGCCCCAAGCACACCAGAGAACAAACGGGAAAAGCCCATGACATCATTTTCACCAATGCTATGCACAAGTACAATATTCAACGCATTGCTAAGCCCTTCTTCGGGCCAACCCGTCAATTCACTGACAAACAAATCTTCAGAACTTACACCAGCCACCCAAGGCTGATCGGCCGGATAATACGCACCCAAAGTCGGATGATTCTGAGCATAACGCACATAGAGAGTATCTATCGTTACACCATAGTATTTTTCACGGAAAAGTTTCAGCATAAAACTCGACAATTCATCAATATTCTTGCCGTCTAGGGTATTTACCATAGAACCAACAACAATCAAATTAATCGAGAAATGGTCGCTATAAGAGCCAAGCCCCTGAAAACTGATATTCTCTACGTTGCCTTTATAATATTCTCCGTCAACTCCAAGCGTGGTAAACCATATCGACATTTTATTTTCTTCACAAACAAAAGAATAAACATATCGATTTCCGACTATAGTAGGTGACAACGTCCGAACTCTTACTGTTCCCACCTGATTTTTTGAATTTTTCAAATCATAAGTACGGAACAATTGCAATTCCGGAGCAGGTTGCGTTGTATCAATATCAAATGAAAGCGAGTAAGAAGCCCCCGGATGAACGACAAGCGCAATTCCTCGGGCAAGGTTAACGGCAGCAGAATCATTCTTCGCCAAGTCATTTGGATAAAGTTTATGAACTATGGGACGACTTGAATCAGGTGGAAGTATAGGATGTCCATCAGCGTCAACGGATTCGGAACACGATGTAAAAAAACACGCCCACAAGGTGCAAAGAATCCCCAAGATCCACAAATTTTTACAAAAATTTTTCATAAACTCCTAATCCAAACACTCCTCAAAAGCGTGTATAAAATACAGACTCACTTAAAATACAAAAGAATTGAGAAAATGAAAAAAAATATTAAAGAAAAAATATTTATGGCGTTTAAAGAGCTCATTGCACCATTGGACGGGAAACCCGCTCTTGTGAGCGCCATCGTTTTAACAGCGACTTTGGCAGCCCTAGACATGCCAAATTTCGCCATTTTTCTGCTTGGAATGGTGTTTTTGCTCACTCATTCCTTCCGTCGGCACCTGCAATGGGTGATTTTTGTGACCATGGCAATAGGAATTATTGTTCATGAGGGAATTCCT
Source organism: Fibrobacter sp. UWB11 (assembly GCF_900143015.1). Taxonomy (NCBI): domain Bacteria; kingdom Pseudomonadati; phylum Fibrobacterota; class Fibrobacteria; order Fibrobacterales; family Fibrobacteraceae; genus Fibrobacter; species Fibrobacter sp. UWB11. The sequence continues at coordinate 431,960 of NZ_FSRT01000001.1, read as the reverse complement.
AGAATTTTAGAGCCACAAGGCGAGCAATTTACTAGTGAGGTAACAGGCAAAAATGATGCCATCGGCAATTCAGGGTGCGGAAAAGTCGAATCTAGGCTACCGCGCCCCAAAGGAACCGCGTTTATAATCAGTGTTTCGAATTCTGCCGAGGAAACCGCTATTGGAAATGCGCGCGGAAGGTATTATAAAGTACGCCTGACCGAAAAGCGAAACTTGCCAGATCTTCCATTGCCGGGAGATTCCATTTGTTTTGAGGCCTCATGGTATCCAGTAATGCCGCCGAGCGTTCCTGGAGCTTTTGATACGCAAGGGTGGCTAAATTCACAAGGACTCGCTGCATACGGCAAGTTCAAACGGTGGACTGCATATCAGGGCAATTGGACGTTCGAACGGAGCTTTTTTGAATTCCGGCAATTTTTGCAAAGGCGATTTGCAAAGTTTCTCGACCCCGCTGAAACAGGGCTCCTGATGGGGTTATTGGCGGGTGATCGCTCCGGAATTCCAGAAGTGCTGCGAAGCGATTTTCAGCGTTCCGGGCTTGTACATGTACTTGCAATTAGCGGTTTCCACGTCGTTTTGCTCGCGGGAATGCTCATGATATTTCTTAAAGCCACAGGCCTACCGCACAAAATCGTCATTTTCATTGCAACGGCGCTCCTCGCGGTTTACGTTCCCGTAACAGGCGGCTCACCCGCCGTTCGTCGCGCCGTCATGATGTTTGCCATTCCGCAAATTGGCACTTTATTTGGAAAGCCCGCAAATACGCTAAACAGTCTAGGAATAGCATTACTCCTTATCATTCTACCGGAACCAAACGTTATATGGAATCCAGGATTTCAGCTTTCTTTTGCAGCCACAGCAGGAATCATCATAGGGACACCGCATAACCCGACAAAGCTGTTGCCCGACAGCCTCAAGCAAAATAAACTTTGGCAAAAATTCCAAGCATTCGCTATCGACCCAACATACGTCACACTCTGCGCGACTCTTGCGACAGCTCCGTTCCTCATTCACCATTTTAAAACACTTTCGCCATTTGCATGGTTTGGAAACATCATCATCGTTCCCGCCATTTCGCTCGGCATGCAGGCAGGCCTTTTCGCGCAACTTTCACCCGTTGACTTTATCAGCGGAACATTTTGCGCAACAGCACGATTCTTTTTACGATTAGCCTCACTCCTCACGAGAATTTTATCGGATGGCGCAGCCGCTTCAACAACAGTCGGGCCTTTTTCGCCTGCCGCACTCATTGCACTTGGAGGATTAATTATACTATTGCCTGTTTGCCGCAAAAACTATATCGCCCGCAAGTACGTTTTTTTGTACATTCTCGTCACTTCAGCCATTTTTGCATACAACAGCTATCACGAAGTTTTACACCCATCATGGACTCTCACAACAATTGACGTCGGGCAAGGCGACAGCCATCTCGTCAAGACGCCATCTGGCAAACATTTTCTCATTGACGCTGGCGACAACAGTCGCCAAGATTCCGGCAAAGACATCATTGTACCATTTTTGCACCATATCGGTGTACGAGAACTCGATGCACTCATTATCACCCACCCCGACAAAGACCATTTCGGAGGCGCAAAATCTATTTTGAAAATGTTCCCCGTCAAAGAACTTTGGACAAGCGATTGTTCCATGAAAGAGAGCAAACCCGACTGGCAACAAGTTCTCAGTGAAGCCCGCAAAAGGAACGTCCCCATCCGCAACATCCATCGCGGCATTCTGTGGAAAGAAAACTACTTCGAAATGCGAACAGTCCACCCGCGAAACGACGTTTGCGTCGAAGCGAACGAAGGAAGCATCACGCTTCGGCTCAAGGGGCTTGGGCATTCAGCAGTCCTCACCGGAGACCTCACCATCAAAGGCGAAAAAGAAATCATGAAGACAGACGCTTATCTGAAAAGCGATGTGCTGAAACTCGGACACCATGGTTCCAAAACGTCTAGCAGCGTACCGTTCTTGAACGCCGTCTCCCCCACGTATGCCATCATCCCAAGCGGTCGCAAGAACAAATTCCGTCACCCGCACAAGCAAGTCACCGACCGCCTCGACTCGCTAAACATTCCCTACATCAACACAGCAAAAAAAGGGACGATAACGTTCACGTTCGTCCCTGATTCTATAAGCTATACAACAATGTGGTAAACAGCTTGTCATGCCCGCGAAAGCGGGCACCACCCTCTCGTGATCGCCTACTTTTTCAAGCAATCGAGTGCAACATTGTGCAAGAGCCCGTTCGTCGCAATGCTTGTGAAGCCTTCGTAAATCGGAGCCGTTGGCTTACCGTTTGCGTCGAAGAGTTCCGTCTTGCCATCGATGGTACTGAACTTGCCACCCGCTTCCTTCATCAAGAGCGGGAACGGAGCAATGTCCCACAGCGAAACGACCGGATCCACCATAATTTCGGCACGGCCTGCAACCACAAGGTAATAGCCGTAGCAATCGCCCCAACCGCGATGCAAGCGAGCACTGCGGCGGAGTTTCGTAAAGCCTTCGCCAAAGCCCTTGTCTTCCATTGTATTGACCGTTCCCGAAAGCACAAGCGCATCACTCAACTGCGATACCTTCGAAGCGCGAACTTCACGGCCATCCAAGAATGCGCCGCCGCCATTCACCGCCCACACAGCGCTTTTCATTGCAGGTAAGCGAATCACGCTTGCAATCGGAACGTTCTTGTGGTAAAGACCAATTAGCGTTCCGAACAAAGGCACACCGTGGATAAACGATTTAGTGCCGTCAATCGGGTCAATCACCCACTGGTATTCCGCATCCGGGCTTTCAATGCCGAATTCTTCGCCAATGACGCCAAAGCCAGGCGTTTCCTTCGCCCAGAATTTGCGGGCGAGTTCTTCCGTTCCCTTGTCCGCAATCGTCACGGGAGTCTTGTCAGCCTTCCATTCGACGCCCACATCGTTCTGGTAAAACTTAAGGATGTTCTCTTCGGCAAGTTCCGCCGTCTTGAGCGCAATCTTCAAAAGTTCCAGATTCTCGGGAGCGACACCGGCCTTTGCAATTTCGCGATTTTCCATAGTAAGCTCCTAGCCAACCCACTTCTTGACAAGCGAAACAAGGAGTTCGTTTTCTTCAGGCTTGCCCACCGTGATACGGATATGTTCCGGCATGCCAAAACTCGTAAGACCGCGAACAATCATGCCGTTCTGTTCCAAGAAAGCGACCAAGTCGCGAGCCTTTGGGCCGACATTTACACAAATAAAGTTTGCCTGCGTCGGAAGCACCTTGAAACCAAGCGCACTAAGTTCACGGTTCAAATACTCAAAGCCAACCGCGTTGTTCTTGCGTGTCGCTTCAACGTGAGCGGTATCGGCAAGAGCTGCCACAGCGGCCACCTGAGCGGCTTGGTTCACGTCAAACGGCGGCTTGATTTTCCACATGTGACGGACAACTTCAGCATTTGCAATGGCATAACCCACACGGAGCCCAGCCAAACCGTAAATCTTACTGAAAGTGCGGTTGAGGAACAAGTTCGGGTATTCCGAAAGCAGCGGAGCCATCTTCGGATAATCAGCAGCCGTTGCAAATTCAGCATAAGCTTCGTCCAAGAACACGAGAACGTTCGACGGCACTTTCGCAAGGAAGCTGCGGATTTCAGCTTCGGTGTAATAGTGACCGGTCGGGTTGTTCGGGTTGCAAATGAAAGCCACGCGCGTCTTTTCATTGATAGCTGCAGCAAGCTTATCAAGGCTAGCTTTTTCTTCACCTTCACCCACGCCAATAAAATCGGCTCCGTTCGAAAGCGTCGTAAACTTGTACACGGAGAACGTCGGCGTAATGCCTACGCAATTATCACCCTGACGGATAAAAGCCTTACCCACCATGTCGATGATTTCATCAGAACCGTTACCAATAACAACCTGATTCTTGTTCACGCCAAATCTTTTGGCAATATCGTCAATAAGCTTTGGAGCATCACCACGCGGGTACAAGTGCAAGGAATTTGCAATTTCATGAAACGCTTCCACCGCCTTCGGAGAAGCGCCCAGCGGGTTCTCGTTAGACGCGAGTTTTACAACATTCTTAAGACCATAACGTTCACGAATTTCGTCGATGGACTTGCCAGGGACATAATCGGAAAGTTTAGAAAGTTCTGGACGCGGATCGACCACAAATACCTCCATTTTAACGCATGTAAATTTAGCTTTTACCAGCGGATTTATCTAACTTTGATGAACATGAAGCACTTTCTTTGCCTACTATTTGCCTTTTTAGCAACAAACGCTTTTGCACTCGACCACATGTGGGACATGCGGTACACCTTCGGTCCCGAAAGTCGCCCATCGCCAAAGATCGGGCTCGGCATCGGCATCCGTAGTCCCTTCAACTCAAACGTACTCTTCCCCATCAACTTTACGACCCGACTCAACAAGCAATTTGACGTCGGCGCAAAGCTCGATATCAACACGTACAATCAATTAAACGAAACAAGGACTGCCCTAGACCTTGGTGTCCGTTACCGTTACAAACCAAGTTCTTTCCTTGCTTTTGATGGATACTTGGACTTGAGCGACATCAGTGCAAGCGCAATCGTATTCACCGTAGGAACACAACAGTTCATTGCAAAATGCTTTGCCAACTACTATGAACTTCGCGCAGGATTCCTCGACGGGGCTACAAAGTACAACGGCGAAGAAGGCTATGTCAAGTTTTCTGGAGCAATGATACCGACTCTCGTTTTCGGACAAATGTTCCGCATCTTCCTTGAAATCAACTCTTCGGCCAGCATAGGCAATCTCCGCCAAGACTTTATGGTCGATATCATCCCGAAATTTGAGCTGACATTCGGCGGAACCCACATTCGCATTGACTTTGACGTGGGCGTAATGCAAGAAAAGAACAATGATATAAAAACCATTGCTCTTTACGTTATGACAGCGCTTTAACGCCTATTATTTCACTACAAACATTCCGTCCTTGTAGTCCACCACAGCAGGCTTTGCCGCACTCACGGTACCCGAAAGTATCGCGTGGCTCAACGGGCGTTCAATGTTACGTTCTATATAACGTTGTATCGGGCGTGCACCGAATTCCGGCTGGTAAGCACCTTCCGCAATCGCATCAAGTGCCGCATCCGAAAGCGTAAGCACCAAGTCCTGACGGGCAGCGCGGTTCGCCAAATCCGCAAATTTGAGTTTCACGATTTCGCGAATCTGCTTCTTCGAGAGGCTCTGGAATACAAGCACTTCGTCCAAACGGTTCAAGAATTCCGGGCGGAAGAATGCATGCAAGTCGGCTTCGACATCCGCAAGCGCAACCTGCGGCGGTTCACCGTTCTTGGCGCTAGCCGCACTCAAGCGGAACTTCTCGGCACCCAAGTTCGAGGTCATCAAAATCAAGGTGTTCTTGAAGTTCACCGTACGGCCCTTGCCGTCCGTCAAACGACCGTCATCAAGCACCTGCAGCAGCGTATTGAACACGTCCGGGTGCGCCTTCTCGATTTCGTCGAGCAAAATCACGCAATACGGATGTGTACGAACAGCTTCAGTCAGCTGGCCACCTTCTTCGTAACCCACGTATCCCGGAGGAGCACCGATCAAACGGCTTACGCTATGCTTTTCCATGTATTCGCTCATGTCGATACGGACAAGCGCGTTTTCGCTATCGAAAAGTTCCACAGCCAAAGCCTTTGCAAGTTCCGTCTTACCCACGCCCGTCGGGCCCAAGAAGAGGAAACTTCCAATCGGCGCATTTTCACGAGAAAGACCGCTACGGTTACGGAGAATGGCTTCGGACACGGCTTCGACAGCTTCGTCCTGACCAATCACACGGGCATGCAAACGTTCGTCCAAGTGCAACAACTTTGCCTTTTCGCCTTCGCAAAGCTTTGTCACCGGAATGCCCGTCCAACGGCTCACCACAAGGGCAATCGTCTCTTCGGTCACTTCTTCGCTCAAGCCGCCTTCTTCAGCACTCTTGCGGAGCGCTTCAGTCTTTTGAGCCAGTTCCTTTTCGATGTTCACAATCTTGTTGTACTTGAGTTCTGCAGCTCGGTTCAAGTCGTAACGGGCTTCCGCCTGTTCCATCTCGTCCTTTGCAGCCTTCAAGGATTTCTTCAAGTCCTGCACTTCGGCAAATGCAGCGCGGCGGTCTTGCCAGCGTTCCTGCATCTGCTTGACCGCAGCATCCGTCACAGCCAAGTCTTCACGGAGCTCTTTCAAGCGCTTGACGCTTGCTTCGTCCGTTTCCTTAGCCAAGGCCTGCTCCTCGATTTTCATCTGGAGTTCCTTACGCTGCAAGGTATCGAGTGCTTCCGGGACCGTGTCCATCTGCGTTTTCACAAGGCTTGCAGCCTCGTCAATCAAGTCGATTGCTTTATCCGGGAGGAACCTATCACTGATGTAACGGTTCGAAAGTTTCACAGCTGCCACGAGCGCGTTGTCGTGCAGACGCACACCGTGGTGCGCATCAAAGCCATCCTTAATGCCACGCAAGATAGAAATAGCTTCGTCTTCGCTCGGTTCCGAGACCTGCACCGGCTGGAAACGACGTTCCAAAGCGGAATCCTTTTCGATGTACTTGCGGTATTCCTGCGTTGTCGTTGCGCCAATGCAGTGGAGTTCACCACGAGCGAGCTTCGGCTTGAGCATATTGCCCAAGTCCATGGATCCTTCGGTCTTGCCCGCCCCCACAATGTTGTGGAGTTCATCGATGAACATAAGCGTATTGCCATCTTCTTCAATAGCGTCAATCACAGATTTGAGACGTTCTTCAAAGTCGCCACGGTATTTTGCACCCGCCATCAATGCGGACAAATCAAGCGCAAAGACCTTTTTGCCCTTCAACGCATCTGGCACGTCGCCGCGGTAAATACGTTCGGCAAGGCCTTCGACAATAGCGGTCTTACCCACACCCGGTTCACCGACCAAGCAAGGGTTGTTCTTTGTCTTACGGCTCAAAATCAAAATCACACGGCGGATTTCTTCTTCACGGCCAATCACCGGCGAGAGCTTTCCATCAGCCGCCATTTCCACGAGTTCACGACCGTAGAGTTTCAGCGGAGACTGTTCCTCGGCGTTCGCGGCTCCCGCAAACGGGTCCGAAAGCCAAGTTTCCACCACTTCGGTCGAACCAAGCGCATCTTCAAAAACTTTCGCCAGTCCGCGGTCGCCCGAGAACTTCATCAAAGCCACGAGCAAATCGCCCGGCGTCACCATACGGCTCACCTGACGCGCCGCCTGCACAGCCGCACGCAAAATGCGGTTCAAGTCAGAATCCGGTTCTACATCCGGGTTCACGCCTTCCATGCGCGGGATTTTCTGGACAAACGGTTCCAAACGGCCACGGAGTTCCGAGGTCTTTACGCCTTTAGATTTATAAAGTTTCTTCAAGGTTGCATCGGGACCTTCAACGAGGCCCACCGCCAAATGAGCCGCACCCAAGTAGGAATGCGAACAGCGGTCGCGCAAACTCTGCGCTTTTGCCAAAACCTTTTCTGCATCATTAGTAAAATCGGACATTTTATCCTCGCTTTTTCTTTTTTCCCCAGTTTAAAAGCAAACCGCGTGCCAAAAAAGGAAATTCGCATCAAACATCCCCAAAGAGCCGAAATCAGCTCAAAAAAGCTCCCCACCTATTCAAAAAATAACACGCAAACGTTTCAAAAGCAAAGGCTCAAAGCATTTTTTTGAAACACCGGCAGAACATCTTTATTTTTCACAGAGCGATTTTCTTCGATCAGAATTAGCTTTGTTATGGTACATACTCCATAGAGAGAATCGACGAGTCTTAATTCTTAAACCAATCGTCTTGATAAAGTGAAACCAATAATCAAGTTCTCTGCACAAGACCTCAAACGGGGAATACCACATTTTCCGTACAAAAAACAATCGATGTTTTAACCAACGCAGCAAAACGTTCATCGAAGAGTCTTTCAACCGCTCCGCTGCATAAAAGCCAAAATTTCCACCTTCAAGAATTACAGCCAACATCTTTCGTCCACTCTTTTCATTCGGTTTACAGAGCATCTTGGACTTATCAAGCCCAAACACATTGCCCAAAACCCACATGAGAGCACGACAGCCATGCAAAAGCCCAAATTCCGAAAGTCTATTCGAAATTTCACGCAGATCGTCCTCAGTTGAATGAACTAGCAATATATAGTAGTCTATAATTTGTTTAAAACCAATACCGCCAGAAACAAAATGCCGCTGGATATGAGCCAATTGCATAACAAGCGCAAATTTCATCGTCGGGACACAAAAACCTTCACTGACTCGTTCAACATTCTGGATTTCTTTTTCCAAAAAACGCAAAAGACGAGCCCCAGAAAAGGGATTCCAAATTCCAGAAGACGGACGGAAATGAATTTCAACGGGAATATCGTTTTCTACTGGATGTAAATGAACATGATGCGGTACGACTAGATCCTTTTCAGGAATTTCATACCCCATGTTCTTCAACAAATCTAGAACGCTTTTACGGCCACCATCAACCCACAAATCTATATCTCCAACTTGCCGCATATAAGGATCAGGATAAAGACAAGCATTGGCAGGTCCCTTAAGCACAGCCGTTTTACGACCTTGCGCCGCAAAAAGTTCGGTAAGACGGGCGGCTTCCGCATTCAAGAGCCTATTTTGCCCCTTTATGGTTTCCGCTTCACTAGCCCATTGAAACGCAATTTCAAGTGGAGGTTGCTGTTCGCGAGGCAAAAGACTTATAGCTCGATAAACAACACCCACCAAAAGATTCTTAATACATTCTATATGTAATTTTTTCCACGCCTCTGAACTCAAATTATGCGACAAACTACGACGAGAGCCATTATTGTCAACGGCAATCCGCAAAAGTTCATACAACGCTTCATTTTCTAATTGATTCATTATATATCAATATTAAAAAATAAAAATCCTGGTTATTAACAAAAAAGCCTTTTTTGAGCTAAAAAAGTCAATTATTTTCTTAAAAAACTATTTTACAGGCCTTTTAGAGACTCAAAACCATCATTAAAAAACAAAGAAAGCGTTGTAAAGCTTTACATCGGAAAAGTACCAAAAATAAGGAATAATATTCCAAATTAAACTATTTTATGAATACAAAACCAAACATCCCATACACCAAAACAACGGCACCTCTCACGAGATGCCGTTGTTTCTTTTTTACACAACTTTCTTGTTTTATTCGAAATCGTTTTGTACTTTATTCGCGATGACAACCCATAATACTCAAAAGCCCTCTTTGCGAGGGCTTTTTCCATTTTCATGGATAGGAAATGCGGTAAACGGCTACCGCCCACCGACTAGGATTTGGTCAACCTTGATGGAGGGCTGCCCCACCGTTACCGGCACATGTCCTGAAGAGGCTCCACAAACGCCAGCAGCTTGTTCAAAATCCGTACCGACCATGCTTATACGCGGCATGATTTCGTGGCCTTTGCCAATAAGTGTAGCACCACGAACCGGTTCGCAGATTTTGCCATTACGGATAACATAGCCTTCGTCAACAGCAAAGTTGAACTCGCCTGTTGCCGGGTTCACAGAACCGCCAGCCATGCGGGCCGCATAAAGTCCGTTATCCACGCTAGCAATCATAGAATCGAGCGAATCCTTGCCCGGAGCAATGAACGTATTGCGCATACGGCTTACAGGCGCATACTTGTAACTTTCACGGCGAGCACTACCCGTACGGGCAACACCTACTTCGGCAGCCCCCACGCGATCGCTCATGTACGTTTTCAAAATACCGTTTTCAATCAGAACCGTGCGTTGTGTAGGCGTACCTTCATCATCATACTTGAGGCTACCCCATACACCATCCATCGTGCCATCATCAATTGCAGTAAGGCAAGATTGTCCAATGGCTTCACCAAGCTTTCCGCAGAACGGGCTTGCACTGCGACGGATTGATTCTGTTTCCAGCGGATGTCCGCAAGCTTCGTGGAATATCACACCACCAAAGCCATTGCCCATGACAACAGGCATCTGACCGCCAGTGATATAGCCAGCATCAAGCATGCGCAGCACGCGCTCGCCACATTCTGTGGCCAACGCTTCCGGGGAATAATTGGCTAAAAGTTCATAACCGCCAAGAGCGCCCGGAGCCTCATGCGTTGTCAAACGTTCCGTTCCATCTGTTGCCGTCACATTGACGTTCACGCGCAAGCGACCGCGCGTCATTTCGAGATGCAAGCCTTCACTGTTCATGAGAGAAATCGATGTACAGCTATCAGTCACACTCGCGCCCACTTGCGCTATCTTCGGTGATAGCGCACGAGCGGTCTTGTCCGCACGGAACAAGAAGTCTTGCTTTATAGCTTGGCCGAGCACACGCGGGTCTTGGTATGCAGCTACGTTATAATCGCAAATGCGCTTTTCAGGAGCAAACTCAAACGGCTTGGCCGCAGAACCCACGCCACCAGCGGCGGCAGCGATACGCCCGAACGCAAGCGTCTTCACGAGCTTAATCAGAGCTTCTTCGCTATCATCGCTTGTAAAGCCATACAGGACTTCCGTCCCGTACAAAAGACGAACACCGATACCATATTCGGTACCCGCAGTTGCCGTTTCAATCTGACGGTCTTTCAAACCGAGGCTCGAGCTTCGCGTTTCTTCTTCGAAAATTTCGACAAAGTCTGCACCGGCACTTTTGCCAGCTTCAAAAATCTTTACGGCAACTTCTGGATTCACGTTAAACCTCGCCGTTCATCTTCTTGCGCACAGGGATTCCAGCAGCAAGCATTTCACTCTTGATTCCCGGCACCGTATAATCGCCAAAATGCACCATCGATGCAACGAGAGCCGCATCAGCACTCGTCTTGCGGAACAAGTCCACAATGTGGTCCGGAGTTCCGGCGCCACCGCTTGCAATCACGGGCACCTGCACCGCCTTTGCAATCATGTCGGTAATCGTGAGTTCGTAACCGTTCTTGACGCCATCGGTATCAATGGAGTTCAAACAAATTTCACCCACACCGAGTTCCTCGGCTCGCTTTGCCCACTGCAGTGCGTCAATGCCCATCGCTTGGCGGCCACCGCGAATAAACACTTCGTAACCGCTCGGAATCTTGTCCGAAACGCCCACGAACTTCGCATCCATGCCAAGCACAATGCACTGGCGTCCAAAGGCCTTTGCGCCTTCGGCTATAATTTCCGGATGCAACACAGCAAGACTGTTCACGCTCACCTTTTCTGCACCAGCGAGAAGAGCCTCATGCATGTCGTCCAAGTTACGGATACCGCCACCCACAGCAAACGGGATAAACACACGCTTTGCAATCTGGCGAATCATTTCCATGTCGCACGGGCGATTTTCTGCACTTGCCGTAATATCGTAAAAGACAAGTTCATCAACACCATCGTCACTATAACGAGCTCCCATTTCTACGGGATCGCCAATGTCGATATTACCCTTAAACTTTACACCCTTCGTGACCTTGCGGTTACGAACATCCAAGCAAACAATTAAACGTTTAGTGAGCATGATCTAGTGATTAAAGGTTCTTTTCGATGGCGTTCTTGAGAGTAGCCTTCGGTACTGCGCCAACGACGTTACCCACTTCGACCCCGTTTTTAAACAACTTCATGTTCGGGATGTTCGTGATGCCAAAGCGAGCGCAAATGTCAGAAACACCTTCGTCATCGACATTGATCTTTGCAATAATGGCGCGACCGTCAAACTCGTTAGAAAGTTCCTCGACCACAGGGCCCATCATCATGCACGGACGGCACCAAGTAGCCCAAAAATCAACGAGCACAAGCTGACCCGAAGAAATAACCTTGTCAAAAGATTCTGCAGTAAGATTTAAAGCTGCCATAAAAAATCTCCTATTTACCGGTAGGAAATATAGCAATTATTAAACTATTTTCCTCATCTTCGCACAATAGATGGGGCCGCAACCATGAGCCTTATCCGGCAAAATATGCACCCCAAGTTCAGTACGATCCGCACCATCCGGCAGGTCTTCAATACGAACAAATTCCATCATCTTGCGTTTTTTCAATATCTTTGCAACCACGGCATCATTTTCGAGGGGCGAAAGAGCGCAAGTTCCATAAACAAGCTCACCACCCGGTCGAAGCGCATCCACTGCCGACGCCAAAAGCGACCCCTGCTCCACGGACAAACGCTTTACGCGTTTCACAGACCAAACTTCAAGATGCGACGGAGAATTGAGCACATGCCTGTCCGATGAACACGGAGCATCGAGCAAAATGCGGTCATAGCACTCCTTCTTGTGCATGCCAAATTTCACGCCGTCATAGCCCGTGACATTGATAATCGAACGCCACGACTCCGGCAAGGAATTTTCCAAAACATGCTGCAAGCGGAGTCGCCTATCCGGCGAACGGTCGTTGCACTGGAGCGAGCCTTCACCTTTAAGCATCGATGCAATCACAAGCGATTTTCCACCCGGCGCCGCACACATGTCGAGCACGTCCATTCCAGGCTCAACACCAAGCGCATTAGCCGCAAAGACCGAAGCCTCGTCCAAAAAATACGGTTCCAAGGAATCTGCAAACTGGAGTTTCGTAGCACACCCCTCGCCTTTCAACGATTCCAAAAGCGCAGGCCAACGATCGGCGTAAAGCTGTTCAAAGTAGTCAAAAAATTCCATAGCTCAAATATAGGTATTAGGTTATAGGTTACAGGATATAGGAATAATATCACGTGCTCCGCACGTCTATAACAAACGGCGTAGCCGCAAATTCCAACCTAACACCTAAACCCTAACACCTATTAACCTAAAAAAATAAAAAACTCTCTGCTCAGGAGTAAGAGCAAAGAGTCTTTCGTTGAGCTACCAGGATTCGAACCTAGACAAACAGAGTCAGAATCTGTTGTGCTACCGTTACACCATAGCTCATCAGTGCGCACCAATTTTAGAAAATAATTTTCAATCTTGCAAGGGGTTTTTGAAAATTATTTCTCAGTTTTTAAAGTAGGCGGCTCAAACGTCATCCATTGCTGATCAAGCGTATCACCCTTGGGCAACTGCACATGTGTAATCGTCACGATAGAATCCAAATCGAGTTTTGCATCCCTAAGCGTCTTGACAACCTTAGGATCACCCGAGTAAAGGACCAAGTCATGGCCACCGGCCGGAAGATTATCGATCTTAAACATATTGCAAGTCACATCTCTCACAAAATGGGACGTGCCCTTAAGACCCACAACCACGCTATTCACACTATTCACTTTGCAGTTATCAGACTGAATCGAATTCTGGTCAGGTTGATTTTCTTTGGACTGAGTCGAATCTACCATAGCATTGACAGCAAGCATCACGCCGCTCACCAAAACAGAAGCCTTGGTAAGTTCGACAGTATCCACCAAAAGAGTATCCTCCAAATCCTTGAGTTCTGAAGCATGCACATAGCGGCTAAGCCCTGCCAAAGCTACTTTGCCTTCGTTATCAAGCAAACGATATTCCATGCGGAGACTGTCATACGGAACAGACTTCGGAACCTGCAAGAACCAACGGCCAGATTCATCCGTTACAGTCTGCATTACAAAGCGAGTGGAATCACCTTCGACAAATTCAAAGCCGTAAAGGTCTGTAATCATCTGCACCTGAACATTCGAGCACAGACTATCTTTTTTGCACATCACGACGCCCGACAAGTAGGCCGGCTTCTTTTCTTTCTTCTTCTGTTCTTCAAGTTTTATCAAGGAATCGACTTCCATCGTCGGACTCCAGATAAACGGCCCCTTCGAAATTGTATCGCCAGACTTGACTTCGCCGTCAATGTTCCATGTACGATAAATTAACGAATCGGCAACACCAGAATCAGCAAGGCGAGCTACAATCTGCGGATCGCCCGGGCAGAACCCAAGCCACCATTCACCAGCAGGAATGAGCATCGAGAAAGAATCCCCGGCAAACACGCTCTGCGAGAACGGTGTTCCCGGCATATAGACCTTAAAGTGAGACCCGACCGCCATTGACGGTTCGTCCATATCTTCGTAGTAGAGAACACTACTGAACACAGCAGCCTTTTCAAGCTGAATGCTATCCGGCTTGCCAGAATTTTTCGTTGCACGAGGCTTATACGAAATTTCCTTGTATTCAGCATCAACAACAGCCAACTGGAATGTATCGGCGAACACAGAATCAAACGAGAACACGCCCTGCGAGTCCGTAACCGTTTCAATATATTCCGCTTCTACAAGAGAATCACCAACAGCAGGTTCACGAGCAACGCGAACCATGGCAGCAACAGCGCGCGAACCATCAGTACGAGTTACCACACCACCAAGTGCAATCGTATTGCCCGTATCCGTTACGGTACCAGCAACACCGCTGTTATCGCTTGTGCAAGCAAGCATGCCAGCACAAACCGCCGCAAGCAGTCCAATGTATGACTTAATCAATTTCATCGACACCCTCCTCTACGTCCGCTTCCGGAGGCAGAGCCACCTTTTCCTTGCTCAGCGGGAAGAACTGGATGTTCAATTCGCAGACCATAGATTCGCCCTCATCAGAGCGAACGATATCCACAATCTCCTTGCGGAACAAATCAATCTTGCTGATGATTCGTTCCAAGCCCTGCGCCGAGACACTCATCGTCATACAAGATACATTTCTACGTTCCGTACTGTAGTGATCTAGCGCATCTTTTCCCAAATCAATCATCTGCTTTTGGAACTGATGAACGAAAAGCGGGGCGATTTCACTGCCATTCGTAATTGCCTTGTTTACGGAATGGTAGAATCCATCTTCGCCGAGCTCGATAAGTCCCAAATTGAGAAGGAGCTGGATAGTCTGTTTTGCCTGCGGGAGAGAAATTTTCGGGTTCAAGAAAAGCGCAAGTTCCTGGATGTTCTTGTCGTTAATCTTTAATACGGCAAGAGCTTCGCGCGCTACAACATAATACCACTTACTGTAGTATTCCTGCTGGTTCTTGGTCAAGTTCTTGATGGTACGCGGCAAGAGCGCGGACATCTGATCGAAGATCTGCTGCTTCGAAGACGCCGTCGTAGCATGCGTAAAGTCCACCATCAAAGCAAAGTAACGTCCCTCTCTTTCGTTAAGCCCGAGAGCTTCGATAAACTTCGGGATCATTTGTTGTGTGAGAGACTTTCGACCACGAATCAAATCCAGGTAAAGACCGGACGAGGAATACCCAGCCTTCTTTGCAAAAGACCGGTACGAGAAATACCTCTGCACGGACTTACGGTACTCGTAGTAGTCCTGAAGGTACTTTCGATAATTGTAGTAGGCATATACGTTCATCAAAAGGAAATCTAATTTTTTTTGAGATTTTTGGGAACACCTGTTTTTGAAAATATCCTGTAAAAAAGCCCTATTCTTTTCTAAATTCGACAAAAAAGAACACTTCGAGAACACTTTTTGTTTTTGAAGTGATACGCTTTCAAAAAAAATTGCTTAATTTAAAGGAACACCCAATCCCATCCCTCGGACTTCCGGTTGTACTCCACCGGAAGTCCTTTTGCGTTATAGGCCTACGGCCGTATAACGCCAAATGCTGGTCTCGGTCATGTCCAAGCAAGCTTGGCCGCGACTCTCGTCCTACGCATTTGTGCTATTATAGGCCCATCGGGCCATAACGCCAAACACTTCGGCTCGGATATAGGGGTGCAAGCACCCCTGCATCTCTCGCCTTGCGTGTTTGTGTATTTTGGCCCACTCCTTCCACTTTCACTTCTCTCGGCTTATTCGTTTGCTCGTTGTAAGTCTATGAGCGTTTTTGTTTTACGTGTTTGTGCGTTCTCAATTTTCGTCATGTCGAGCGCAACGAGACATGACGGCAATCACAAATTCCCAACTCCTAATTCCAACTTCTTAATTCTTCTACCACAATCTTTTCTAAATTCACACTCAAACAATAATTATCAACTATTAACTAATCCATGAAAATAAAAGAATTCGCATTGGGAACACTCAGCCGCATTTTACGTTACGCAGGAATTCTTCTCCTTATATATATCAGCATGGTATTTTACCTTGCACTAACCGAGCGCCGTAACGCCTTCCCCCGCGCCATTACACATAACGAAGCACGTACCGCCATTGCAGATAAGGCAAAGAATATCAATTGCACTCTTGACGACGGCACGGTTCTTGAAGGTTTTGTTGTTGGAAACGAACAGAATAACGTTTTCCTCTACTACCCCGATGCCGACGAAGACGCCGCCCAGTTCCTCGCCGAACTCGACAGCCTACCGGGATTCGCAGCAGCCACGTTCAACTACCGCGGAAGCGGTGAAAACAAAGGCACTCCGTCACAAGAGACTTTTGAATCCGACGCTCAAATGATTTACGAATGCGCCTCTCAAATAAACGGCAAAGCTCCCAAAGTCGTTGCAGGGCGTGGCACAGGCGCCATTTTGGCATCTAAATTCGTCAAAAGTACCGAAACAACTCTTCTCATCGACCCAGTGTTGAGTATTGCCGTTGCGATTTCTGATAAATACCGTATTCTTTACCCTAAATTTCTCATCCGAGCTAACGTAGAAATCCATGTAAACGATATTTCTGACGCACAAAACGTAGTAATTCTCTCGGATAGAGCCCGATTTAAAGAACGAACAAATACAGTCAAAAGCCTATTAAAAAGCGCCAAAGAGGCCGTTCGCGCCACGGAAACCCTATCAGAAAGCATTTCAAACGTGATATTACGCAAATAAAGAAAATTTTTTTTCATTTGTTGCAACATTTTACATTTTTATTATTATTTTTTATACAACAAATGTTATTGGTTACGAAAAAGCTATTTTTATCCTTTGTACATGCTTTTTTTGTGAGAATCTTTGACATTTGGACAATAAATTGTTATTTTATCGTCAATCAAACAAACAAAAGAGGTGTAAATGGAAAACGTAATCGTAAAAATGGATGTCCGTGGTTTCATCAGATTCCCGGAAGAAGCAGTCAAGGCTCTCAAGCTCGACAAGCTCGCCACTCAGACTAAGACGGATGACGGCCGTACAGTCGATGTTGGTCCTTATGTAGACGTCGAAGTCGACCCGGTCGGCAAGCGCGTTGCAATCACGCCGATCAAGACCCCGAAGTCAACTTCTTTCCGTTTCATTAACGGAATCATCGGCTCCAAGTCCAAATTCCTTTACTTCAAGGGCGCATTCAATGCTATCGGTCTTCCGGTTGCAACTGGTGCATACACTCTCGTCAAGGAAGGCAACAAGTATGTCTTCACTGCAAAGGGTGCAAAGAAGAAAGGCGAATGGACGACTCTCGCATGCCGTAACGCTGTGGGCAACAAGACCATGCTTTCCATTGATACCCGTGGTACCATCATTTTTGACCACAACACCAAGAATGCTCTGAATACCAAGGAAAACAAGACCATGGTCGCCGAATACGATGCGTCCAAGAAGACCTTTAAGCTGACCTTCAGCAAGAACAAGGGCTTTATCAACGTCCGTACCATTGCAAGCCATGCAAACGCATCCTTCATGGGCACGCTTTCTTCTCATGGTATCGCACTTCCGCTCAAGAGCTTCCGTACTGAAAGCCAGGTCGACAAGAATGTTCTCACATTCAGCGTCGCAGCTCTCGTCGCTCAGCAGAAGGCAGCCAAGAAGAAGTAATTCTTCACAAGTTCTAGAGGTACGATAAAATGATTGATGTCTTCAAAGTATTTTATCCGACTCATTACAACTTCGCAGCAATCAGTATATTACTAGTACTCCTATTAATATACCTGCTGTCGAAGAAGAACTTCAAATGGAGTATTATTACCCTAGTCCTGCTGTTGGCATTCAACATCGCTATTTACAAGCGAACTGCCGACAGATCATGGACCATAACCATTGAACCGGAAAAATCGTCCGACCCTTACTACACCCCGCAAGTCCAAAAAATGACTTTCTCGGCAAAGAAGGACTGGACAATCACCGATGAAAAAGGCGAAGTCCATCACTGGTGCTGGGTAGAAGAATATTGGCAGGAATTCGCAAGCACCGATATTATCGCAAAACTTTGGGGCGAAAAATCCAAGAAAAAGTTGGTCAAAGCCACCGAAAGTCGAGCAAGCGGTCCTGTTGAATAAACTTAAGCACTCCGCTTAAAGCGAAACCAATTTCAATCCGCCATTCTCCAAGCAGAGGATGGCGGGCTTTTTTATAAAGTCTCCGGGAGAAGCCACCACACCATTAGGCGTGTTCCAGATGCCCGAAATATGATGGTGACCATGAATACAGAAATCGCAGTGTTCCTTTTTAAGCATGCGGTCTCCCCATTCCAGGTATTCTTCAATCTTTATCAAACGGCTTTCACCGTATTTACGGCTGTTACGCCCAACAAAACGAGCTAGAGCCATTCCCCAGTCTGGATGGATTTGCTTAAAGAGGAACCGATTGAACGGGAAGTCCAATACATTGCGCAAAAAACGATAGCCACGATCGGACTTGGGAACTCCGTCACCATGAGTTGCAAAAATTCGCTTGCCCTGAATTTCAAGAATAACAGATTTATGGACTTGTACCCCTAGAGTCTTCGGGAAAAAATCACCATAGGCAAAATCATGGTTACCCTGCAACAAATGAACTTCTACACCCGATTCAACCAATTCGGCAAAAGCTCGATACAAATTGAAATGCGCTGACGCTACATAATAATTGTACTCGTACCAGAATTCAAAAAGGTCACCAACCACAACGACGTGACTAGCCTTGCCTTTCCACGAGGAAAGAAGCTCTATTAATTTTTGTTCCCTGTTTGGGACTGCTCCCGGTGGCTCGATTCCCAAATGCGCGTCACTAATAAAATAAGCAGGCAATTCCATAGTAATAATCTAAATAAAATCAAAGCAAGTCGTTTTTTTATATCTTTAACACATGCGCTCCATCGTCAAATTTTTGAGTTTTGCACTTATTTTTTCTGCAATTCTTTCTGGATGCTCCATGAAACTCACGCAAGGAGACCTAGAAGGGATTCCGCTAACCGAGGAAAAATTCAGCTTCTTCGGTAACATTCCTTTTTTGTACGGTAATGATTCATTGGAGCTTTCACAAGATTTATTGAGAGCCTACACAAAAGCCGTCAGTGAAACCGATTTCCCACGAGAATCCTGCCGTGGAGAAGCAACCATCAAAGCAACGGTCAAACAAAATAAACCGAATTCCGCATGGAATCTTGGCGTGTTAATTCCGCTATGGCCCATCCTTCCCGTTGATGAATCCTGGACGTACGCTCTTTCGGCTCGAATCTTCTGCAACGGCACTCTCGTTCGCCACGTAGAATTCATTGAGCAGCAAGACATTAACGCTATTTTATATGGGCGACTCCGCACCGATCTTGTGAACAAGGCATCGCAAGAAATGCACCGCAAACTCGTTCAACGCCTGACATTCGAACTGAACGCCAACAGGCTCACAGATTTGAATAGCGCAAGCGACTATTAGCACTTAGTTATTAGTCATTGGTCTTTGGTTATAAATCTCTAGTTTAAAAAATGAAGCCCATATGCAATTATAAAACTAATAACTAATGACTAACGACCATTGACAAATTCTAATTACTATCTTTCGTCTATAGTCAATAGGGCAAAGCCCGTTCTTTCGTCTTAATCTAGTATGTCATACACTTTATACATCGTAGCTACTCCCATCGGGAACATGGAAGATATCACCTACCGCGCCGTGCGCATTCTTAAGGAAGTTCCCCTCGTCCTTGCCGAAGACACCCGTCATTCAAGAATTCTCTTTGATAATTACGGCATTACGACACCCATGGAAGCCTACCACGACTTCAACAAAGAAAAAGTCACGCCAAAGTATATCGAATATCTCAAGAACACTGGCGACATCGCTCTCGTAAGCGATGCAGGAACGCCCGGAGTTGCAGACCCGGCATTCAACCTTGTTCGTGAATGTGTGCGCGAAGGAATTGACGTACGTGCAATTCCCGGCCCGTGCGCCATGATTACCGCCCTCGTTTCTTGCGGCATGCCGACCGACCACTTTACGTTCCAGTATTTTTCGCCCAAGAAAAGCGCCCAGCGTATTCACTTGCTCGAAAAATTGAAAGACGAAGAAGCGACGCAGATTTTCTACGCGAGCCCGCACAACATCGACAAGTTCGTCGAAGAAATCAAGCTTGTTTTCGGTGATATCAAGATCGCACTCATGCGTGAACTTACGAAGAAATTCGAGGAACACCTCATCGGAACACCGACTGAAATTTCGGCACACTTCAAGGCTCATCCACCCAAAGGTGAATTCGTACTCGTGTTCAATCCCCAAGATAAAAGTGGATTGTAATTCGAGAAAGGCGATCCCGCGCCAAGCACGGGATGACATGCACCAACGACTACCGACTAACGACTAATGACTACCGAGCAGTTACTAAATAAACTCAAAAACATTCCGCGAGCGTACAAGATTTACGTTGCAATTCTTGTCGCCATAGAATTTGTATTGTTCTTGCTACGTCCGGATACGCCGGGACTTTACACGCAGCTTCCGCAACTTTTACCTATCGTTGCGGCACTCCCGTTCTTATTCATAAAGACCGCACGCAAACCGTTTGCGCGGTTCATGAACACTTACGGCATTATTGTTTTTGCATTCCTTGCATTAGACTATCTCACACGCAGTCACGCCGGGCTTTTCCAAATTGTAGCCACATTCATTCCCATGGCTCTTTACTGGTTTGCTCTTTTCGTGCGTTGGAACATAAAGCTATTTAAGCAAAAAGATGCACGCATTGCGCTTGCTCTAGCAACGCTTTCCTGGGGCTTTATCGCATTCGCATTTCCGCCTCTTCCGCTGGGTCCAGCAATACTCATCTTGCTTGTGCCATGGTTCATTGTTTTGAACAAATTCAATCGAGAGACCGCAGTCTTTGCGACATTCTGGGCTAGCATGGTTTATAACACCATTAACTATTACTGGATTCGCAACGTGATGAACGTCGAAACAGCGCCCTCCGGACTCATATTTCTCGGGCTCATCCTTCTCATTGCCTACCTCAGCCTATTCAACGTTCTTGCTTCGTTTGTCTATTCTACAGCCAAGAATTTAAAGATCAAAGGCAAAGCGTACCTGCTTATCCTCTTCCCTATTTTCTACGCATCCATCGAAATGCACCGCACCACCGGAGATTTCGCTTTCCCGTGGAATCACTTGGGATACACATTCGGAAATCATCTTGAATTGCTACAAGCCTTGTCGATTATCGGCATTTTCGGTTACACCATTCTTATTGTAGCATCAAACCAAATTGTCGCTTACGCGTTTATGCAGAAAAGCAAAAAACGCTTTGCACTCTTTGCAGTGCCGTTCATCATTTTCTTTGCGCTCCTGATTCACGGAAGCTGCGTACTTTCAGCTCCAGAGGCAGCCCCGTTCTACAATGCAGATTCACAAGAGAATCCGTCCATTGCCATGGTGCAGCCAAGTATTGCCCAAGGAGCCAAATGGAGCAAGCCCCGCTTTGACTCCATCGTCACCAAGACTTTCAACATGGCCATGGACAGCACCACCTCCGATGTGGACATGATTCTCCTTGCCGAAACCGCTGTACCGGACCACATCCGTCGACAACCGCTAGTCATCAGGCGTTTGCACCAAATGGCCGACATGAGAAACGCAAGCATTCTCACTGGTGCTCTTGACTACAAACGAGTTTCCGATGACATCAACAACCCGCGCCGTTTCGACATCTACAACGCATCATTCCTCTTTACGCCAGGCGACAATCAGTTCCCGCAACGTTATATCAAAAAGCACCTCGTTCCATTTAGCGAACGCATTCCTTTCGATGACGTGTTCCCCATCCTGAATTACGTGGATCTCGGCGAAGGCGATTTTGTTCCGGGAAAAGAAACTCCCGTTTACGGTCCCTACAACTGGACACCCTACATCTGTTACGATGCAATTTTCGGAGACCTCATTCGCGAAGCAATCAGTGCTGGGTCACGACTCATGGTGAATATCACAAACGACGGCTGGTTCGGCCGGAGCACGGCTCCATTCCAACACTTGAACATTGTACGCCATCAAGCCATCACCTACGGTTATCCGGTTGCACGCCTTGCCAACAGCGGAGTTTCAGCATTTATAGATCAGTACGGCCATTACGACCAGAATACCAATATTTTTGAAACCCGCGTCATACAAAGAAAAATGCCCCTCAAGACAAGGAGCACATTCTATACATCTGTGGGAGAAACTTTCGAAAAAGCACTGCTCTGGTTCTTTGCAATTTACCTTGTAGCGCTGTTTGCATTATCAAGAATTCAGAAAAAAAATTAAATGAGTTATTAGTAGTTGGTCATCAGTCAATAGTTTAAAGCTTGGCACCGTTGGTGCGATTATAAAACCAGTGACCATTGACCAATGACTAAGGACTTCTCAAAGCAATAGCATCGGAGGCCAGTGGCCGGCTTTAGGACGTTCCTTGAATTCCGCTTTCGGCAAAAATTCCTTTAGTTTCAAAGTCCATTCAGGCTGAACGGTCGCATCCAGTCGCCCGTAAACCACTTGAATGTTTTCGCTATTCGGAATCACGGACTCTACGCGATGCGAAGCAAGGTACATCAGCCCTTTCGACAAGGACTCTGCATCGTACTTTTTAGCCTCGGTAAACCAGTCGTCTTGCCAGTCGCCAAAATCTTCCTCGAACAGTTCCATGAATGCCTTGAGCGCAGGCTCCGTAGTCGTTTCAAGCTGGTGTGCCATAAAATGCAAGTTCGGCACAGTCCAATTGCCAATTTCATCACAAAAATCGGCATACGGCGAAAGCAAAATCCACTTTTGGTCTTTTTGCGGGCCCGCTCCCGAACAAAGGAGCGACAAAGCACCAAGACCCCAAGCAACAACGGTAGAAGCAGTCTTGAACTCCGGAATATCCTCCGGATTCTCTAAAAATCCAGCCAGTTGACCATATGGCACATAAACGTGGCTCGCAGAAGGAGCAACGTCCATAAGATCATCTTCCCAAATACCAAGATTCGAGGCCCAATCAGGCAGCCAGATCCATTTTTCTCTCATTTTCAACCTCCCTGATGAGAAGTTTAAACCTAACACACTCCAAACTACAATTCTTTGTTTAAAAAAAAATGTAGCCTCAAGGATATATATATCCAATTTTCTCTTTGATAGCAACTCTTAAAAAAAGTATTTTACAATTCGTATTATTTGTTTACTTCTGAACACAAAACATTGTATATTATCTGTATAAAAAATGTATGAAACCTTTAAAGAGATATTTGTAATATGAGACACTTGATTCCTTCTCTCTGCTTAGCACTTCTTCTGGCCGAAACAGCCTGTTCCGCGCCGCATGCCGCAAAGCGCAATGATTCCGACAATCGTCAAAAAGCCGCCGCCACTCGTCAAAGAGCCGAAAGCGCCTACAACGAACTCGATGGGTTCGGAACCTCGGCTACCACAACGGTTCAATCAACCGCTAACAACACAGCTACGGCATTCAATACAAGCGCCACAACGAAAGTTGCAGCCGCAAAGGATGAAGCGACAGAGACTTACGCTAATGCAAGCGCCATGCAGGATATCGGTCAACCGGTTATCATGGTCTCCCCGAACTTGACACTCAAGGACGGAGTTCCGGACGTTTCTTCCGAAAGCCCATACTCCCGTACCACGTCAGAGGCAATCAATGGTTACCTCACCAAGAAAAACTACGAAGTCAAGTCCGTCGATGCGCAAGCTGACTTGAGCAGCATCCTCCAGATGCAGAGCGACATCGCTAATACAGAAGATGACTTGTCTTACCTTGCGAGCGTTGCCTTGGACGCAGACATTTATATCAAGTACACCCCGGAAGTGACGAATGACGAAGTCTCCGTTGAAGTTTCTGCTTACGAAACATCGACCGCACGCCTCCTCGGTTCACAGTCCGCCGTAGTCCGCAACAACGGCCATACCTCCAAGATCAACATCAATTCTAACATTGGCGCCGCAGTCCGTAAGGCAATGCCTGGGCTCGAACAGAAGATTCTTGGTTACTGGAAGATGGACCTCGCCAAAGGCACCCAGTACAAGGTCGTTGTGAACATCAAAGGTGAATATTCCGACAGCCAGACTGAAGACTTGCACGATGCCATCATGAAGGGCCTCAAGAGCAACTTCAACTCCGTGAAAGTCAATGTCATGACCGCAAAGACCTTGGACTTCGTCATCTACGCAAATCCCTTAAAGTACAGGGATTCTCAGGAAGTTTACGCGAAGATTCGCCAAATTTTCAAGCCGATTGCCGAAACCAAGAAAAACAACATCACTCGTAAGCTGATTTTGATGGAGCTGAACTAGTAATGAATATCAAAACCCTTATCCTTTGCGCCTGTATTGCTGTAGTCCCAGCCTTGGCAGGGAAAATCGTCACCTACACCGCCACCTCCACTGTTTCGCAAGAAGATGCAAACAACTCGGCTATGGCGGGTGTCGCAAAGCAGATCAAGTCCCAAGTTTCCGCCACTCAAACACTTACCAAATATGAAGATATCAATGATGGAAAGAGCGTCCTTGGCGAAACATACAGGTCCAAAAGCAATGTGAAAAGCAACGTTGTCCTCAAAGGGGTCAAAGTTGTTCCTGTAAAAGTGGATAAGGGATTTAAGGCAACAGCAACTCTCGACATGGACGAGTTCACCGCAAGCCTCCAGTTCCGCTTGAAGACTTTGCAGCAAGACATCACCAAGCTCGAAAAGTCTGCGCGCAAGGCAATCGATTCTCGCACTTACGCTAATGCAGCGTCTGACTTGGAAAAAGCCCAAGACGAAGTCAACGAATATAACTTCTATTTGCAGCAGCTCGCCGATGTCTACCCGCTCAACGATAGCCACCGCTTGGAGCATGCGCTCCCAGAAATCGAAAAGATTTTGGTCGAAAGACTTTCGAACTTGACTATTTCAACGACAACCGAACCGAAATTTGAACTGACCAAAGCCGAGATGCCCTCTTGGAACGTCATCGTCAAGGATTCCATCGGTCCAGTGCCGAACTTCCCGCTCATCGCACGCCAGAGCAAGACTCTTTCGGAACGCCGCACTCAGAAGAACGGCATCGCCACCTTCAAACTGCGCAACGTGAACTTCGAAAAAGGTCCGTACGTAATTACCGTCGAACCGAACCTTTCTCTTGAACTCTTGAAAAAGACGGGCTTGAGAAATGCTCTCGAAGTTCCTTACAGCGTAAAAATTTCCCGTTGCGAAATCAAACTTGCATGCGATTTGGCCTCAAATGCTTGCAGTGCTCTCGAAAACGCACTTTCCAAGAAGTCGATCTTTGTAACGGATGACGAAGAATCAACCGCTCCAGAACTTAGCGTTGAAATTGAAAATACATTCAGAGGCAGGCTCGGATTTATTTCGTCCTTCGATTTCACCATTGCCATCAAGGGTGACATGATCAACTTCTTTACGACAGGTAAAGGCGTTGGAAAGAATGAAGCCGCAGCAACAATCAGCGCCATCAAGAAGACGGACTTCGCACCGCTCCAGAAGCAGCTGAAGCCGCTTTGCAAATAATTGATGGAATCCTCGATGCCAACTGCACAAAATAATCAGCAAACCACAAATACAGAAACATCTTCTGAAAGTAGCTTGCTAGAACAAGTTGGTGATGCAGTAGTTGATAAAGCTGCTGAAGTTGCAGTAGAAGGAGTTGGCAAAGCACTCTTTCACGTGGTCACAAAACCAATAGAAGCAATTTTAGATAATTTATAAATGTTATCTTTGCAAAGCCGCTACGAGGCGGCTTTTTTCTATGCCAAAAAGAATTTTATCGATACTGTTCATTCTGTTGCTCGCAATCCCGGTTGCGGCAGGTTTTAAGGTGAACAAGGCGGGGCTCCCCAAGCGCCCGCAGAATAGCTATGTGCTTGATGAAGACCGTTTGCTCACAAAGCAAGAAGTGCAATTTGTAAACGAGCTTGCCGAACAGCTTTACAAAAAAGCTGGAGTCGGACTTGCGGTCGCGCTTGTTCATGACATTGGCTTTGCGGACTTTAGAGATTACGCATTGAACATTGCCGAAAGCTGGGGAGTTGGCGGCAAATCAAACGAAGGTGTCCTGATTTTTGCGGCGATGAAGCAACACAAGCGAAGCGTTGAAGTCGGCTATGGCGCCGAAGGTTACTTGCCCGACGTGCTCGTAGAACGGCTCCAGCAAAAGACAATTGTGCCTGCATTCAGAATCGAAAAATACGGCCAAGGCGTGATGCAGCTCGCATGGGAAATTGCGCAAGTCGTTGCCAAGGAAAAAGGCATTTCGCTTGAGGTCGACACAGACCAGTTACCGCAAGAAGAAGAAAGCAGCCCATTTGGACTCGTTCTCGTGATTTTCGTGATTCTGTTCCTGCTCGCCTCGAAGAATGGCGGCGGACGCGGCAACGGATGCCTCTGGTTCTTGCTCGGGAATGCGCTTGGCAACAGCAGTCGCGGCCACCACCGCGGCGGTTTCGGCGGTGGATTTGGCGGAGGCCGAGGCGGCTTTGGTGGCGGTTTCGGCGGTGGATTCGGTGGAGGTCACTTTGGCGGTGGCGGCTCCGGCGGAGGATGGTAATTTAGAGGTTCCCTTTATGAAGAAGATTTTAAGCGTTGCAGAATTACAGAATTCAGAATGGCCGAAGCTCTTTGAAGAAGCGCTCGGCGACAATCTCATTTCGGTATTCGTTCATGGCGACTGCCTTATGGAAGGATTCTCCTCGCTGGAATCCACGTGGACCGTCAGCTTTATTCTAAAGTCCAATTCCGTCGAAGACTTGCTTCCGTTGCAGAAGCTCACAGCGAAGGCAAAGCACGAAAATATCGTGTTCAACCACGTGTTCAGCCGTTTTGAAATCAAGTCTTCGCAGGACGTGTTCCCGCTGGAATTTTTGCATATCAAGAGCCGAAATGTGACGATTTGTGGCGAGACGCCGCTTGCAGACTTCAGCCCGAACCTTGCAGAACTGCGAATCGAATGTGAACGCGAACTGCGCGGATTGCTCGTACATTTACGCCAATTTTTTCTTTACCTCAAGGAATACCGCAATCCGCACGAGATTTACGTACGTTCAACAATAACGCTCCTTCCCTTGCTTTACGGGGTCTATTACCTTGCAACAGGCAATTATCCCGAAAATCACGAACAAGTTTACGAAATGTTCCCGGGCGTGCGTATCCCTAATATGACCAATGACAACAACGTGATTGTGTCAAACATCAACAAGTACATCGAAGCCGTGACTGCAATCGTCAATCAAGTCGACGCAATGAAAGTTTAACGAGAAGGCTGATCAATCGAGTTTCCGTTTCCAAATGGGCTCGTCAGTAATAGACTGCCGAGCTTTTAAAGAATCATCAATATTATAACTTCTTAGTCTCCCAATTACACTCATTGTTGGTACAGACTTTCGTCTCCTTTTCTTTTTATATTGGCCATCATCGCGACTAACAGGTTTATCAAGGACGGATGTCTTAAATCCGTCTTTATAGGTTTCTTCCTCTATCAGTTCTCCGTTTTCATTCCATTTTTTCCATACACCAATGGGCTTGTCTAACTCATAGTATTCTTCAGCCTTTAAACGTCCATTTTCAAACCACGTTTTTCTAACGCCGTCGAGCTTTCCATCGTTATAATGTTCTTCTTCAGCGATTTTTCCATCTTCAAACCACTTTTTCCGAGCGCCTTCTAAATGACCATCTTTATAATAAAATAAGGATTTCAATTTGCCATTTTTATACCATCTTTTCCATACTCCATGAGCTCTGTCTAATACATAATTATCTTCCCATTGCATTTTGCCGTTATCATACCACCATTTCCAAGTTCCATAACGTTTACCATCTTTGTAAATGACCTTCGATTTCAGGCGACCATTTCTATGCCATTCTGTCCAGGTACCTTCATACTCGCCATTCTTATAGAACCGTTCTTCTTTCAATTGTCCATTTTCGTGCCACGATTTCCAAGCGCCATCAAATTTCCCTAACTTATACGAAATCATTTCTTTCAATTTGCCATCTTGATACCATTTTTTTCTGACACCATCTATTATACCAGATACATAAAAAGATTCTTCCTGCAATTGTCCATTCCAATACCAAGATTTCCAAGTCCCTTCTTTTTTATCAGACTTGTACATTCCTTCGTGTGACAAAAGACCATTTATATGCCAATTTCTTGACACACCTTCTTGTTGACCCAATCTGTAACTATATTCCCCAAACACTCGCCCAGTGTTATGCCAAATCTTCCAGATGCCATCAATTTTTCCTGACTTATAAAACTTTTCAGAACGCAATTGACCATCATCAAACCAACGTTTACTAGACCCATCTCGCACTCCGTTCTTATAATGTTCTTCTGATTCTATTTTTCCATTCGCATACCATTCTCTACTTACGCCATCTCGAATAAATTCATCTTTACAATCCGAAATTCGACGACAATTCTGAATCCAGTAACTATACATTTTACCTTTATAAAATTCTTCTTTTGACAATTGCCCATTGCTATGCCACCATCTCCAAACACTATCCCGCATACCATCATAATAAAAGCCTTCGAATGCTAGTAGTCCATTTTCGTGCCACTTTTTCCAAACACCTTCTGGTTTGTCATTTTTATAAAAACCCATCTCATTTACTTCTCCACCCCAATAATAAGAGATGTATTTGCCCTCTTTGATATTTTTGCAATATGTTGTAACGGATTTTAATACTCCATTACCGTGATATTCTTTGCGTTCTTCTTTGTCACAAGCAGCAAGGAGCAAAACAGAAGCAAAAAGCAGCGTGAATAAGACGACATTTCTCAGTTTCATAATCAAACTCGTTTATTGCAAAATATCATTTATTTAGAATAAACATTACTTGAAGGAATATGATATTCCCTAAAAAACTCTCCATTTTCAAGCCAACGCTTCTCAATACAATCCTCTTGACAATTATTGTAGTTTATTTCTGTTGCTACGATTCCATTTTTGTACCATGAACGCCATAAGCCAGTAAACAAACCTTTTTTAAATTCCTGTTTTTCAGACAGCCTTCCATTATCATACCATTCTTTGTAAACTCCATCAAGTTTACCTTCTTTATAATATTCTTTTATCCATATTTTACCATTTTCATACCATTCCTTCCTAACACCATCAAGCAACCCAGCTTTATAGTTTTCTTCCACTTTCAATTGACCATTTTCGTACCAAGTTTTCCAAACGCCATTTTTATTCCCTTCTTTGTAGCTCTCGATATTTTTCAATTTCCCGTTTTCGAACCATTCCTTCCAAAAACCATCTTCAAAATCATCTTTGTAATATTTTACACTTCGTATTTTCCCGTTTTCATACCATTCCCTACATTTTCCAGTTTTCTTACCTAATTTATATGAACATTCCGATTGTAAACGACCATTTTCAAGCCATTCTCTCCAAACGCCATTTTTCCATCCATCCTTGTAGCTCTCGATATTTTTCAATTTCCCGTTTTCATACCATTCCTTCCAAGAGCCTTCTTCCAAACCCTCTTTGTAATATTGTACACTTCGTATTTTCCCATTTTCATACCATTCCTGGCATTTTCCGTCTTGTTTGCCTAATTTATATGAACATTCCGATTGCAAACGACCATTTTCATGCCATGATTTCCAAAGACTATCACGTCCATCTTTGTAATATCTTTCTCTTCGTAATTTTCCATCATCATACCATTCTTTTCGAATAGCATTCCGAATAGACGTAGCACCATTTTTCCACCCTTTTTTGATGTTCTCAATATTTTTCCATTTCCAGTTTTCAAACCATTCCTTAAAAAATCCTTCTTCACTAAAAGACTCTGCAAGTAACTTACGAGATCCATATTCTTCAACACAAGTGCGCCATTTTCCATCATCAAACCCTTTAGATGATACTATTTCTTCTTGCAGATTACCATTTACATACCAACATTTATAAGTAAATATTTTACCATCTTTATAATCCAGAACCTCTTTTAATTGTCCATTCATATACCATATTTTCACAACGCATTTTTCCTCATTTTCAGTTTTATAACGCCATTCCTTCAATTGTCCATTTTCATACCATTCTTTTTCAAAACAAACTTTATCATAATCGGCTTTATATTTGCAAAAACATGCGTCACAAACACCAGCTTCGTATTTCACCTCAGTTTTCTGTTGACCGTTTTCAAACCATTCTTTCCAAGAGCCATCTTCCAAATTCTCTTTGTAATATTTTACACTACGTAATTTTCCTTTTTCATACCAAGTTTTCCATTCTCCATCTACTTGACCCGATTTATAATTTACTTCTTCTGCGATTTTTCCATTTTCGCGATATGTATTCCAAGCCCCATCTTTCTCGTCATTTTTATATTGCCCCTTTTCCCATACTTTTCCATTCTCGTAATACGAGATGTACGGGCCATCTATTACACTATCACGATATGTCGTAATGGATTTTAACGGTCCGCTATTGTAATATTCTTTGCGTTCTTCTTTGTCGCAAGCGGCGAGGAAGAGAAGGATAAAGGAAAAGAGGAATGTAAAGCGAATGAAGGTCTTTAAGTTCATAAAAATAATCATTTATTGTAAATTACATTATTCATTATAGATATGGTGGATCAGATCCTTCAGGACTTTTCTGATACGATAAGGGTCCCAATCCCTTCGACGGAGTTTATCCTGAGCTTGTCGAATGGGCTCAGGATGACGATGTTTAGGTATTCCGATTTCTTCCCATTTTTTCCAGGCTTGTTCATTTGATTTGTAAGGACCTTCTCTTGTCAGATTCCCATTTTCATCCCATTCTTTCCAAATGCCGACGGGTTCGTCTAATGTATATGCGCCTTCAAACGCCAACTTGCCATTTTTATGGTACACTTTCCATACACCATTCTTTCTGTCTTTATCATAAGAACCTTCATACCATAATTGACCATTTTCATACAACGCTTTCCATTCCCAAACATTAAGCAATACCCATCGCTTTTCTATTTTCAATTCTCCACTTTCATACCATTCCTTCCATACACCAACTTCAGAGCCTTTTTTGTAAAAACCTTCATATCGTAATTGTCCATTTGCATACCAACCATTCCATTTTCCATCTTTCTTGTCTGTTTTACACTTCAAGCGGTCCAAACGACATTCATGCCATTCGTAATTTCGGTACTTTTTATCGTAGAGTTTATAAGCACCTTCTTCTGCCAATTGGCCATTTTCATGCCACCATTTCCAAATACCATCGCGCTTACCGCCCTTATAATTTCCTTCACTTGCCAACCGTCCATTTTCATGCCACCATTTCCATAAGCCATCGCGCTGACCGCCCTTATAATCCCCTTCAGCAGCCAATCGTCCACTTTCATGCCATAATTTCCAAATTCCTTCTCGTTTATCAGATTCGAAAAGACCTTTCCATTTCAATTTACCACTATCAAAAAATTCTTTCCGTACACATCCTTCCATACCCGCTTTGCATTCTTCCTCAGCAATCAATTTTCCATTTTCATCCAACCATTTCCAATTACAGACATTACCTTCATCTTTGCATTTTCTGATTTCTTCCAATTTACCACTTTCATACCAACGTTTCCCAACGCCAACTTCGTTGCCCGCTTTATAATATTCAACAGCTTTTAACTTTCCGTTTTTATACCATATTTTTCGGGGGCCATCAAGTTCTCCGGCCTTATAATTTTCTTCTTCATACAATCGACCTTCATCATCCCATTTTTTATAAATGCCGTCCGGTTCATCATCTTTAAAAGTTTCGTATTCCTTCAACTTTCCATTTTCACTCCACCATTTCGAATAGCCATCAAGTTTTCCATTCTTATAATTTCTTTCTTCTATCAACAAGCCATCATTATTCCACTCTTTCTGAACGCCATTCAACTTACCAGCCTTATAATTTTCCAATTTTTTCAATTTACCATTTTCTTGCCATTCTTTCCATGAACCTTCTTCCAAGCCATTTTTATAAAAACGAACCGATTTCAATTTGCCACTTTCATACCATTCTTTCCAAAAGCCTTTTTCCATGCCTGATTTATAAAAACGGATTGATTTCAATTGTCCATTGGAAAACCATTCTCTCCAAGTGCTATCTTCTTTTCCCTCCTTATAAAAAGTTTCTACTTTCAACGATCCATCCCTATACCACAATTTATATGTCCCATCCAATTTATCAGATTTATAAGTATCCTCAGAACGCAATTGTCCGTTTTCATACCATGTTTTCCATACGCTATCTCTCTTGCTTTCTTTGTAATACCTTTCGGATTTCAATTGACCATTTTCATACCATTTTTTTTCAAAGCCGTTTCCAACAAAAAAAGTATCACAATTATTCCGCAAAGACCATCTATCACGCCCCAGCACAGTTCGACAACGTTCCTCCCATCCACCTGAGGACTCTTTTTCTTCTATTAGATTACCTTTTTCATCAAAGTATTTATAGGAAAATAATTTTCCACCTTTATAAAATTTTTCCTCTTTTATTTGGCCATTTTCATGCCACCATTTCCATACGCCTTCACGCAGCCCCCCTTTGTATTTTCCTTCCAATCGATCTTTTCCATACCATGATTTTATAAAACATGTTTCATCTTCTAGAGCTTTGCAATTTTGTTCCGTTATCAACGATCCATGTTTTGACCATTCCTTCCAAGCGCCATCTTTTTTACCATTTTTATATTGACCTTCTTGCAGCTTATTTCCATTTTCATAATACGAGACGTATTTGCCATCTTTTACACTGTCATGATATGTTGTGATGGATTTTACAGAGCCGTCTGCGTAATATTCTTTGCGCTCCTCGGAGCCATTGTCGCAGGCAACGTCTTTGTCGCAGGCCGTGAGAAGAATGGCGAAGGCGATGAATAGCGCGAATGGGAGATGTATTTTCTGTTTCATAATCGTTTAGGGCAAGTTAATAATTTCTTTAGGGAGATGCCGTCCCCGGCATAAAAGTGAATCCAAGAAATAATGGATCCTATCGCCTGCGGCTCCAGGATGACAGGCCGGGGTGACAAGCGCCATGACATGAGTTTCGTTCCAGACCTACCAATAAATATCACCTATCGGTTACTGAATTGGTATTAAGGACATGTTTTGATACTTTTTAATTCGTTTTTTATATTCGCTTTTACTTAATTTCGTCCCTCCATCATAACACCATTCTGATTCCAATTCTCCATTTGCATTCCAAGACTTCCAGCAACCACTCTTTCTGTTTAAATGATACAGTCCTTCCTCCTTTAACATACCATTTTCATGCCAATATTTCCAGCGTTGCATTTTTTTGTTTGAACTGTAAAAACCTTCTTCCTTCAATTGGCCATTTTCATACCAACATTTCCAAGTTCCATTCAACTTATCAAACTCATAATTTGCTTCTTCTATCAAAAGCCCTTTTTCGTTCCAAGATTTCCAGCATCCATTTTTCTCACCATTTTTATAAAAACCAAGTTCTTTCAATTTTCCATTCTCATACCATTCTTTATGGACTCCGCTTTTTTCGCCTTTTTTATAAAAATCTATTGATTTCAGTCGGCCATTCGAATACCACTCTTTCCATGTTCCCACCTTATCTCCATTTTTATAAAACCCTATTGCTTTCAGACGACCATTAGAATGCCATCCTTTCGATGTT
This sequence comes from Fibrobacter sp. UWB11, assembly GCF_900143015.1. Lineage (NCBI taxonomy): Bacteria > Pseudomonadati > Fibrobacterota > Fibrobacteria > Fibrobacterales > Fibrobacteraceae > Fibrobacter > Fibrobacter sp. UWB11. Next base: position 398,407 of record NZ_FSRT01000001.1, on the reverse strand, counting down.
CCCACTTTCATTCCGTTCTTATAAGTTCCTACATATGCTACCATTCCATTTTTATGCCAAAATCTGTAAGGTCCATCCGTTTCACCTGATTTAAACTTTCGTATGCCTGCAAGCTGGCCATTATTATGCCAAGTTTTCCATTTTCATGCCATTCTTGATACACGCAATTTGTTTCTTTACAAATTTTTTTGCTAGCCACATTCCCGTTTGCATGCCATGATATTGATGAATCTTCCTCAACACTCCTATCATCTTTATAAAATTCAACTACTCTTAATTGTCCATTTGGATGCCACCATTTGGTATAGCCATTTTGTTCGCCAGCTTTATAGCTCAATTCTCTTTCCAAGTTTCCATTTTCATACCATACTTTCCAAAAGCCATCAAGCCTACCAGACTTATAATTCTTTTCATCCCACAAAAGCCCATTTTCGCGCCACGATTTCCACACACCATCCATTGTTCCGGCTTTATAAAAACCTTCCTCTTTTATTTTTCCGTTTACATACCATTCCTTCCAAACACCATCTTTAGCACCATTTTTATAGTATTCTTCCAAAACAAGTTTTCCATCGTCATTCCATTCTTTCCTCTCAAAATTTTGCACACCGTTTCCATACAATCTTTCTTCTTTTAGTTGTCCATTCTCAAACCACCACTTCCAAGTTCCACTCGGCACACCATCCTTATATTGACGAACTTCTTTTTGATTTCCATTTTCATAAAACGATATGTATTTGCCATCCATGCCATTTTTAGAAAAAGTTGTAACGAATTTTAATACACCGTTATCGTAATATTTTTTATGCTCTTCGACACCGCAGGCGACGAGGAAGAAAAGAATTATAAAGGAAATAAAAGTTTTGTGGTTCATAGGCAAAGTCGTTTATTGCAAGTTTATAAATTCTTTTAGGAAATTCCCGCCTTTCCCCGTCAAGCGAGGACAGGCGCGGGAATGACTACATTTTTATCTTATGGGGCCTAGAAAGCCCCCCAAATATGTCTTTGGTCTTTTTTCCACTTCCACATCATATTGCCAAGTCGATTCCAATTTTCCATTTTCACTCCATGTTTTCCAAACGCCATCTTTGTAACCATCTTTATATGTTCCCATTTCTTGCAACTTTCCGTTTTTATACCATGATTTCCAGAGACCATCTTGCTTACCGGATTTATAGTTTCCAAATTCTTTCATTTTACCGTTTTCATACCATTCTTGATACTCGCCATCACGAATAAATTCATCATCACAATAAATAGGAAGATTCAAAGCGAGTTTTGCACGATATAAGCATCCTAAATAAAATTCTTTATAGCTTTTTTTCCCCTTAAAATATTCCACCATTTCTTGATTTCCATTTTTTAACCAACTTTTATAAGAAATCAGTAAACCCTTTTTAAAACAACCTTCAGCCTGTAACTTTCCATTTTTATACCATGATTTCCAGATTCCTTCCGGTTCATCAAGTTTATAGATTCCTTCCGATTCTAATTGTCCGTTTTCATACCAAGATTTCCATACACCGTCAAGAATACCATCCTTATAGTTTATCTCTCTTATCAATTTATCATCATCATCCCATAATTTCCAAGTGCCATCTTCCTCACCAGATTTATAGGCACCAATTTTTCTCCACCTCGTTTTTCCGCTTAGCAGCCCCAATACGTTTTTTTGAGGCCACATTTTCCAAACGCCTTCTCTACGACCTTCTTTATAGTATCCTTCAGACTCCAATAGTCCATTCGAAAACCATTCTTTCCATAGACCTTCGCGTTTACCGTCCTTATAAAGTCCTTCTTCTTTCAATATTCCATTTCCGTACCTCATCTTCCATAGACCTTCTTTTTTGCCTAATTTATAGAAGCCTTCGGTTTCTAAGACATTTTCTTCATTCCACGAACGCCACACGCCATCAAGTTCGCCATCTTTATAATACTCTTCCTTTCGCATATCTCCATATATATTCCACATTTTCCATGCGCCATCGCGGTGACCGGCTTTATAACTTTTTTCTTCTAGCAATCTTCCTTCAAAGCTCCACTTTTTCCATATTCCGTCAAGGCTATCATATTTATATTGACCTTCTTCTTCGACAAGACCATTGCTGTGGTAGCTGATAAACCTACCATTTTTAGCATTCCAACGATACGTTGTTATAGATTTTATTTCGCCATCATCGTATTCCTTACGTACATTATTATAGGTTGCAGCAAGGAATAAGCTGTAGCCGATAAGGATTGCAATCGAGAGATATAGTTTTAGTTTCATAATTAGACTGTAATTTAAAGACACTCATTCTTCTAATTTGAATAAGGTGGATGGGTAAAAGTTCCATGGTAAAACATTCATTAATTTATCTTTTGTCCTACATTCCTTTGAGCCCAATGGTTTATTACTCATTATTTTTCTCCGCATCGGACGAGGCTTAATCATTTTTTCATTTCGATAAAATAAAGGCATCACCATTTGATTATTTTCTATTTGATGTTTTGCGGTTTTCGATTGATTATTTGCAAATCTTTCGTTTCCAAAATTTCTCTTTACTGCATCATAATCAAACTCTCTTTTCAGTTGTCCATTTTTAAGCCATTCTTTCCAAATTCCTTTGGGTTTACCTTTTTCGTAAGAGCCTTCAAACGCCAATTGGCCATTTTCATGATAGACTTGCCAATGGCCATCTTTGGCGTGCGATTTATAAAACCCTTCGATAGCAACTCCTCCGCTTTTATACCATACGCGCCACAAACCATCTTTACCGTCAGAAGTATAAGATCCTTCAAAAGCATTTTTTCCATCTGGGCGCCATCCCTTCCAGACGCCACTTAACTCACCCGCTACGTATTTACCTTCTCTTTTCAATTGTCCGCTTTCATAAAATTCTTTCCATAAACCAGCCTTTCTACCAAATAAATATTGTCCGATTAGCGAAACTTGTCCATTTTTATAAAATTCCTTCCAAGCGCCATCCAACGATCCCAATTCATAGTTACCTTCTTTCTTCAACTCTCCGCTTTCATAGAATTCTCTCCAGAGACCATCGAGTTTGTCTAATTTATAAGTAGTTTCATACGCCACTTTTCCATTTGAACGGAACTGTTTCGAAACACCATCAAGCATATCTGCTTTATAATTTTTGATCCATTCCAATTGTCCATCTCTAGACCAAGATTTGAATACACCATTTTTCATATCGGATTTATACGACGTAAGCTCTTTTAATCGTCCATTTTCATACAATTCTTTCCAAGAACCTTCCTTGTTTCCGTGCTTGTAATATGCCTCAGATTTCAATCGTCCATTTGGATACCAAGATTGCCATACGCCATTAGGTTCACCTGATTTATAATATTCGACAAGTTCCATTTTCCCGTTTTCATACCAAGATTTCCATACGCCATCCATGTTACCGAATTTGTAATTTATTTCAGACGCCAATTGACCATTTTTATACCATACTTTCCACACGCCATTAGGCTCACCCGATTTATAATACTCTGCCGTTTTCAACTGACCATTTTCAAACCATTCCCTCTTGGCACCGTCTAAAGCGCCATCCTTGTAATGTCTTTCTGTTTTCAACAGGCCATTTTCAAACCACTCTTTCCAAACACCATCCATCAGACCATTTGCATAATATTTTTCAAACATGATTTGGCCATTTGGAAACCAAGATTTCCATAATCCTAACCTTTCTTTTTCTTCATATAGCTTTTCATCCTTCAATGTACCATCGCCATACCACGTTTTCCAGGTTCCTTTCCTTTTTCCATCATCATAAGTCCCTTCTATAGCCTTCACGCCACTATCATACCACTCATTCCAAATGCCATCCAAAATACCGCTTTTATACATACACTCTAATTGCAATTGTCCATTTGCAAACCATTTTTTCAATAGTCCCTCTATAAGACCAATTTTATAGTATTCATCTAATTTTAATTTTCCGTTTTCGTGCCATGTTTTCCAGAGGCCTTCTTTTCGACCTGCTTTATATTGTCCTTTTTGTTTTATTTTCCCATTATTGTAATACGAGATAAACTTATCCTCTTTGCCATTCTGATCTAATGTTGTAATAGACTCTATTTCACCACTATCGTAATATTCTTTACGCGAGAAAACTTCTTTGTCGCAGGCGACGAAGAAGAAAAGTGAAGCAAAAAGCAATGTGAATAAGATGACTTTTCGGAATTTCATAATCAGATCGCAATTTAAAATTATTCTTCCTGCAAATTACAACATACGAAGGAGATTGATTACAGACTTTCTGTTAAATTATCGTAAATACAGGAGATGCCCGGTCGAGGCCGGGCATGACAACATTGGTTTAGCCAACTTATTCAGCGGTTTTGCGGTATGCTTTGGGCGAGACGCCGACGAGGCGCTTGAAGAATTTTCCAAAGAAGGATACGTCCGGGAAGTTCAAAATCTTGGAGACTTTCTGGATGTCTCTAGATGACGAGCGTAAAAGAACCTTCGCATCGAGGGCGATATGTTCGTCAATCCAGCGTTTGGCGTTCTTGCCGGTTTGTTCTTCAGCAACGGCAGAAAGATACTTCGGTGTAATACCGAGTTCATCGGCGTAGAATTTCACGGAATGTTGTTCGCGATGATGTTCAACAACAAGGTCGATAAATTGCGAGAATAGAACTTGGCCACGGCTCTTGACTACATCCGTTGTCATCGGTTCGTCATCCATTCCAATACATTCATAAAGGAGGCCAATCAAAAAGTTCTTGAGAACCTGCAAACGGCAAGTATTTGCTTCTGAAGTTTCGAATTTTTTCTTCAAGAATTCAAAACTTTCATTCAGCTGTTCAAACTTATTTTCATCCAATTGATGCAACGGATTTTCGCGAGTTTTCAAAATCAGTCGCGTATTGTCATCAAAGCGGATGATTAATTCTTCAATCATATTCTTGGAGCAGGCAATACAGATTGGATCAAAATCGTCAGATGCCTTTTTTGCTTTCAAGACCTGTTCCGGGAAAACAATGAACAGTGCCCCCGCTTCAAGTTTATAGGTTTTGAGGTCCAGTTCAACTTCAACAGAGCCGCGCCTCACGAGGAGCAGTACCGCAGCCTGAACCTTGACGTAGTTTTCAAGCCCGAATTCCTTGAGATTGGTAAACATGGCAATCTTGTCGGGCAGAACATTTACCTGTTGCAGATAATTCAGCATCGAAAAATCCGCAGTACGAATATTTCCGTTCTTATGCAATGGGAAGTTAGTCATTATATAAACATCTTAGTAAAAAGTTTAATGAATGTCAATTAATGAAATTGGAAGTAAGTTTTTAATACAAGAAGGCGATTCCGCCCCGTCCCCATTCGCGGATCATGACCACATAAGAGCTGAAGCTCTAAGTGGTCAAAGAGAACAAGTCCGGGGTGACAAGAGGCCGGAATGACAATAAGGCAAGATTTTAGAAGAGTTTATAGCTGAAGTACAGGGTGTACGCAAAGATGCCGCGGCTCATGGGTTCAAAGAATTCAGAAGAGTAAGCAGCTATCTTGGCATAAGCATCAAGGCGCCCGCCCATAGCAATTTTATTCGTCAAATCATATTCCGCAGAGGTATAATTCATAAGTAACACGTCCCAGCCATCGGCGCCATAGTGAGGTAACGAGCCCGGAATTGTATGCAACGCATCAACAACCATCTTATTCTTGAGGCGGAACTTTTTCCCAATCGAAACTTCAACACCCAAGACATATTTTGCACCCATATTGTACTGATAATTGTCCATGTCCGATTCATACTCCGGATGCACAGCCTGAATCAAATCATCATAACCCATGTCCGTTGTGCCAAGCAATATAAAGTAAATCTGATGGTACATGCGGAACCTGAGAGACGGCAAAAGCCAAAGCGAAAAATCGATACCCGTGCCAACAGAAATGGTGCCGACCGTTGCGAAGTCGCCGTAGAACGTGCAATAGTCGAGATACGTCGCAAAATCAACCCAATGCCCTCGCCCATGTACGCCTGCATTCGAAAGTTTTCCGGTTACATCGAGTTGGAATAACGTTCCATCAGGGCCAACTTCGCCATGCGTTAACAAAGTAAAATAATCAAATGGACGCTTGACTTTCCTGAAGGGTTTACCATATTCAATCTCGGCACCATACATAAAATGCTTATCATCCCAACGCTGGTCCAAATCGTCTTCATTGCGGCCACCATAGCGATAAATATTTCCAAAATGCGAACCAGAGCCTAAAAATACGGACAAATCCATCGGGGTATTTCCCGTAATGCCATCGCGATTACCAAAAATTTTCCTTTGTAAGTAAGCGGAATGAGCAATACCAAAAGCGCCAACTTGATTGTACCAGGCAGATTCATCAACTCCATAAAGTTTACGCGAAAGTCTGTAGAGAACTTCCCCATAAACAGCGCCGCCAATTGAGGTGGCTATCAAATCATTAATGGAGGGGTATTCCGTCTCGGCAAACATTTCCCAAGTGTAGCTCCCCAAAGCCGCAAACAGAAGGCTTCCATAGAATCCGTAACCCGCACCACGAGCAAAATTGTAGTAAGTCGCCCCTTGATACGGATGGCCATAAAAGTTAATCGCCCAATGGTTATGATCCCATTGCCACCCTTCCTTTAAATTGCGTTTCCAGTATTTTGGCCCCGTACGCGCGTACCCCTTATCGAGAACATAACGGTCCCAAGCCCAAATAAATCCGTTAAAGCCAAACACCTCACCCAAGACAATCAACGGATAGACTTCCTTGGGCTTGTTCAAAGCATCATTTTCGACAGTATCTGCAAAAGTAGTGTTGGTAATAGTGTATCCGATATTGACGGAATCGTAAGGGGTCTCCTGCGGGGCAATGGTAAACAAAGGAACAACGCCATGCGGCACAGGATTTACAAGTTCGGTATTCGGAACGTTCGGAAATTCCTCCCCCCACGTACAGAACGAACAAAACAAAAGTACCATCAACAATTTGCGGATCATATTTCTCTCTTTTCTTTTAAAGCTAAAACTTTACTGAAAAAATTAAAGAGGAGTCTCGACGACTCCCCTAAAACAGAGAATGAACGACAAATTTTTAAGATGAATGGTTACTTCGTCTTGAGCAAATTGTCGAAATAAACGATTGTCTTTTCGAGGCCCTGACGTAAAGGAATTGTCGGTTCCCAATTGAGAGCGCTCTTGGCCAAATCGATATTCGGGCGGCGCATCTTGGGATCATCACCCGGAAGCGGCTTGTAGACAATCTTGCTCTTGGAACCCGTGAGTTCAAGAACTTCCTTTGCAAGTTCAAGCATCGTAAATTCGCCAGGATTGCCGATATTGACCGGTCCGATAATCTTGTCCTGATTCATCATGCGGACAAAGCCTTCGATGAGATCGTCCACATAGCAGAAGCTGCGGGTTTGGCTGCCGTCACCGTAAATGGTAAGGTCTTCGCCATTGAGCGCCTGCACGATGAAGTTTGAAACAACGCGGCCATCGTTCGGGAGCATGCGCGGACCGTATGTATTGAAAATGCGGACAATGCGGATGTCGACATTGTTCTGGCGGTGGTAATCCATGAAAAGCGTTTCGGCGACGCGCTTGCCTTCGTCATAGCAACTGCGGATGCCGATGGGATTCACGTTTCCCCAGTAGTCTTCGGTCTGCGGATGCACAGCCGGGTCACCGTAAACTTCACTTGTAGAAGCCTGCAAGATGCGGGCCTTTACGCGTTTGGCAAGGCCGAGCATGTTGATGGCACCCATGACGCTTGTCTTGATGGTCTTTACCGGGTTGAACTGGTAATGGATCGGGCTTGCCGGGCATGCCAAGTTGAAAATGCGATCCACTTCCAAAAGAATCGGCTCGGTCACATCGTGACGGATGAGTTCAAAATTGCGGTTGTCGCGCAGGTGGGCAACGTTAGCCATACGGCCTGTGAAGTAATTGTCCAAGCAAATGACTTCGTGACCGTCATTCAAAAGTCTTTCGCAAAGGTGACTTCCTAAGAATCCAGCACCACCAGTAACTAAGCAACGCATAAAAAACTCCCATAAAACGTCAATATGTAAGAAATATAGTAAAGGAGTGGCTTTGCCGCAGTTAGAAGTTAGAGCTTAGTAGACTTATAAATAGGGGATGCCCGCTCGGTGGCGGGCATGACAATTCAGCATCGGGCATGACAGCTAAATGACGGGGCAACGCCCGCCATGATAAACTTCGAATTAAATTCTCATCGAGATGTCGAGAGCCTTGACGCTATGCGTGAGTGCTCCGACAGAGATGAAGTCAAGACCGAGCGTTGCAATCTGCTTAGCGCGTTCGAGCGTCATGTTGCCAGAACCTTCCACAAGCACCTTGTCACCACTGTCCTTGATGATTTTCAAGGCTTCGGCCATCATTTCGTTGCTCATGTTGTCGAGCATGATGACATCGACACCTTTGTTGAGGAGAGCACGGAGCTGATCAAAGTTTTCGACTTCCATTTCGACCATCAAGCCTTGCTTATTGTTCTTCTTGACGACTTCAAGAGCTTCGAGCACGCCGCCAGCAGCAGCAATGTGATTGTCCTTCACAAGCACCATATCAAAGAGACCCATGCGGTGGTTGGAACCACCACCGACGCGAACGGCGTACTTCTGCAACGTGCGGAAACCCGGAATCGTCTTTCGGGTATCGAGAACCTTGGTCTTGCCGCCCTTCAAAGCTTCCTGGAACGTGTGAGCAACCGTTGCCACACCAGAGAGTTGCTGGATGAAGTTCAAAAGCGTACGTTCGCCCGTCAAAAGTTCGTGCGTTGTTCCGTCGAGTTCGGCAATCAGGTCGCCCTTCTTCACCACGTCACCATCTTTCTTGTGGAGCGTCACCTTGGCGTTTGCCTTGAGTTCCTGAAACACGAGTTCAATAATCGGGAGGCCGGCGAGCACGCCATCTTCTTTGGCGATGAGGCGGGCATGCTGTTTCTGGTCCGCAGGGATAGTCCATTCGCTCGTCACGTCGCCTGTGCGAACGTCTTCCGCCAAAGCGAGGCGGATCATGGTCAAAGCATCTTCGGTTGGGAATACTGGAGTAGAATTATCGCCGTACATTACTGTGCGCCTTTTCCGGTTAAAACAACATAAACTGTTCGTACGAGAATCTGGAAATCCAATAGAAGGCTCATGTTCTCATAGTAATACATATCATACTGGAGTTTGATTTGCACATCTTCGATACTCGTATCGTAGTGGTGGCAAACCTGAGCCCAGCCCGTAAGACCAGGCTTCATCTTTAAGCGGCTGATGTAGAACGGGATCTGTTCGCGGAGCTTTCCGATAAACACGGCGCGTTCCGGACGCGGGCCCACCATGCTCATGTCGCCTTTCAAAACACAAAGAATCTGCGGAAGTTCATCAATGCGAGTTTTACGCAAGAAATGACCAATTCGCGTAATGCGCGGGTCTTTCTTGGTTGCCCACTGAGCGCCATACTTTTCGGCATCGGTACGCATGGTGCGAAACTTATAAACCGTAAACGGCTTGCCATAAAGACCAATGCGTTCCTGCGAATAAAATACTGGACCATGGTCATCAAGTTTGATAGCGATGGCTGCAAACAAGCAAACCGGCAGAGAAATAAGCCCAAGGAACAAGCCAAAAGCGATATCGATAATACGCTTGACTTGCACCTGCCAAGGCGGCATGGTAAAAGCAAAAAGTTCCTGCAGTTCAAAGCCATAAACAAGGTTAGCCTTGAAACGACCATTCACGACGCTGTAAAGTTCCGGAACAATGTAAATATGAATCGGGAGTTCGCAAACCCACACCAGCACACGCATAATCTCTTGCGGAGATGTACTCTCGTGTGCAATGATAATGCCACTTACCTTGTACTTCTTAACAAGCGCAGGCAAGTCGGAATACTTTCCAAGAACAGGAACGTTTGCAAACTCTTTCGGTAAAACCTGATAACGTTCATCCACAAAGCCAACGACCCGTTGACCACGAGCCGGAGTTTTAGCAAGATCTTCAGCAATCTTTCGACCTGCATCCGTAGCACCGAGGACAAGAATGTTGTTCGCCCCATACCCCTTACGGAGCAAAGCCCGCAAGAATACATAAATGGACATGCGGAACAGGCCTACAAGCAAAATAGCAAGGCCACCATAGATAAATATCCACGGGAACCTGGAGCCATAGAGGTAGCCTTCATTCAGAGGTTGGTTTGCAAAAACCTTCCCCATGAATTCTGCACCAAAAAGACAAACAATAATCAAGACCACACCAATCACGACAGCCCGAAGGACGCGCAACACCTGGTGTGTTCTTGAAAGCAACAGCCATGATCGATACAATCCGGCAAAGGCAAACAAGCCAAGCCAGCCGATATTCAAGACAAGTCCGTAATGCCAGTAGCTATCGAACGTCTTGGTCGGATCAAACTTGTCTATAATCCAACCACTATGGAACTGAACCCAAAATGCTAGGGCGAAGCAAATCGACAAAGCTACAAAATCCGAAAGGATTAAGAGTATTCGTTCCATAGTAGTTGCGCGAATCATATACGACCTTTAAATTAAGCGAGGAAGCGGATGACCTGGCTCTTCTCGACGATTTCCGGAAGAGCGTTCACTGCATCAACAGCCTTGGTAAGCTTGCTATCGAGAGTCTTTTCCGTAATGACAACGATAGAGACCTTGCCCGGATCGTTGACATCCTTCTGGATAATCGTTTCGATAGAGATGTTGTTGTCAGCGAGAATCTTCGTAATCTTGGCGAGCACACCGCAAGCGTCACGGGACGTGAAGCGGAGGTAGTAGCGAGCGCTGGTTTCAGAGATAGGAACGAGCGTTGCAGAATTTTCGACGTTGAACCAGCCCATCGGGAGAGCCTTGCGGGAACCCATATCGGTAGAACGAGCGAGGGACACGAGGTCAGCCACAACAGCAGATGCAGTCGGGAGACGGCCAGCACCGGCACCGGTCTGGAGCGTTTCGCCGAGGTTGTCGCACTGGAGGTAAACAGCGTTCAAGACGCGGTTCACGCTAGCGAGCTGGTGATTGAGCGGTACAAAGCACGGATGGACACGGGCGTCCACGCGTTCACCGTCACGACGGTAGATACCGAGGAGCTTCACGCAGCAGCCAAGTTCCTTGGCAATAGCGATATCCTGAGCGGTAATCTTGGAGATACCGGAAACGAAAATCTTTTCGAAGTCCACACGGTGTCCGCTGCAGAGGCTAGCGAGGAGAGCCGTCTTGTGGGCGGAGTCGATGCCTTCGATATCGAAGGTCGGATCAGCTTCGGCAAAACCGAGTCTCTGGGCGTCCTTCAAGACGACATCAAAGTCGAGACCTTCTTCGGCCATGCGGCTAAGGATGTAGTTGCAAGTACCGTTGATAATGCAGCTCAAGCTTTCGACCGTAGAGCCGAGCAAGCCTTCCTGGAGGCTGCGGATGATAGGAATGCCACCGCCAACAGCAGCTTCGAACAGCACATGCAGACCCTTGCTTGCAGCAAGCGGGAAAATTTCGTGGCCATACTTGGCGAGGAGAGCCTTGTTTGCAGTCACCACATGCTTACCGCTTTCGAGAGCAGCGAGAATCCACTTGCGCGGCATGTTGTAGCCACCGGCGAGTTCCACGAGCACGTCGATATCGTTACCGGCGATCATTTCGTCGGCGTTGGTCGAGACCTTATAGCCCTTAGCCTTATACGGGGCAACTTCTTCTTCGGACTTGGCGCAAATGCAGGAGAGTTCGAGTTCTACACCCAATTTTTCCTTGTATTCTGCAATCTTCTGTTCAAGAATCTGAATGACACCACCACCAACGGTACCCGTGCCAATTAAACCAATACGCAACATATAGCGTCTCCATTTTAAATTTTACGCGGTAAATATAGTAATTAGTAGTTAGTGGTCAGTAGCTAGGAACTAGGTTTTTGTGACCTCCGGTACATTCATAAAATATTAATGACAATTGATCAATATCCAACGACTAAGTCCTAAGTTCTAAATTCCAATTGTTTACTATATTTAACAACATGGAACAGGAAGCCGTAAACCCAGCTATTGGTTCGATACTTAACAAGCAAAAGATAAAGAATATCGTGTACCCAGCCCGACTCTTCAAGGCTAGGTTAAACGAGGAATTTCTCCGCGCGAACCGTACCCGCAAGCCCTTCCTGTTTATAAAGATTTATTCCCACCAGTTCGATGTGCTCGGTTGGGGCCGCCCGTCAAAAATTGTCGAAAATACGTGGAAAATCAGCGTTCTTACGATGTTTTCGCACTTGCGTTTTATCGACGTGCTAGGCTACCTCTCCGACAATAGCGGTATCGGAATCATCCTTTTGAATTCGGACATGAGCACGCTCGAAGGAATCCGCAAGGAAATCCTCCACAAGCTCAACGATGCAGGTCTCATCCAGGCTCTCCGCCACAAGCCAAAGGCTCCGATTTTCCAGGCCTACCTTTACACCGGATACCAGGAAAAGGACAACCTCGAAATGGATGCTAAATTGAAGGAATTCAATAGCACCAACGGAAGCTTCTTCACGCTCAACAGGCTTAACCTTTCGGATATTTGGGTGCATCCGCACAAAATCCGCTTTAGACACATCATCAAAAGAGTGGTCGACGTCACCTGCACATCTATTGCGCTTGTTGCACTTTCACCGCTACTCTTGTTCTGCGCCCTAGCAGTTAAAATTAGCGACCCGAAAGGCCCCATTATATTCAAGCAGACTCGCGTAGGTAAAAACGGCGCTCTGTTTACAATGTACAAGTTCCGCAGCATGTACGTTGATGCAGAAGAACGCAAAAAAGAACTTATGGCTCTCAACGAAACGGGCGGAAAGACGTTCAAAATGAAGAACGATCCGCGTATTTATCCGTTCGGCCATGTTCTCCGCAAGTTCAGCCTCGACGAATTGCCGCAGCTCATCAACATTCTTAAAGGCGACATGTCCATTGTCGGCCCTCGCCCACCTATTCCGTCCGAAGTGGCCGAATACGAACCTTGGCACCGTATGCGCCTTTCTGTAACGCCGGGTCTCACTTGCATTTGGCAAGTCAGCGGCCGTAGCAACATTTCATTCGAAGGGCAGATGCGCCTCGATAACGACTACATCCGTCGTGATGGAAAACTTAGCGAAGACATCAAACTCATCCTCAAGACGTTCAAGGTCGTATTCAAAGGCGACGGAGCGTATTAGTCAATTAGGGATTAGGAGTTAGAAATTCGGATTTTTAATTCGTCATGCTGAGTTCGAAGAACGAAGCATCCAGTTATTTTTTGTAATAAAATTGACCGAATACCACAGGAATAATTCCGCGGCATGTTCAATTTCTAGTAACTCGGAACTTGGAACTCCGAGCTACATTTAGTATCTTTCCCTCTCGGTGTATGGTAGAACCGGTGTAGGGATATATCCGGTGTAATTTAGGAGTGAAAAATGAAAAAACATTTGATTTCTACGGCATTGCTCGCCGCTAGCGCTTTCGCAGCAAGCGTTACAGTCGATCCGAGCACAACCGCCCAAAAAGTGACAGGCTTCGGTGGCGCAAGCGTTTACTACCAAAGCTGGATCAAGAATCTCCCGGCAGCAGACCAGGAAGCCCTTTTTGACACCGCATTCACAGGACTCAACATTTCCCTGCTCCGCGTAGGTAACTGGTATCAGGACGAAGATGCTTCTAAATTGCAAGACGACATCGACATCGTCAAGGCTGCAAAGACGCGTCTCGGCGACCACATGAAAATCCAGATGTCCAGCTGGTCCGCTCCGGCAAAGCTCAAACCGAGTGGCGACTTGAACGGTAAAGTGAACGGCCAAAAGATCAAGAGCCAAAACACGCTCAAGACATCGAACAGCGACCCGTACGGCAAATACGTCTACAGCGATTTCGCCAACTGGTGGAAAAAGAGCCTCGAAGCCTACAAGGCTGCCGGAATCTCTCCGGATTACATTTCTCTCCAAAACGAACCGGACATGGAAGCCGATTACGAAGAAACCCTCTTCGAACCGACCGAAACTAATGAAATCGCCGGTTACAAGGAAGCTTTAAACGCCGTCTACGATGCCGTGAAGGGACAAACCAAGCTCCTCGGACCTGAACCACTCGGCATTGGCTACAGCAACTTCGAAAAGTACGCCAAGGAACTCGACGCAAACAAGCTCGACGGATACGCTTACCACCTTTACCACGCCGGTGACGGAAACGACAACTCCGGCAACAACTATCTCAATCCGGAAAACTTCCGCAAGCCGATGAAGGCTATTGCAGACGTGTACGGCAAGGGCGACAAGCCTATCATCATGACGGAATTCTGCCCGATGCTCGACGAACCGCGCGAAAAGGACATGCTCGGCCTCGCCCAAATCATGCAGATTGGCTTTACCGACGGCCGCCTTTCCGGCTATATCGCCTGGCAGCTTTTCTGGGGTTACCACTCCCAGATGATCGGTGTTTGCCCGGGCGCAGGTTGGGACTTGGATGGCAGCGGCAGATACGTCTGTGACGAAGCCGGTTTCAAGATTTTCCCGGAATACCACGCCATGCGCCACTTCTCCAAGTTCGTGAATCCAGGTGCAAGCGTCATTGCCACCGCAACTGCAGAAGCAAACCTCAAGACGGTAGCTTTCCTCAGCGCAAACGGCGACTCAATTTCTACAGTTATCATCAATACGGGTAGCACCGCAATCCAGCTCGACAATCCGGCAATTGCAGGCTACGGCCTCATTACCGCCGTGCAGTCCAAGGAAAACGGCCTCAAGAGCAAGAACATTTCTGTTGCAGCATGCACCGTTCTCCCGGCCCGTTCCATCACGACACTCGTTTACAAGAAGGGCGCAGCCGCTTCCACAGTCGCAACATGCAAGGACGAAACAAGCGACTCCAGCTACGTCGAACCGATTATCGTTCCGACAGCAGACGTTGTCATTGTCGATTACACAGCAACAACCGACGTTACGACCTGGCAGGCCATGGATGACAAACTCTCCGCTGTCACCTACGGCACAACGGCAATCGATGGCATCGCTGGCTACGCAAGCGTTCCGCTCGCCGGCTGCGACCAGTCCGAAGAAACCTGCGGCTACCAGAACCAGCTCTTGAACATCAGCGAAGAAGGCGCCAAGGCACTCGCCTCTTGCTCTAACCTCGTCATCACCATGCGCAGCCAGGGCACTTCTGATGCTTACGTGAACGTGGGCGGTGCTGCAGGCGGCAGCTGGGTCGATTACGAATATGGCAAACTCGCTGCCGGCTCCAAGTGGAGCGAAACCAAGGTCTCCCTCAAGAAAGAAGGCGAAAACGGTTCTACCGCACTCACCTTCAACAGCGAATCTGCCGGCATCTACATTGCAAAGATTGTTGCCACAGGCTGCACAGGCTCCAGCTCCATCAAGATGAACCGCAGAGTTGCCTTCAACGACAGCAAGACGCAAGCCATGATTTTCGACTTGAACGGAAACCTCGTGTGGAAGGGTCTCAAGAGCGAAGCACTCAACGAAAACGGTACCCTCAAGCCGAGCATCCGCCAAGGCGCCTACATCTTGAAGACAAAGAACAACGCACAGCGCGTATTCAAGAAGTAAGTAGAAATCTAGTCAGCTGAATGTGCAGATAGCAATTCGCTAGATGCATTCAGCTGTCTCTATAAGCTAAACGCAATTGACTTTTATGCAGAAAGCGGCTCGCGAAAGCGGGCCGCTTTTGTTTCAAGCATTTACGACAACACACGGAAAAAGGCACCTGGTGGAGAGCCAGGTGCCTTGGAGCTGTATTATGTGAGAGTTATTAGTGAATGTTAAGGTTCTAGGCCGCCTTCGCCGCCCTGGCCGCCTTCACCGCCTTCAGGTTCATCTTCATTCGGAAGATTTTCAATGCAGCGGATTGTGAATGCGAACACCTTGTTAGAGGTATTAACAACACTTTGGTCTTTTCCAGTAACGAGCAAGTCAACTGCTTGTCTTTCATCTTCTTCAACCGGAGTTTCAGACCAGAAGTATGCGGCTTCATTAGCATCAACAACATCCTTAGTATTGACATTATAGTATCCCAAGAATTCAACATTGAAGTTTACCGTTACATCTTCTGCATCGTCAAGATCCTCAAATCCGTGTTCTGCAGCGTTGGCCTTAAGACTGAGAGCGTTGAGTTCATCACTATTCGGCAGTCTCCAGCCATCCGGACAGGCTCCAACGACTTCATCCTTAGGATTAAGTTTAAGAGCAGCGATTGCGTCTTCACTCATTATCTTTCTCACGTCACCATTGCCCATTGCAGCATTCCAAGTATAGTAACGGGTTCCATTCTTTTCGAAGCTTTCGAAGGCATCCTTTTCATATTGGACCTTACCACCAACTTGAACAACAGACCAAAGCGCCGGATCACTACCTTCAGAAGAGTCAATTTGAGGCAGCTTGTATTCAAACGCAAGGTTTTCAGCCATCCATCTGCGACCATCAATGGTCACGAACTTATAGAGACGTTCATCACGAATATCGCAGAACTGCTTTTTCGCGTTATAGACCTTGCTACCGCACTTTTCCGGAGTTTCGATACCACACTCGGTTACACCACTCTGAATGTTACCAAGTTTTGTAAAGAATTCAACCAACTTTTCTTCATTATAGTGAGTAAGCGGCTTTCCAATCAGGTTTCCAAAGAAGCTCTGACTAGAAGAACTCGGGGCAACGGCATCACCTTCTTCTGCGCCTTCTTCCGGTTCAGCAACAACCGAGGCCAGACCGATGACATCATAAATATCCTCAAGTTTGGAGGGTTTGTCACAGTATTTATAGATAGAGTCTGTTACGCCATCGTAAGCCTTGCCGCAGTACTCATTCTCGTCGAATTCCTGGCCTCCGCACTTCGGAGTCACGATACCATTCCAGCAGAATTCATCCTTGGTCGTTGCACGATAAGTAACAAATTGAGCAGTTGTCTTTGTTTTGTTGAACTTGAATTCAGAACACAATTCAGCAACAACGCCATCGTTACAGAATTCTCTGTTCACGACATAGGCCTTGCCTTCGCACAGGTCATAGGTCTTGCCAAGAACGCAGAATTTCTTTTCTGGATCAAACGGTTCAGCACCGCACACGGCCTTGAACATCTTCATCGGAGCATCAGATCCGCAAGTCACAGTAACAACGCCCTTGCCATCATCTACGCTTGTGCAGGAACCCGTAGCAGATGAACCATCGCTACCATTGGAACCATTCCACAACGTATCGACCAAGGTGCCACCGCACGCAACTTCGATACCCGTTCGGCCATCCTTGTTAACGGTTGTGCCAGAGCAGCCAATACCATTCATAAGTTTGGTAAGTGTGCCACCACAGTTAATTACGATACCGTCATCAGCAGCTTGCGTCGTACAAGCATCGCCATCCTTACCATCGGTTCCGTTCTTGATGACACCAACCTTGTTAGCGCCACAATAGACATCGTAACCGGAGTTATCGGACAAAGCAGCAACAGAGCAACCATCACCCTTGTCACCCTTATCGCCCTTAGCACCTGTTTTACCAGTATCACCCTTGGCACCAGTGGCACCTGTAATACCTTGCTTACCGGTAGCACCATTCTTACCATTCAGCAAGACACCAACAGAGTCACCGCCGCAAAGGATTTTATAGCCAGATCCGTCTTTCAACGACTTGACTTCGCAGCTAGCGCCATCGGCACCGTTAAGGCCGTTGACACCATTAATGCCATCTTTTCCATCTTCGCCAGAACAAGCGAGGAGGCCAAACATGAGTGCGGCACAACCCGCAACACTAAGTTTTGTGTACTGCATAATATGCTCCCTTGTTAATTTTCTCCATTCTTTGTGAAAAACTTTCACAAATCAAAGTTTACATTAATTTTTCGCAAAATGTTAAAAACTGCTTACAAAAATTATACCAACTTGGAATAAAGTTTTCTTTTTAACACGTTTTTATTACAAAAAGAATACAATTTAAAATGTAAATATTTTTAAATAATTGGCGTTTTTTATTCAATTTGGGCAATTTCGGTGGAAACGGAAATCCAAACAAAATAGCATGGAATCATTCATCTCTATAGTTGTAAAATAAAGTTTACAAAATGTTTTTTTGAGGAATTTTATTGTTTTTACCCTGTTTTTTTTCGTGATTTTACTGAATCCATAAGGTTTTTGCACTCAGGATGACACAATGAAAAACGCTCTGGACAACGGGATAAAAAAAGGCCCGCACAAGGCGGGCAAAGTTTGTATTAAAAATTAAAGATAAGTTTACGTGAGGAATTAAGCCCAGTTTTCGGCCTTGAGTTCGCGGCCCCAGATTTCCTTGACCACATCCTCGACCTTGCGGTTTTCGAAGAGCATCTGATAGACTGCTTCGACAATCGGCATTTCGACGCCGAGTTTTTTGGCGAGAGCGCGCGTGCTGCGGCAAGTCGGCACACCTTCGGCAATCATCTTCATGCCGGCAAGCACCTGGTCGAGCGTTTCGCCCTTACCAATGTGTTCACCCACGTAGCGGTTACGGCTGTGCTGCGAAAGGCACGTCACAATGAGGTCGCCCATGCCGGCAAGACCGGCAAACGTTTCGGGCTTTGCACCGAGAGCGCGGCCCAAGCGGCACATTTCTGCCTGACCGCGAGTGAGGATTGCAGCGCGTGTATTGTCGCCAATCTTGAACTTGCCACTCGCTTCGAGACCGTAAAGCACACCGGAAGCAATAGCAATCACGTTCTTCACGGAACCGCAAAGTTCCACACCGACGATGTCGGTCGAGGTATAGACGCGGAGATAAGAGCAACTCATCGCCTGCTGCACAATCTTTGCGGAATCTTCGTTCACAGAAGCGGCCACAATAGCGGTAAGCACGTGGCGGCTCACTTCTTCGGCATGAGACGGGCCACTGAAAGCGACCATCTTGTCTTCGGTCAACCAGGGAACCTTTTCGAGAATGACTTCGCTCATGAGCTGGTCCGTGCCCTCGAGAATACCCTTCGTGGCGCAGACAACAATCGGTTCCTTCCCCTTTTCAGGAGTCCAAGAACCAAGATTCGCGGCAACGCTTGCCATAAACTGCGACGGCACGACAATCAAGACCATATCGCAGCCGTTCAATGCGGCATGCATATCCGTTGTATATTTAAAATCAGCCGGGAAAATAACGCCAGGAAGCTTGTCCTTGTACTGGTGTTCGGTGGAGAGAAGGTCTACTTCTGCTTGGGAATTGGTCCAAAAAGTGAGTTCGTTCTTGTTTTCGTAAACAACTTGACCGAGGGTCAAACCCCAGCCACCGGTACCTAAAACTGTAACTTTCATAATATGATTCCTAGTTAATAGTCTATAGTCATTTGCCAATGGTTAACATTGCCAAAAATCATTGCCGCATATAATCTACAATATTTTATGGACTTGCAGCCATCAATATTCATAAAATGTAAGGGAGATTCCACGAAGTGGAATGACAATGGAGCCGAGCGATATAGAAACATGCTTGCATGTTTCTATATCCGAGGCGAACATGTCAGGCCCCTTTAGGGGAATGACAAGATTCAGCGAGAATGACAAATCCTTACTGGGACTATCGCTACGCTCTAGTCCCAAATGCTGGTCTCGGTCATGTCCAAGCAAGCTTGGCCGCGACACTCAACCTACGCATTTGTTTTGCGCTTGGAGCCGAAGCCGTTCTCGGTGCCGTTGAGGAGGCGCTTGATATTCGACTTGTGCTTTACGATGACGAACACGGCGACAATCACGGCGAGAATCATCTGGCCAAGGTTGATGCTTTCGAAGTAGAATTCCGGGCAGACATAGCCAAAGATGGAAAGTGCGCCGAGAAGCCCGCACCCAAAGATGCTACCGACGGAGACGTACTTCGTGGTGACCGTGAGGAGAATCCAGAGAGCAAATGCGCAAAGAACCGTCAAGGGCGAAATCGCGAGGAACACGCCGAGGGCAGCGAGCACGCCCTTACCACCGCGGAAACCAGCAAAGCAAGTGAAGCTGTGGCCGAGAATCACGAGGAGGCCAGCAACGAGCGGTACCCATGCGCTGTAATCGGCGCCGCCAGCGGCGACCTGAGCTTCGCACATTTTCTGGGCGATAAACGGTCCAAAGAAACCCTTGAGCAAATCCATGAACACGACCGGGAGAGCAGGCTTCCAGCCGAGCACGCGGAATGTATTCGTGAGGCCCGCATTCTTGGAGCCGTAGTCACGAATGTCAAAGTCCTTACCTTTCGCGAGTTTTGCGATCCATATGGCGCTGGGGATCGACCCCAGCAAGTACGCTATTGGAAGACTCAGTAAACTGTTCAAGTTCTTCATCCTTTCTAAGGGTTAACTTTCTATCAAAATTCAAGCGGAGCGGAGCGCCCTGCAATTGGAACACGTCGTAGAACTTTTTGAGCAAGTAACGCTTGTACGATTCGTCGACAAGTTCCGGCGTGCGAGTTTCGATGTCAATGACCGGCGGTTCCACCATGATTTGGCAGGCGCGGGTAAGCATAACGACACGACCATTGTGGCTCGGAGGAGCTTTCTCCTGCAAGAAGTTCGCAAAACTTTCGGCAACGCGGTCACGGCCAAGCACGCGACGGCAGTTGGCATAGACGGTCTGAATAGCCTGAATCACGCGCCCCACACGTTGGCCTTCCTTGGCACTGATTGAAAGAATCGGAACAAATTCAAGCATCGGTTCGCGTTCGAGGAGTTCCTTGACCATGTGGTCGAAGGACTTGTCGTTCTTGTTCGGGAGGATGTCCCACTTGTTCAGCACGACGACGAGACCCTTGCCCGCCTTGCGGATTTCCGTGATGATGCGGTAGTCCTGAATTTCCATGCCGCGCGTGCAATCAACGACGAGCACGGACAAATCAGAACGGCGGATGCTTTCGAGCGTACGCATGTTGCTGAATACTTCCACTTCGTCTTCGACGCGAGCCTTTTTGCGGAGGCCTGCGGTATCGGTAACGACGAACTTTTGTCCGTCAACGACAAAGTCACAGTCAATGGAATCGCGGGTCGTACCCGGGATGTCCGAAACAACAGCGCGATCTTCGTTCAACAGGCGGTTGAGGAGCGTGCTCTTGCCTGCGTTCGGGCGGCCAAGAATGGCAAAGCGCACCGGACGTTCTTCGCGGCGTTCGCCACGAACCGGAGTCGGGAGCACGGAGACCACTTCGTCCAAAAGCGAGAGGCAAGCATAGCCGGTCAAAGCACTAATTGTACGCGGCTGTCCAAAGCCAAGCTTCAAAAATTCGTAGCTTTCCTGACGATCGCCCTGCAATTCGCTCTTGTTTGCAACGAGGATGACCTTTTTGTCGAGCTTGCGGATGAGGCGTGCAAACTGCTGATCGAGCTTGGTGATACCCACGCGGATATCGACCATGAAGAGAACGAGGTCAGACTCGTTCACAGCGTTAAAAATCTGAGTGCGGACGCTGTCCGCCAAAACGTCGATAGAATCATCGGGCAAGAATCCACCCGTATCGACGACTGTAAATTCGTGACCCTTATAAATCGCATTCTGGTAATGACGGTCGCGGGTAACACCATCGCGGTCGCTCACCACGGCAGCACGGCGGCCAAGAATGCGGTTGAAGAGGGAGGACTTTCCGACGTTCGGACGTCCAATTATGCAAACGATAGGTAATTTCATCGGGCACAAATATAGAAATTGTGTCTAGGGGGCGTTTAGACTAAAGACCAGCGACTAATGACCAATGACTAACAACCAATAACAAACATCTTTTTTCATTCTTTCTCGCAAGAATAATATATCTTTGTAATGTATTTATTTAGAGTTTTTCCCCATTGGTGGGAAGGACATAGCGAGGTTATTTTGGCTTCCATAAACGGAAAGACGGAAACTCTTTGCATATTCGGGCATCCGGTTGCACATAGCAAATCGCCCGCCATGCACAACGCCCTTTTTGCAGCACTCGGCATTAATGCGGCTTATCTCCCCTACGCCCCCGAACCCGAAAATTTTGCAGAAGCCATCAAAGGCTTTAAGGCAATGAAGTTCCGTGGCGCAAACGTCACCATTCCTTACAAGACAGAATTTTTCAATGCAGACGGATCGGCTCGCCTGGTGGATGAACTTTCTGAAATTTCGAAGTTCACCGGCAGCGCAAACACCCTGTATTGGAAAGACGGAATTGTGGGAGGAACTCTTTGCGGAACGACGACAGACCCGTACGGATGCGTAAGAAATCTTGAAGAAAATGGCGTGAGTCCATCTAACAAGAAAATTGCGCTACTCGGAAACGGTGGCGCCGCCCAGTCGATTGCTTTTACGCTTGTGGAACAAGAAAACGAGCTTACAATTGTTTGCCGCTCAAAGGAAAAAGGCGAAACACTCGCCGGTTCACTGAACAAGTTTTTCCAGTCCGGCAATGCAGGCAACAAGAATTTCAAGACTGTACAGATCACGACATTTGGTGAATTCGCGAATATTTCCGCAAATTTCGACATTATCATCAATGCGACTTCGGTCGGCATGAGCCCAAACGTAAACGACTCTCCGCTTACCAGCGAATGTCTGCACAAGGGTCAGGTCGTCTGCGACATTGTCTACACTCCCCCTCGCACCAAGCTCTTGCAAATGGCAGAAGCAAACGGTTGCAAGATTGTAACAGGCGAAGGCATGCTCGTGCACCAGGGGCTCGAAAGCTTTAAAAAATGGTTCCCGAAGGAAACCGAAAACAAAACAAACGAAGAACTTGTCGCTATTATGCGCAAAGGAATGCAGGGCTAATATGAAGAAGCATCTCTACTTTACAGGATTTATGGCCAGTGGCAAAAGCCGCACGGGTCGCGCCCTCGCAGACCGCCTCGGACGCCCGTTTGTCGACACAGACAACGTCATTGTAGAACGTGCCGGGAAATCCATCAACGAAATTTTTGAACAAGACGGCGAAGCGGCATTCCGCAAGATGGAACGCGACGTGATTGCCGAAATTGCACAAAGCGAAAAGCCTCTAGTCGTTTCTCTTGGCGGTGGCGCCCTCACGCAAGCAGAAAACTTGAAGGTCATCCGCGAAAACGGAACTATCATCCGCCTGTGGGCAAAGCCCGAAGTGCTTTCGGAACGCATTGGCCGCAAAAATACGCGCCCGCTCCTTGCAAATCTTACCGACGAAGAACGCCTTGAAAAAATCAAGGTCATGCTCAAGGAACGCGAAAAGAATTACGCCAATGCGGACTTTAGCGTCGAAAGTTCAAATGACTATTCCGAAACGCATGTGACAGAACGTATTATGCACATGCTCAAGTTCTGGGAAAGCCATGCGCTGGACGTGCACCCGAGCGAAGGCGGCCGCTACCCGATTTTCATCGGCAAAAACATTGTGCCGGATGCAGCAATTATGCTTGAAGGCTTACGCCTTGCTCCGACTTATGAATTCTTGATTTGCACGGACACGACGATTGCCAAGGAACAGAACACGAAGCTTTCGGAACTCCGCGGTCAGGCAGGCCGTTGCCCGATTTTCAAGTTCCAGGCAGGCGAAGGCCACAAGACGCTCCACAACTTGAACCAGCTTTACAGCTTTATGTTGCACCGCGGTTACACGCGCAAGAGCTGCCTTTTGCAATTCAGCGGTGGCGTTGTTGGCGATATGGCAGGCTTTGGTGCCGCCACTTACCAACGCGGCATTCCGTTTGTGCAGTTCCCGACAACACTCTTGTCAATGGTCGATAGTTCCGTTGGCGGCAAGGTCGCTGTGAACCATGCCGAAGGCAAGAACATGATTGGCGCATTCTACCAGCCGAAAGCGGTTGTCTGCGACATTTCTGTGCTGAACACACTCCCCCCAACCGAATACCTTGCGGGTCTTGCCGAAATCGTCAAGTACGGTGTGATTTACGATGAAGAATTTTTCACCTACCTTGAAAATAACGTTGAAAAAATCAAGGCACATGACTTTGACGTGTTGAAGCACATGATTTTCCGCAGTTGCCAAATCAAGGCCGAAGTCGTGGGCATCGACGAAAAGGAAGCAGGCCTCCGCGCCATCCTCAATTACGGTCACACGTTCGGGCATGCGATTGAAAAGCTCACGCATTACGAACTGTTCAGCCACGGGATTGCCGTTTCTTTGGGCATGCGAGTAGCTGCACGCGCCGCAGTGCTCCTCGGAAAACTTTCGAAGGAAGACGAACTGCGCCAAAACAAGTTGCTTGACGCTCTTGGATTCCCGAAAACATACAACACGGATGTCGAAGCAGCATGGGCAGCAATGGCTGTCGATAAGAAGGCCGAAAAGGGCACTAGAGTTTATATTTTACCTACAAAGATTGGAAAGGTCGAAAAAGTTTGTAATATTGATAAGGGTATTATTGCAGAAGCCTGGAAAGCCATCCAGGCGAGTGAGGTTTAGATGAGTATATTGGTTACCGGGGGTACGGGATCACTTGGGTACAGTATTCTATCTAACTTAAGCGGCACCAATCACGAGCTATATAGCTTCAGTGATGAACTTCCGCAACCGTGGCAAAAGGTCGAAGGAGTACAGTACCTTACCGGTGATTTGCTGGACTTCAGGAATGTGCTGGAAATGATTCAGAAAGTTTCCCCAACGCACATTTACCATTTGGCAAGCCAGTCCTCTGTGGGGCTTAGCTACAAGAAGCCTTATGAAACGCTCAACATTAACCTGTTGGGTACGCAGACGCTCCTCGAAGCGGTGCGACAGGTTGTGCCGAAGGCAAAAGTATTGCTCCTCAGCAGTAGCGAAATCTACGGCCGTACGGAACAGCAACTGACCTATTTGCACAAAGAAACGGACCCCCCAAATCCGCTAACTCCGTATGCCACATCCAAGGCTTGCATGGAAATTTTGGGAAACCAGTTCCGCAATGCAAACGGGCTCCACGTTGTATTCGCTCGTCCGTTCCACTTTACAGGGCCACACCACAGCCGCCGTTTTGTGATTCCTTCCATCGCATACCAGTTGGTAAAGATAAAGTATTACGGTGCTGAACCGGTCATTTATTCGGGAAGCCTCGATGTAAGCCGCGATGTTGTTGACGTACGTGACGTTGCTCGCGCCGCTATCCAGATTTTGAACACAGCTGAATCCGGTGAAGCATTCAACATTTGCTGCGGAAAGTCCTACACATTCCGCGAACTTGTGGAAATGCTCGTGGACATCTCCGGTGTGAGCGTGGACTTCAGATTTGATCCGGGTTACGACCGCAGTAACGACATTCCGCTATTGATTGGCGACCCCACAAAGATTATGGCACTCGGCTGGAAGCCCATGATTTGCATGGAAGACTGCCTCTCGGATTTGTTCAACGAGATGGTTGTCCGCCGCCGTGTAGAGCTGAAAATGGGCATGGGACGCGACTTGCGCCTGTAATTTAAGCCAGCCACTTGCGGTTCATCCATAATAATCGCAGTTCAGCAGAAATTTACGATAAAGCGGTTCCACAAGGGCTGCTTTTTTTTATTTTTTCAAGTATGAGATTACAAATAAGAAATATTGTTTTGGGGATTTGCACCCTGCTTGCTATTTCTGCGACAACCCACGCCGCAGAAGTTACGGGACCGACCGGAGCCGATCGAGCCCTTACCGTCTCTGACTTTATGCCGCACAATCCTCTCACCAAGGAATTTAACGAAACTTGGAGTTACCAGTTCGTATTCGACAACGGCACCCGCGCCTTTGTGAACTATTCCGTGCTTCACGTGCCAGGATCGGGCCGCAAAATCGGTTGCGACTTGAGTTTCTGGAACTTCAAGGGAAAAACTTACTCTGTCGGTCGCCAGTATCCGCCTGAACGCCTTGTCGCAAGCAAGGAAAAGGCAACGATTGACATCAAGGGCGAATACTTGCTCCAGAACAAGCCGGGCAAGGGCCACCGTGTGCTTTACAGTGCAGACAAGGGTGGAAAGTTCCTTCTGGACGTGACTTTCGAAAGTGCAGTTCAAGGCATGGTTCCGGGTAACGGCACCTGGACATTTGGCAAGGAGAAATTTGCCCAGTATATTCATATTCCGTACGGTCGTGTAACAGGCAAGATTGCCTACAACGAAGACACCTTGACGGTCAAGGGTTACGCCTATATGGACCAGACATGGCAAACCGCACAGGCAACCGAAATCGCATCGCGCACCATCAACTTTAGCACAAGCGACAAATCGCCGATGCACGCCGGACGCATTACGCTCACAACGGACGGCCAACTCATGGGCTACGCCTTGTACAACGGTCCGCAGGGCATGAAGGTCGCCATCCCAACAAAAATCAAGGAAGGCGGTTCCGATTATAACGGCAAGAAGTTCCCGAAAACAACGCTGTCCTTTGAATGGAAGAATGGTGTCCCGGCTATGGTGTTCCCCGTGAACAAGGTTTTGCAGAAGGCATCGCTTTTGGACAAGATTGATGGCTGGTTTGCAAAGAAGGCCATGAAGATTGCCGCAGGCGGCGAAGTGTTGTTCTACCGCGGCAGAAGCAAGAACGGTCTCGGCAAGAATATCGACTGGGCTATTACAGGGGTCAAGGACTAATGACGAAATTCAGGCCATGCATTGACCTGCACGACGGCAAGGTCAAGCAAATCGTCGGAAGTTCTCTTTCCGATAGCGGAGCGGGACTCAAAACGAATTTTGAAACTGACCGATCATCGGCCTGGTTTGCAGAACTCTACAAGAAAGACGGAATTAAAGGCGGGCATGTGATTATGCTCGGGAAGGGAAACGAGAGCGCGGCTAAGGACGCGCTTTCGGCGTATCCAGGGGGACTCCAAGTTGGCGGCGGAATTAACGCCCAGAACGCAATGGAGTACATCAAAGCGGGAGCTTCGCATGTGATTGTGACGAGCTGGATTTTCCCGGACGGCAAACTTGATCGTTCGCGCCTTGACGAACTTGTAAAGACGGTCGGCAAGGAACATTTGATTCTGGACTTGAGCTGCAAGCGTACAGGAATCGTAGACGGCAAGCCCCAGTGGAAGATTGCAACGAACCGTTGGCAGACGATTATCGATATCGAAATTACAAAGGAAACGCTCGAAGACCTCGCCAAGAGCTGCGATGAATTTTTAGTTCATGCGGCAGATGTCGAAGGCAAGCAACAGGGCATGGACGATGACCTGATTCGTTTCCTTGCCGAAAACAGCCCAATACCTGTGACTTACGCAGGTGGTGCAAAGTCGCTCGAAGACTTGATGCACTGCAAGGAAATTTCTAACGGAAAGATTGACCTCACCATTGGTAGCGCTTTAGACTTGTTCGGTGGCAAAGGAGTGAAGTATGACGACTGCGTCAAATTCAACAAAGCTCAAGGCTAGCGACAAGCTCGATTCACGTCCGGCAATTTTTGGTCGAAAGGTCACAAGTACCTTCCGCAAGATGTTCTCGTTTGACCACAGACCTCCCGGAAATATTCGTACCTGCTGGATTCCACCACTGGTGGCGCTGACGCCGATTTTGAATTTACCGAAGCTCTTGAAGTTACGTTCTTACTTGAAAAAAGAACGCAAACATAGAGATCCGAACGATGTACGTATTCTGTTTTACTCGGACAATCTGGACGAGACAAATGGCATCGCCAATAACTTGAGAAACGTGATTCCGTACATGCGCGCACATGGCATGAAGGCTTACCTCGCCGGAAGCGCATTCAACACTCGCCCGTGCGGTGTTATTGAAAACGGCTATTGTGTTTTGTTGCCGCGCTTGTTCAGCATGGAACAGCTCGGATATGCCAACAGCGAACTTGCCATTCCGCGCATTTCGCCAGCACTCCGTTTAATCAAGCGTTACCCGATTGACATGATTGAGCTGGAAACGCCGAGCCCAGGCGCTTGGGTCGTTTGCCTATGCGCATGGATTGCAGGAATCAAAGTGTTCAGCCATTACCGCACCGATGTGCCTACATACGCCAAGACGCTTGTGAAGGCAAAGTGGATGCACACTTACGTGCTTTGGCTCATGCGCATTTTCTACTGGATGGCACGCCCAGTCATTAGCCCATGCGAAGACTATGCGGACATTCTGAAAAAGGACTTGAAGGTTCCGGCAAATCAAGTGCAAATTCTCCCCCGCGGGCTCCCCTTAGAAAAGTTCTCGCCCGATTTACGCGGCAAGGGCGCTTGGGAAAAATTCGGAAATGACCGTTCTCAGAGAAAGGTGCGCTTTGCTTTCATCGGCAGAATTTCAAAAGAAAAGAATCTAGAATTTTTGAATTCCGTTTGGAAAAAATTCTCTGCCAAGTATGATGACGTCGAACTCATGTACGTGGGTTACGGCTGGTACCTTGAAGAAATCAAGGAACAGTTCAAGGACAATCCGAGCGTTTGCTTTGCAGGCGAACAGGGCGGCGAGATGCTCGCAAGCCTTTATGCAGATGCAGACTTTTTCTTGTTCCCAAGCACAACGGATACTTTCGGCAATGTGGTCGTAGAAGCCATGTCTACAGGCACACCCGCTATCGTAAGCAATTACGGCGGTCCGAGAAGCATTGTGCAAGACGACAACAAGTGCGGACGCATTTTGCCGATTGACGAAACGAAGTGGCTTGAAACATTGGAAGAATGTCGCAACATCAAGCTTGAAAAGCCTGAAGTTTACGAACAGATGCGAATCGACAGTCACAAGCGCAGCGAGCAGTACACACTTGAAAGTTCGACGAAAACGCAGTTCGAATTTTTCAGGAAGCTCAAGCAAGAAGTGTACGGGATTTGAGCGCCGGAGGCGCAGTTACTAGTTAATAGTCAGTAGTTATTAGAATATCTTAATATAAAATTCTCTAATAACTCAGAGCTCTTAACTCATTTTTTGAAATGCACAAACCCACTATTGACTATTGACTAAAGACCATTGACTAACAACAAATGACTCCAGATTCTTTGAAACGTTTGCGCGAGTGGTTCAGGGCAAACGCGGCAGAATTGCCGTGGAGGCTTGCAGATTTGGATGCGCCGCGTGATGCATATGCCGTATGGATCAGCGAAACGATGCTCCAGCAAACGCAAGTTTCGACAGTCAAGGATTATTTTATCCGCTGGATGAAACGATTCCCGGATATAGTAACTCTTGCAAAAGCAGATGAAGCCGAGGTATTCAAGTACTGGCAAGGACTTGGATATTACAGTCGTGCAAGGAATATACTGAAAACCGCAAAAATTGTTGTTAACACACATAGAGATTGCCACGCCCCCTGTAAGGGGTCTCGCAATGACGTAGAAAACGAGTTCAGCGTTCAATTGCCGGAGACTCGCAAGGAACTTGAAGCGTTGCCGGGCATTGGCGCGTACACCGCAGGGGCTATTCTAAGCCTTGCATATCACAAGCGTGAAGCGATTTTAGACGGGAATCTCGTTAGGATTTTTAGCAGGCTTTATGAGCTTGATTTTTTGCCGACTGATAAAAGAACCTCTATAGATTGCCACGCCTCCTTGCAGGAGGCTCGCAATGACGTGCAAGTTTCGACTGCGCGGGAGCTTGTTCACGCATTGGAGAAACGCAGCAGTCATGGCACGAAGGGCAATGACGTAAGTGCAAGCGAAATTTATTGGGAATATGCGCGGGAGGTAGCAGATTCACCAAAGGCGTATATGCATAACGAAGCGCTAATGGAACTGGGGCGAACCATTTGCAAGACAAAGTCTCCGCTCTGCAAAACCTGCCCGCTCCGTGGTGAATGTCGCGCGTTCTTGGATGGCCGGACAGCTGAATTTCCACCCGCCAAAAAGCGCACCGAAAAAAGTTGGCACGGGACCGTACTCATCGTAGAAAGCGCCGATGAAAAAATTCTCGCCGTAAATGGTGGCCAAAAGTTCTTAGATGGTCAACTAGCACTCCCCCATTTTGAAAGCGCTCGCCACGCAACTGTTGCGCTCCCCGCCAAAGCAGAAGAATACATCAACGCCGATGAAGTCAAATCGCTAAAACATTGCGGAACATTCCGCCACAACATCACAGTTCACAAAATCGAATGTGATGTATTGCATGTGCAACTTTCAACAACAGCAAAAGCAGCGCATTTACCGAAATTGAATGCGAATAGCAACAAGCCAGTTGCATTTGAATGGATAGAAAAAGCGAAAGCCTTTGAGACCTTCGCGAATTCATTTAGCTTAAAAGCTTTGAAGAAAGTGTTTTAAGGCGATTCCCGGTCTACGCCGGGAATGACATGCAAAACAGCAGAGACGACAATTAGAATGCTTTCTTTGCAGTGCAGAAGAAGCGAACACGGCTATAATCGCCATTAGGTGTTTCGACAACTTCATCACCAATAGCCTGAATAATCGAGCCAGCTAAAGTAATTCCCCATTTCGGGAAACGCTGTTCAAACGTAACGTCCCAATACCAGTCCCCTTTTACAATAAACGGGTCTACAGAACGAAGGTTCCACTCGGCATCGCTCCTATAGCGTAGTGAATGGGAAATACGGAAAGTCTTTTTAATAAGCCAATCAGCATTAAATGAAACAAAAAATTCAGACGGATTCACTTCGAAACGTTTTTCTTTACCATCAATGCGTTCAAAGCCCGTAAGCGTTGTAAACTTAAGCAAGTCCTTGTACCAAAGTTTCAGCCAAAACTCACCCGTTACGCCCTTAATCCAGGAATTGATTCGAGCAACATCGCCATGGCGGAACGTATAACGGCCGTCTTCCACATATTCCTTTGTATCAAATGTTTCCGCACCATATTCAGCCCAAAAACTGCCACGGAATCCAACGCCAAAGAAATCCGTAAGAGAATCTTCAACGCCAACATAAGCCTGCAACAAATTCATTCGGCCATTTGCAGTAAGCGAAATTGTATCGCCATCAAAATACTCATAAGTATCGGCAAGCGGATTTAGACGAGTACCAGCGATATTTTTACCACCGACAGTAACATTCAATTTTTCCAAAACAGGAACACGATATTCGATGCTGTCTTGCACAAGCCAATCTCTATCATTGACGCCGAACACCACATCAAACTTGAGTTGATCCATCGGACGAACGCGCATTTCGAGGAAAGGCCACAAGACACGATTATCCATCAATCCTGTATAAACAACGCCATCATCATCAAGGAAACGGAAAGCCAAGCCTGCAGAAAGTTGGAGCATTCCACGTTTGCAACTTTCACCGCAATTGTAAAGAATAGAGCCATTTACCTCATGGCGTTCACCAGATTCCTTTTTGCGTTTATCCTGATATTCTGCATTTTCAAAAACAAACGTTGTAGAGAAATTCCAGAAATCAGCACGAGTTTCGACACGCGGCTTGTAATGCACAGGAATCCATCTGGAACTTTCTGTAAAGAGCCAAATGTACTCCATTCCGGCAAGCACAGAAGCATTTATAAAATCGTTCGTAAACCCAAGTCCACCGTAAGCAGAACTGAACATGGGCCAGTTTTCACCAAAGAACGAGAACGTTCCATCGACAGAACTTCTTCGATAATCAACCATTCTGGTACTGTAATGATCATCTTGGAACAAGCGGAATGTAGCCCAAAGACCATGCCACAGCGGAGTGCGCACGCCAGCTTCCAAAATCGGAGTTCTATTGCCAGGCCGTTCACTCGGTTCCGTTAAAAAATCCTGATAAATTAAATCACCAATTTCATTGCCAGTTTTCATCCAAACCGAAGGCGTTTCGATAGGGGCCCAACTCGGCAAAACAGACAAACGATTGAAAAGTTGACGATAGCGCAATTTACGGGGTGTCCAAATTTCACTTTCGGAATGAATGCCACCAGCACCAAGAGCGCGATCGAAATAGAACGTCGGAGAGCCAACCAAAAACGTTCCATCGTCACGAGAGACAACTTCCATACCTTCCATTTCTGGATCGATTGAAGCAAAAGCAACACCAGCAGAAACGGCAAAAACAGATATTATTTTATTCAACAAGGAGTTCATTACCAAATACTCCTTTCAAAAGTGAGGCCAGCGTAAAGCATATTAGAACGTTTGGGAAGAGTCCAAAGCTGTTCCCACATAACGTGGAAACCGGCGCTGTATTCTTTATACTTGAATACAGGCAAACTTATTCTTGCATACCAACCGAACTCAGTTTCATTGTCCGTCAACGTTCCTCCGCGCTTATTTGCAAAGGTTTCTTCGGCATCGGCACGTGTCCAACTGCAAGAAAATCCTGCACCAAGAACTACCGGCTGGATAGTTTTCCACTTCCAATCAGCACCAACGCGGCCCATAAACTGATGAACACCATAATAATAAATATCCGTTCTCGGTTTGAAATAGGCGTATTGGAACATCACAATTCCATCAACGTTTTCCCAATAAGTGTAGTGAATTCCGACTCCACCATATAACGTATTCTTCACGGCGTCCATCAAATCGCCCATCGGGTAAATTTCGCCGCCTTCGAGAAATACGGACAAATGTGAAAACGAGATATCGTTTGCAACTGCAAGAGAATCGTTTCTAAACGCGAACGAATCCTCCCCTGCATGCAAAATCGACGCCAGTCCTAATGCTAGAATCGTAATGAGTTTTTTCATTTTTTGTATTCCAAAGCTTGCGCAAAAAAGCCATCTAAACGAGAATCTTTGAGACCAGGCAAAACAGGTTCACCCACTTTTACAAATTCAGGATGCGCTTTTAGGAAACGTGCGATAACGCGTGTTGTTTCCGTCGGATCGGGGCTGCACGTAGCATACACAAGGCGACCGCCAGGTGCGAGTGCGGTAGACGCATTTTCTAGAATCTTGAATTGCAATTCAGCAATTTCGTTGATGGATTCAGGAGTTATGCGATAAACGGATTCCGGACGACGAGCGATAACGCCCATGTTGCTGCAAGGAACATCGAGAAGAATGCGGTCAAACTTCGCCTCAGATGAGAGACGAGAAGCCACGGGGGCTTGCGGGACTGCGGCGAGATCAATGGTTTCGGTCTTGATGTTCGTAAGGCCTAAGCGGGTCATCAGGTCTTGCATTTTTTCGAGACGCGAAGCGGACGAATCGCTCGCGAGAATTTCAAGCGAGCCATCCATTTCAGCCATGAGAGCGGTCTTGCCGCCAGGAGCGGCACAAGCATCCCACACCTTCAATCCCGGCTTCAAGTCCAAGAGTTTCACGACTTCAAAAGCAGACGGATTCTGGAACGAGAAAAGGCCGTTCACAAATTCAGGCGTTGCAAGCAACAGTTTAACGCCAACATCTCGCGGAACTTCGATGTAGCGATCGTACAGAATCGAAGAACCCGTGATACCGAGTTTTTCGGCAAGCACCGGAGCGCTCGTCTTTTGCAAGTTCACACGAATCCATTCGGTCGGACGTTCAAGCGTTGCTTTAGCCAACGCTTCGGCATGGTCGCCGCCGTAAACGTCGAACCAGCGACGTACAAGCCATTCGGGAACAGAATTTTCGACGCTTACGCGGCGGACACGCTGCGGAGGCAGCGTGGGCTCGCCTTGACGGCGAGCCGTGCGAAGCACAGCATTCACGAGTCGCGCCGTGCTTTCGCCAAGATTTGCAAACTTCGCCAGTTCCACACTAGCATTGATGGCCGCATAATCCGGCACATCCATAAAGAACATCTGGAAGAGGCCCATTTCAAGAATCACGCAGGCTTCACGCGACGGCATTTTCTTCGTAAGCGACTTTACAAAATATTCGAGGTACAAATGCCTGCGGCAAACGCCTAAAGCAAGTTCCATCGCAAATGGAGAAAGTCCACTTTCCTTGATAAATGAGCCGTCTTTTTGCCAAAGCAAAAGGACTCGAAAGGCATCTTCACGTTCTGTTAGCAAAATTGAAGTCCCTCGCGCTTTTGGATTCCACGCATAAAGTCTGCTACAGGCATAGGCTTTTTACCTTCGGCCTGAATTTCAAGCACTTCAAGAACGCCATCGCCCGTTCCAACGAAGAGACGATTATCCTTAAATTCAACAACACCCGGTGCAAGCGTTGGACCATTTTCAGGAGTATCCGTCTTGCGGAGATACACCATGCGGCCACCGAGCTTTCCATATCCACCCGGCCACGGGTTGAACGCACGAATGCGGTTGTGAATCGTGAGAGCCGGAAGATTGAAGTCAATCAAACCTTCTTCTTTCTTGATTTTCGGAGCTCCACTAGCCTGAGCATGATCTTGCGTCAAATCCTTTTCGCAGCCATTCTTGAGTTGGCTAATAGCATCGTCCAAAGCTTCGCAGCCCGGAACAACCATCTTGTCGAGCAAGCTCGCGGTCGTATCCTGATGGTCAATTACAACAGTGCGTTGGGCAAGGATTGGACCATGATCCATCTTTTCGTCCAAGCGGAAAACGGTAACACCCGTTTCTTTGAGGCCATCGGCAATGGCGCGCTGAACCGGAGCCGCACCGCGATATTTCGGGAGCAAACTTCCATGAACATTCACGGCGCCAAATTTTGTGACAGCCAAGATGTTCTTCGGCAAAATGGAATATGCAACAACAACATACAAGTCGGCATCGTACTTGCGGAGATCCGCTTCAAATTCGGGGGACTTCAAATCGGTCGGCTGTAACACCGGCAAATTATGGTTCAAGGCAGTTACCTTGACTGGTGGAGGCGTGAGCACACGGCCACGGCCTGCAGGACGATCCGGTTGTGTGACAACCGCTAAAACTTCGTTATCGGAAGCAATCAAATGCTCCAAGAAATGAGCCGCAAATTCCGGCGTTCCCATAAATACAATTTTCATATCGTAAAATATAACTATTAGAAAGCATTTCAAGTCTTATATAAAAAGCACTTGCTCTAGTATAAGCGAGAAGTTTAAATAACTATAGAAACAGAAACAAATCGTTGAGAGAATAAAAGCGTCGGCCAAGGATGGGGAGGGTGCAGGGAGGGGCCCGTGCGGCCTTCGCAACTCCGAGCTGGGGCCCCGCCCGCATAATCTACTTTTTGCATTAAAAAAAACACCTTTGGCGTGAGCCCTTATTTTCTATCTTTGCGCGCATGCGAATTCTTTTACAACTCGCCCTGATTTTAGGGATTTGCTACACAGGCGACTTAATTCACGATTTCACGGGAATTCCCGTGCCCGGCAACATTCTTGGGATGCTCATCCTACTTCTTTTGCTTTGCCTAAAGATTGTCAAATTGGAGCAAATTCGCGAGATTAGCGATTTCTTTTTAAAGCGGCTTGCATTCTTCTTTTTGCCGCCAGCAATTGGATTGATGCTCGTTGGCGACGACGTTAAAAGTGAGTGGCCGTTGCTGTTATTTCTCTGCATAGCCATTACGGTCATCACTATGGCTGCAACAGGCTGGACTGTACAACTGTTGAACAAAAAATCAAAAAAATAAAGACTAGTTTATGTTCGGCATCATTCTTACTATTATCGCTTATGAAATCGGGGTTTCCATCCGCAACAAATGGCGAAACCCACTCCTTAATCCCATTCTGATTGCAACAATTCTCATTATCGGATTTTTGACCATCACGGGCATCAGCTATGATACATACAAAGTTGGTGGTGATTATATTTCGTTTTTCCTCGGACCTGTAACGGTTTTACTTGCTGTTCCTTTGTACAGACACATTCAGGCGCTAAAGAGCAATTGGTTGCCGATTTTAGCGGGGATTTTCGTGGGTTGCATCACGAGCATCGTTTGCGTTATTGCCTGCGCCAAGGTTTTCAACTTGAGCAAAACGTTGATGCTTTCGCTCATTCCAAAATCAATAACCATTCCGATGGGTTCCGTTGTATCCGAGCAAATTGGCGGCATTCCATCCATTACGATTGTTTCGATTGTCATTACAGGAATTACAGGAGCCGTCACGGCACCGCTCGTTTGCAGATTTTTCCGTATCAAAAATCCTGTGGCACAAGGCGTTGCCATTGGAACTGCAAGCCATGCTTTAGGAACGACCAAAGCAATGGAAATCGGAGAAGTTCAAGGAGCAATGAGCAGTTTATCAATTGGTGTGGCGGGTGTGATGACCGTATTCGTGACACCTGTACTGCTTAAAGTGTTCGGGTAAAACAAGATGGTGCCCCCGGCACTTGTCCGGGGTGACAATGTAAAAGCGAGAAATAATGGATCCTGCTCCTTCGAACCTAAGAATTGTAAGGCAATAAATTGCCAACAATTCTATATCGTCGCTTCGCTCCTCAGGATGACGAAGCGCGGGCGATTCAAAGCAGCTATTTCACTTGATTTTTGCCGATTAGGACAGTCGAGATTATGCTTTCAGCTTCTGGAATATCTAGAAGCTTTTTCAATTCGTCATGGTAAAAGAAATGTTCTTCACGAGCAGTCTTGTTAAGCAAGCGCGCTGAAACGTATAGCGATTCCGTAAGTACGCCAGCATTCAAGTTCATGTAGCGGTAGCCTCGGTTGCCAAGCACATTGCAAGACTCGTTCAAGTTAGAAGTCAGCACCACCGCAAACATCGCATTTTGAACTTGTTCGGGAACAGCAAAACACTTGACAAATCTTTTCGGATTTGCAGAACCATTTTGCATATAAATGGACTTGCGTACCGGAATATAGCGGTACACGCCCGCATACACGAACATCACATCAAAAACGACAACCCAAATTTTGATAAGCCCTGCGCCAAAAGCATTGATTTGAGCCAGTTCCAACCAACGTAACAGCGAAGAAAAATCGTCCAAATCAAGTGTTCCGTGAGCAAACGGGGCCTTTATTTTACGGTCAGCACGCAAATACCAAAGTTCGCGCAAATAGTATTCGTTCGTGAATTTCGAAGGCGTAAGCGGAAATTCATCGCCGGGCAGCGCTTGTGCATTCAAGCGACGCACCTTCATACAAAGGTTCAAATCATCAATATTTTCGAGATGATTCTGCAACATGAATCGCGACGGATAGCGCGAGATATCGACACTATTTTCGCCTTCACCCACGTAAGCATTCATTTCGGCATGGTTCGAATAAGCTAATTCACCGACACCATCATCGACGGAATTGAAAGCAACCATGCTTTTTTCAGGGAAAATGGCAATAGCCGCCATCGGCATTTCCGTAGCACCAAGCTTGAGCGCAACCGCTATAGAATCATCGACAAAGCCACCAAGTGTGAATACCTTTTGCCCTCTCAACTTTGCAAGAAGAATCGTATTCGCACATGCCGAGCCAACATCCATTTGCACTTGTCGGTACGCAGCCTCGCGGAACCGCCAAACAGCCCGTTCAAGAATTCCCGTATAAAGAAAAATTGTCTGCGCTTCTTTAACAAACTCTTGTTCCGGGAACGCCGTAAGGATAGCCTTACGAACATCCTCACCACCCAGTTTTACAAGTTTCGAATCGTCGCGATCAACATAATAGACGCCATCGGGAACTTCCGTATTATGCACCACTGCATAAACGCCAACCGGGTCCAAATAA
This sequence comes from Fibrobacter sp. UWB11, assembly GCF_900143015.1. Taxonomy (NCBI): domain Bacteria; kingdom Pseudomonadati; phylum Fibrobacterota; class Fibrobacteria; order Fibrobacterales; family Fibrobacteraceae; genus Fibrobacter; species Fibrobacter sp. UWB11. Next base: position 361,150 of record NZ_FSRT01000001.1, on the reverse strand, counting down.
TCCGCCGAAACCGGAGCCAAAAGAGGCATAAATCCAGCCGTAAGCGGGAACCTTTGACACCCATCATAACGTTTATCAGCATACGCTTGTTTTTCCCAGTGCATAATGACAGGATCCCCACTTCCATGAGGAATGTACTGAGTCGATTCGTGATAAATTTCTGAGAAATAGCGCATCCGACCAAAAGATAAAAAGTTTATTACATGTCAAGCGAACCATGTCAGTTAAATGAAAGTTTTTCCAACGTATTTTGTACAAAAAAAAGGAATTTTAGGCAAAACACTTAATACAGTTATTTTCGCCATCTCCGTTTTTCTCTTTTATATAGTTATATGTCCTTTATATTTTTTTATGAAGAAAATGAAAACCCTCAAGAGGCTTTATGCAGTTCAAGAAATTTTCCACATCATTAAGTGTTCTCGGAATCGCAACAGCAATGGCACTAACCGCCTGCAGCGACGAAAACTCCAACATGCAGTTTGCGAATAACCCGGGCGCAGGCACGGAAAACCCGGTTCCGGGTTCCAGCAGCACCATCGATCCAACCTCTAGCGATGCCGTAATTGACCCGACATCCAGTTCTGCCACGGTGGTTGATCCGTCAACACTCCCTGCCGAAGGCCCCATCACACTCCCGCAAGGGCTCGGCGTCTTGGTCGATGACTTTGAAGACGGCGACAACCTGAGTATTTTCGATTACTGGTACACTTACAACGATAACGACAACGGCGGCGCATCCATCATTACAACCCCGCTCAACGCCGAAGAAAATATCATCCCGGGCCGTGTCAACAACGGTTCCAATTTCGCATTGCAAGTCAACTACACGCTTGACAGGGGCGAATACGAATACGAGCCGTATGTGGGCTGGGGCGTTCAGGTCGCACCGGACAGTGCCAACGGACGCTTTGGCGGGATTACATACTGGTACAAGGGCGGCGCCCACGAAGTACATATCGAAGTCACCGATGTTAAAGACTACGACGTGCATCTCGCTAAAGTCGCTGCTTCTAGAACTTGGAAACAAGCCGTCATCCGCTTCAAGGACTTGGTCCAAGGCGGCTGGGGCAAGGAAGTGGCATTTGACGCAAAGCACATCAGCGCCATCAGCTTCCAGGCTAAAGGCAACAAGACCAAGGTTGTTACAGACTCTCTCTTTATAGACAACATTTACTTGCAAGATTCTACTGAAGTTGAAAAAGATCAGCCGGATATGGAAATCAAGGATCCAGTCATTCCGAACGTAACCTTCACAGAAGCTGAAATTACGGTGACAAACCCGCTCCAAGCCAAAGCTATGAAGTACCTCAACAAGGGTGTCAACTTTACCAACTGGCTCGAAAATGCCGATGGCAAGTTCAAGTCTTTTGAATTGGGCGAAAAGGACGTTCAGATTCTTGCCGAAAACGGCTTCAAGAGCCTCCGCTTGCCGATTGACCTCGACCTGTACGCCACGAACCGCGATGCATTCGTAAAAGGCACCGATGCAGAACTCAAATTCGATGACGACACATTGTTCATGGTCCTCGACTCCTTCGTAGAATGGACCGCCAAGCACAACATGTCTTTCGTAATTGATTATCACGAATATGACAATAGCTACAACACCACAAGCGCCAAGGACACGAACTATATCAAGATGATGGCAGAAACGTGGAAGCATGTGGCCGCCCACTATGCTGAAAATACTCGCGAAGACTTGTTCTTTGAACTTTTGAACGAACCGGACATGAGCAATGGAAAGGTTACCGCAGCCCAGTGGACCGTTGCAGCCCAGGCCATGATTGACGCCATCCGCACGGTTGATACCAAGCATTCCATTCTCTTCGGTGATGCTCAGTGGTACTCCATTACTCTCTTGGCCAAGCGCACTCCGTTCACCGACGACAATATCATCTATGTCATCCACACCTATGAACCGTTCGCCTTCACGCATCAGGGCGGTTCCTGGACGGACTACGCCACGATTCACGACCTTCCGTTCCCCTACGATCCGGCAAAGTGGTCTACGGTTTCTGGCGACTTCGGCGTCAACAAGAGCACAAAATCTTACGTGAAGACGAACATCAAGAACTACTACAAGACCGGCAGCAAGGAAGCCATCATGGAACAGATTCTCAAGGCCAAAAAGTGGGCAGCCACCAACAACGTGCCTGTAATCATCAATGAATTCGGCGCATTGAACCTCCGTTCTACCGCTGAATCCCGCCTGAACTACCTCACCGCCATGCGCGAAATCTGCGACACACTCCAGATTCCATGGACTCACTGGGGCTACACCGGCAACTTCTCCGTGATTGAAAACGGCAAGTTGATCGAAGGTTTGGACAAGGCTCTCGGCGTCGGAAAATAAATTTCCTCCTTAAACCCCAACAAGCTCAAAGCTGCGCAGCAATGCGCAGTTTTTTTTGTAATTCAGAATTAACAATTTTGAATTAAAGGTCAAGGCAAAAAATTATAAGTAGACTGCATAACTTTTTGTAACAAAAACATATGCAAAATAAGTACGGTTGATACAGTCATGCGCACAAACCCAGTTTTTACGAAATCGTTGGGAGAACTATATTACGTATTTTTATAGAACAACAATAACAATCCTCATCTCCTCCAAATTAAGCCGCATGAGCAATCATGCGGTTTTTTATTTATGCGTCATTTTCTAAATTACCATTATGAAGTTTAAGATTAAGAGCATTTTGGCAGTCTGTTCCGCATTGTTTTTAGCGGGAACAGCAAACGCAACTGGATTTTACGGCAATCAAAGCGATATTAAATGGAAAACCGCCGGCACGGAACATTTCCAGTTCATCTACCCGATGGAATATTCCACGCACGCCGCAAAGGTTTCTGCCTACGCCGAAGCCGTTTACGATTCTGTAACAAGCCGTTACCACAAAGCACTTCCGGGCCGCGTGAGCGCAGTTTTGAACAACGCCCTTTACAGCAACGGCAGTGCCATCCCGAGCGAAAACGCCATCAATCTTTGGCTCACCAACTGGGACTTTAAAATTCGCAGCAGCCACGGCTGGATTTCGGATGTGGTCACGCATGAATTTAGCCATCTCGTGAGCATCGAAAGCGGAAGCAAAACATTCCCGAACCTTTACGGCATTCAATTCGGTTTTTCGGACTACTATAACGAACGTACGCGAACAGACTTTATTTCCATGATTCCGTTCACGTTGCAGCCGCTTTGGTTTGCAGAAGGAACCGCACAATACGAATCATCCCGCATGGGATTTGATGCTTGGGATACGCACCGTGACATGCTCCTCCGCACAGCAGCACTGAACGATAGCCTATTGACGCTCCCCTACATGCACGAATTTTCGGACAACTCGCTCCTTGCCGAACTTGGGCCCTACACGCAAGGTTTTTCGCTCGTGCTCTACATCGCAAAGCACTATGGTGACGAAGCCATCCCGAATATTTGGAAAGAACTCGGAAAGCCGTACCGCGCCACGCTCAATAGCGCAATCAAGAAGGTTTTAGGCATTTCTGAACAGCAACTTTATAACGCCTGGAAAAAGGAAATCACAGAACATTACAAAGCACAAAAAGATTCTCTTGGTACATTAGTCGAAGGTATCAAAATTACAAAGGATGCATTCTGGCAAGATTTTCCTGTCGTGAGCGGCAAGAACATTTATGGTGTATCGAATTTTGGCGGCCCGTGGTTTGACGGAAGCGTTTTTAAAATTCCGCTGGAAGACACGCTGAAGACGAGTGAGGATACTGCGAAAGTCGCGGATTCCACGAAGGTCAACAAGACTCAAGATTCCTCGAAAGTCGAGATTGGCGATATCGAAGTCGAAGGTGCAGACAGCAGCCTCATCAACATCGGAGATTTTGCAAAATCGGGATTCAAGGCGAAAAAGCCTTGGTTCGACAAAGGCATCGACGTTTTTGACGACAGCACACACGGTCCCATCCTCGCCTACATCAGCTACCAGAATCGCGATAAGGATGGACATGCCCACTTTGACATTGCGTTAAGCGACACGAACAAGAATCTAGCAACGCTCACCTATCTCGTCGATGCTGTCTACCCGTCTTTCAACAAGCAAGGAACGGAGATTGTATTCGTTAGACGAGAACCTTTCAGCACAAGATTTGTATTGAGCAAAGTTCCGTTTAAGAGCGACTTGAAAAACATCACCTCCGAAGAACCCATTGATATTTTCATGCCCGATTCTTCGCGCCTTTACTACAACATTTATAGTCCCAAATTCAGCCCAGACGGAAAGCGCATTGCGTTTAGTTTCTTTGATGACGCTCAGCGCGGAATTGCGGTTATCGACACGAACGGTGCGAACTACAAAATCGTAAGCACCACAGGTTATGATGAACGTGATGTGGCATGGCTCGATAATGACAAAATCATTTTCGCAAGCAACAGAAACAGCATTTTCAACCTGATCGAAAAAGACTTGAACACAGGCAAGGAACGCGCCTTGACAAACGTCGTTGGTGGCGCATTCACACCGACACTCTCTGGCGACACCATTTTCTTTACGCAGTACGACAAGGACGGTTTTTCACTTTACAAGTTACCTTACAAGAAAGAACCTGAACCTGTTTACCGCGATAGTATAGTTGTCTCGACTCGCGATAGTGTTATACAAACTATCGACACCGTTCAAGTCGCATGTTCCGATACGGCGAATATCGCAGATACAACAAAAACCGTAGCAACAGCAAATACATCAGATTCCGCAAGTTGCACCGTTCCCAAAATTGTTCTGCTCAAAGACGTGAAACAGATTGAAGTTCGCGATACCATCAAAGTTGCCGTCATAGATACAACGCAACGCGAAATCATATTGCACGGAACGCTCCCGCAAAAGATTCACAAGGAACTCGAGCTGGTCGACCGCGAATTTGCAGGTGCCGAACGCAACTACAAACCAATCCCCAACATTCCGCTTTTCGTCCCGATATTAAGCTTTAGCGAAAATGCTCCAAGTTTGACCGTTTTTGGCGATGGCGAAGTCAAAGCAAAGATTGGGCTTGCCGTTGTCATTAGCGATGCACTCAAGAAAAACACCGTGCAATTGGGATTATTACTCGAACTCGGGAAAGGTCTTGACTACATCAATGGTGATGGGCTCAATCCCCGACAAGAAAAGGAATTCTTTATTGCATGGGACAACCGCAGCACACCTATTGATCTTGGACTTTCTTACAGCTATGCAAACTACACCAACAAGGATACAATCCGTGTCGAAGATGTTGGTGCAAACAAAGGCGACAGCATCAAAACGAGCAATTATGCCTTTGCAACGCAAGCCGTTACAGGAACCGCAGGCTATAGCATTTTCAAGAGCATCGACACACTGCAAGCCGCCATCAGTTACGATTGGTCGAACGTAAACTTTTACGACGACACCATTGAATGGACATACAACAAACGATTCAGCGCCACAGTCGGATTCGGACTTTTCGGAGACCACGAAGGCGAAGGGGGCTCAGGAATTTCGGGTCAAGGAAACGGATTACTCGTTTATTACCAATACGCCAACAGCGACCTCAGCCGACCAGGCGCACTCTATGTTACCCCAGAAGGTCAAATCAAAACTCATTACAGAAACTTCACGCTGCACCAAGTTGGACTTAACCTGTACGGAAGTTTGCAGACCCCGCTCTTAGGGGCACGCCTTGCCGCCGGCGGAAAAATTTCTAGCATCATCAACTGGAATACAGACGATGTAAGCGACACATTGGATTCTTATTATTACACACCGGTATTCCTCGATGGTTACCCCTACTTGCGCAGTAACGAAGACTACACGCTCGCCGGTACCAAAACAGCAATGGCAGAACTCCATTACCTCTACCCCATCTACGATGACTGGAGACACAACCTCTGGATAATCACGACGCATAGCCTTTACGTTGACTTGTTCTCGCAAATCGGTGCAGCATGGAACGGAGACTTCTTTACAGACAAGTTTACAAAACACGGATTCTGGGACCGTTCTGTGGGTTTAAGTTTCCGCATGAGCAACAAAATTTGGGGAAGTATTCCTTTGGATATTTCGCTCACGTTTGCCCGCGGGCTTGACCGCATTGGCGAAGACAGTGACTTGCACGGAGGAACGAAATTGGATCCGATTCACTTGACGTTCTTGCCCAAGGTGCTCCGCCCAACAAGAATCAAGTTTTCCATTGGGATGGGATTTTTGAACTCATGGCAATAAAGGAGAAGCCTGCTCGGTGGCAGGCATGACAAAAAGGCGGCTGAGGCCGCCTTTTTTAATGTTTAGTAGTTGAAGCTTGGGGTTTTCTTGGCTTCGCCGGGGAGGAGTTGGCCGGGGCTTGTGCGTTCGGCATCTCGACCTTTGAAATTCGGATTGAGTTTTTTGATTTCACGCGACTTGACTTCGGCCTGAACATCGAGCAAATGACGCTCCCATTCTTGGATCGCACCATCGAGTTCTACACGAGCGTTCAGCATCAATTCCTTAAGTTGCATGAGTTCCAGCATCCGTTCACGCTTGAGAACCCAAAGTTCTTCTTCTTCGGGCATGCGTTCGATATTGAACAACAAGTTCAAATATTTTTCTTCGGCCTCGCGATACGCTTTGTACGTATCCTCGTAAACAAGATTACGGTCATCGGCCATCGTCTGTTGGGACGACACATGAGTTGCGCAGCCAATGAAATTGCAGGCTAAGGGAAGAAGCAAGAGATATCTAAAACGCATGAGATTAAAGTACAAAATTTTAGCCGTTAGAGCTTAGTTAATAGTTACTAGATCCTTCGACTCCACGCCATACGGCGTTACGCTCAGGATGACACAAAGCTCTACTCGGCGGGTTCGGCCACTTCACGCTTGATGTTGTAAAGTCTTTCGTGCGTCACATGGCTCGTAAACGTGACAGAATCCTTTGTTTCAGGATGTATCATCGTGTGCGTTCCGACCTTGACTTCACGTTCCTGACAAGGAAGTCCCGTTTCAGGTTCAATCATGACTTCGAACTCGGTGCGGTAATCGCCCTTGAGACCTGCAGTGTAAGACTTGAACTTTTCAGGAACAATCTTACTACCCACATGTTGTTCCCAAACGAAGTACGGGAAACTTTCGCTTTCTTGCAAGTAGACAACGTAGTCCAGGCACTTACGGTGGTCGCGGTTTGTAAAGCCTTTAGTCACCACGGAATCAATCTTGATAAGGGCAAAATTGAGGCGTCCCTGCTGCTTAAGGAGTTCAGTCACATTACCCTTGACCGGTACCACACCCTTGAGCAAATGGTCCATTTCCCAGCGGTGCTTTTCCAAGCGCTTGAGATGCGGCTTGTACTCGGGATTCAACAGCTGGTCGCGCCAACGTGACGGCATAGGAATATGAGCGAGCAAAGTATCGTACCCATCATCAATCCCTGTGAGATTCGTCACATTGCGGTCAACAGCCGAAAGATTTACTTCCTTGATGCGCCAAGCAAGTTCTGTTGGCATAAAATTCTTAAGGTATCCGCGAGACTTGTCGATTACATAGTTACGCTTGACAAGCATCGTATCGCCCTTGGATGAGTAATTCACATCGGCATACGTCGCGGTAATCGTACCCATTTTTTCTTCGCCCTTCAGATCCAAAGTAGCATAATAACTTTCGGTATACAGTTCCAATGTAACTGGAGAGCTTAATTTATAATCAACAGTAACTTCGGATTCACCGCAAGCGATAAGCATTGCAGCAACAAACATTCCACTCAAGAATTTTATTTTATTCATCAAATTAACCAATTATTGATTGACAATAGAAAGCTGTTTTGTAGCAATCAGGCCGTTTTCAGACGAGACTTCAATCACCACTGTTCCAGGAGCCTTGAGTTTCGTCATTTCGCGGGCCGTTGCATAGCCGCCGCGACGAGAACGCCCTTCGAGCGTGTAGGAATCAAGCCTGCTTGTAACTCGAGCCTTGTGTTCCCAAATTTGCGGCCCCTTGTTTTGGAGCGTACCTTCGTAGAACGCAATTTTCAGTTCATTAAAGTCAAAGCCTGTACCATAACGAACTTGAACGATGAGCTCGTCGGCCATGCGGAACACGCTACCGGTATCCGCAACAATATTCACAGCCGGATTCCACTCACGGCCGCAAGCGATAACAGGATCTGGTTTAGAGCAGCCCGCAAACATCGCACCCAATGCAAGTGTTGCAAGCATCATGACTTTTTTTGAGTTTTTCATTGTATCCCTCTATTTTTTCCCAACAGCACTTTTTAAAATAGCAAAAAACTATCTGTCAAGTACAAACATCATTTCAAGATGGGGTGTTTGAGGGTAAAAAGCGAAGCCTTCGGCATGGGAAAGCGTAAAACCGGCCTCGGCGAACTTGGCATAGTCACGAGCAAGGGTCACGGGGTCGCAAGAAACGTAAATCAAGCGGTTGACAGAGCTTTTGACGATGGCAGAAAGGGCTTCTTTGGGAAGGCCCGTTCGCGGAGGGTCCACGATGAGGGTGGCGGGCATGTCTACCACGTTTTCGAGGAGCCAATCTTCGGCAGGCGCAGAAATGTTTTCGATTTCGGGAATGCAAGATGTTGCGGGAATCTCCGACGCGTTTTGAGTTGCCGACGAGATTGTAGTAGAAACTGCCACCGAAACAGACAAATTAACCTTTGCATGTTTTAAGCAACCATCTTCACGTTCGACGGTCGTAATCTTTTTGAACTTGTCCTGCAAAATGCAAGCAAAGAATCCGACACCGCTAAACAAGTCAATTAGCCAATCGTTCGTTGCCTTACCGCTTGCAAGACCTTCATCGACCGCCTTGCGCACCGCATCGACAAGCTTCGGCAAAAGTCCCAAGTTGCTTTGGAAAAATACGGAGGCATCCGCTTCGATTTTGCGGCCACCAATTTCAACGATGCTTATGGCATGAGCGTCGAATTCGGACTTGTGCATTCCTGGGTAGTAAAACGAAACCTCGCCCGCACCGTTATCGAAAATGTTCACGTCAAGTTCGCGAGGGAGCCTGCGAGAATCGCCACGACCACCTGCATTTTTTGAACCGCCCACGAGTCCATCGCTGATAAGCGTTGCCGCCGGGCCACGCAAAAATTCGTTCAGCGCATCCGTGAGCACAGGGCAATTTTCGAACGGGACAATGTTGTTGCTTTCTTCGCCTCGGAAACCAAAACGCGCGCAATTCGCAGAACCTTCACGATTCGCATAAGCATCGCCACCGACATTGCCGCGGAACACAACTCGAGCACGGTTCCTATAACCCCAGGCGTTCCCCGTATGGATGACAAAATCTTCGGGCAATTCCGCATGAGCGAGGCGCTTAAAATTTTCGCGTTCGACCTTTTCCAGATACTCCGCTTGCTTTTCGGAGGCTAGATGTTGCAGGCTACAACCGCCACACTTGCCGTACAGCGGACAACGCGGCTTCACACGATCCGGGCTCGGTTCAATCACTTCGACAACGCGGCCCTTGGTAAAGTCCTTTTTCTGGAACGTCAAGCGAACCTTGCAAAGTTCACCCGGCAGCGCTCCCGCCACAAAACACACGCGACCATCTTCCAAGCGAGCCATGCCCTCGCCCCCTTGCACCATCTTTTCGATGCGGAGCGTAAAGCATTCGCCACCTTGCTGACGGCCAAGTTCGCGACGACCATCACGACGATCGTTATTGCGGTTCAAGCGCGGGCCTTTAAACGAGCTACCATTGCCCTTAAAGCGGTTGTTTCTGCGGAAATCTGCCATAAATGTAAAAATAGAAAATGTTTAACGAGCACATCCATTCATCTCCGATTTTTGCGTTTTTAGCCGAAATTTCAACATTCCTGAAAGAAAACGGGGTGATTTAGCACAGCCATGTTTTAAAATTTTCTAAATTGTCGCCCAATGGAAACGACATCGATAGTTTTGCCTAGCGCACTGACTGCGGCGAACAGCAAAAGGCTGCTCTCTAATTGCAGGAGTGCACTCTCCAAAGGGGAGCTTTATCTTGACGGATCAAGCCTGACCTCTATGGACTACAGCGCCGATGCCTTTTTTGCACTTTTAGCGGAACTTTCCGAAAAGACGGGCAACAAGCTTGTCCTCGCCCACTTTTCCCCGGAAATCAAGCAACACTTGCAGAACCTCCGCAAGATGGAGCCGCCCGAAAGACCTCAACGCGAGACAAATAATGTTCTCGAAATGATGGGTAACATCGGGTTCATGCTCATCCGAGAAACGTTCGAAGTTCTCAAGCTCCTGTTCATGTCCATTTATTGGACGGTTATCGGTCCGTTCGACAAGGGTAAAATCCACTTTGGCGGGATTACCAAGCAGATGTTCAAGTCGGGCAGCGAAGCCATGGGAATTTGCTTCTTGTTCGTGGGATTGATTTGCCTTACGATGGCCTTGCAGAGTTCAGTGATGTTGAATGCTGTGGGCGGCGGTTCTTACCTCGCTTCAGGGCTTGGGTTCCTTATTTTTGCAGAAATCGGCCCGCTCCTTACAACGATTATTTTGGCCGGGCGTTCCGGCAGTGCCATGGCGGCAGAAATTGCAAACATGAGCGTTTGCGAAGAAGTCAAGGCGTTAAAGTCCATGGCTATCCCGCCGGTGCAGTACCTTGTTGTCCCGCGATTCATTGCGTTAAGTGTCACGACACCGATCCTCTCATTTAGCGCATCCATCGTCGGTAGTTTTGCCGGATTCCTCATTGCGTATTTCTTCTGCGATATTTCCTTCTCGAATTACATGATGGGGCTCCGCGACGGCATCGACCCGATGACCTTCCTCAAGAGCACCATCAAGGCACTCGTGTTTGGCTGGATTGTAACGCTCATCGCTTGCAACAAGGGCTTGAACGCCCATGGCGGCGCAGAAGCAGTCGGTAAAGCGACTACGTCAAGCGTTGTGGCAGCCATTTGTACCATCGTGATTTCTGACACCCTTTTCGCCTTCATTTTCTACTAGAGGTCAATATGGACGAAATTCTAAAAGTTGACCATTTGAAAGCGAGCTACGGGAACGAAACAATCCTCAAGGATATTTCGTTCGGCGTCAAGAAGGGCGAAATTCGCATGGTGCTCGGAAGCTCCGGTTGCGGTAAGTCAACACTTTTAAACAACGTGTTGAAGTTCATCAAGTCGGACGAAGGCACGATTACGTACTTCGGAAAGTCATTTGGTCCCAAGGATGGTCTCGACAGCGATACCCGCATGCGTACTGGAGTCTTGTTCCAGAGTGGCGCACTCCTTGCGGACTTGACCGTTGCCGAAAACGCGATGCTCCCGCTCAAGCGTAGCATGCCCTACATGCCCAAGAGCCAGATGGAAGCTATTGTCGCCGACCGTCTTGAAAAAGTTCACTTGCTCCACGCGTTCCACAAGTACCCCGGCGAAATTTCTGGCGGTATGAAGAAGCGTGCAGCCCTTGCCCGCGCGATAGCTCTCAAGCCAGAACTCCTGTTCTGCGATGAACCGTCCACAGGCCTCGACCCGGTGACCGCCCGTTCGCTCGACGAACTGCTCCTCGAACTGCGCGACACGCTCGGCGTTTCGATGGTGATTGTGAGCCACGAACTGGAAAGCATTAAAATCGTCTGCGACCGATTCGTTTACCTCAAGGACGGATACGTCTTGAAGGATGCGACGCTCAAAGAAGGCATGGAATCAGACGACCCGATTCTCAGGCATTTCTTTAACAGGCAATGTCCCAAAGAAAACAATGCCACGGACTTTTACAACTTTGAATTTATTGATTGAGTTGAAGATATATGGAAACCACCCGATCCGAAAGAATTAAACTAGGCGCATTCATGCTCTTTTGCGGAGTATTGATTTGCATATTCCTAGGCTATGTGCTCAAGCGTTACCTGAGCGAGCAGTTCGACAACTACTACACCATTTTCGACACGGACGTAAATGGACTTTTCGTCGACGCCAAGGTGAAGTTGAACGGTATCTCCGTCGGTAGCGTCACAAGCATCACGATTAACGAACAAAACTTGAATCAAGTTGTCGTTGCATTCAAGGTCACACAGGGAACGCCTATCAAGAAAGGGACTCGAGCAGGGCTCACCGCAGGCATGAACCTTACCGGTGAAAAGCAAGTTATTCTTTCGGGCGGAACATTCAGCGAACCCAACGTTCCAGAAGGCGGTTACGTTCCGGCAGCAGCTTCGATGTTCGACCAAATTACAGGACAGATGGGCGACATTTTTAACAAGGCGAATCCGATTGTAGACGGACTTGCCCGTGTGCTGAATCCGGAAAACGCAGAAAGCATTTCGCGCACACTCAAGAACCTCGAAAAGACGACCGAGAACTTGAGTAACTTGACCGCCGACATCAGAAAGCCGCTCAACAC